>CASFKI010000021.1:0-4806 GCA_949295285.1 uncultured bacterium
AACTGGTATCCAGGGCATATGGCCAAAACTAAAAGAGAAATAAAAGATAATATTTCTACTATTGATATAATAATAGAAGTTATTGATTCTAGAATCCCATTATCCTCTAGAATACCAGATTTAAAAGAATTTACTAAAAACAAAAAAAGCATATTAGTTTTTAATAAATATGATTTATGTGATATGCAAGAAACCAATAAATGGATAGATAAATACAAATTTGATGGAAGCATAATTATAACTTGTAATTCTAAGAATACGACTGATTATAAAAAAATAATTAGTGAGATTAAAAATATAATGATTGATGAAAATAATAAAAGAAAATTAAAGGGACTGCTACCTAAAAAAGCTAAATGTATGGTAATAGGCGTTCCTAATGTTGGAAAAAGTACATTAATTAATAGATTAGTTGGCAAAAACATTCTAAATGTTGGAAATAAACCTGGTGTTACAAAGGGACTTAGCACGACTAGAATAAATGATTTTATGGATTTGGTTGATACACCAGGCATATTATGGCCTAAGTTTGAAGATCGAATTCAAGCTTTAAACTTAGCTAGTATGACAATTATTAAAGAAGAAGTTGTTACAATTGAGGATATTGCAATACATATATTAGATATATTAGATAAATATTATAAAAATATTCTCAAGAAAGAATTTGGAATTGATGAATTTGATTATAATGAAATAGAAAATATATTTATTAAAATATCTAAATATAAAAATATTCCTATTAAGGGAGAAGTTGATTATGAAAGAGTGTCAAATGTTATAGTAAATGCGATTAAGCAAGAGAAAATAAAAGGAATTACTTTTGACAGATTGTAAATGTTTTTTTGGTTAAAAAATAACTTTTTAAAAAACAAAATCAAGCATAAAATAAATAAAAATAAACAAAAAAAACAAAATGAAAAAATATTTTAAAATTTTTTCATTTTTTTATTTACATTTATAAAATAACCTTTTATAATAATTAGCCATAGGGGCAAGGAGGAACAAATGATCAAAAGTAATTTACCTGTTATTTTACTCAAGAAATTAGTGTTGCTTCCCTATCAAGAGGTTAGAGTAGAAATTAAAAGTGAAATAAGTAAAAAAGTAACTGAAATTTCTAAATTATACCATGATAGTGAAGTTTTAGTTGTTTGTCCCTTAAATTCTTTAGAAGAAATGCCAGATGCTTCTGATTTACCTAGAATAGGTGTAGTTGGTAAAATAAAAAGTATTATTGATTTACCTAATGGTAATATGAGATTAATAATAACTGGTTTATATAGAGTTAAAGTAATAAGTTATGTTAATTATTCTAATGAAGACGATATATTAGATAGTATAATTACAAATATTGAAAATCAAGATAGCGAAATTGAAGCAATGGCTTATTCAAGAAAATTATTAAATGAATTTGAAAACTATGTAGATAAAAATCCTTTTGTTACTAATGCAATTATGTCACAAATACATTCTAATATTTCACTTGATAAATTAACTGATTTAATTGGTAATTTTTTACAATTGTCTTTTGATAAAAAGTTATCATTAATGTTAGATAGTTCATCTATTAGTAGAAGCAAAACATTAATAAAAGAGTTAGCAATTGAAAGCGCAATTATAGATCTTGAAGGGCATATTGAAAGTGAAATAAAAAAAGGACTTGATGATACTCAAAAAGAATATATTTTAAAAGAAAAACTAAAAGTTATCAAAGATGAACTTGGAGAAAATGTATCTAAAGAGGAAGATGTTATTAATTTAAGAGATAAAGTTAATAATGAAATACTTCCAAGCAGAATTAGAGATAAATTACTTCAAGAAATAACTAGATATGATGCTTCTAGTGAAATGAGTCCAGATGCTGGAATAATTAGAAATTATATTGATTATTTATTGAATATTCCTTGGTATAAAGAAACTAAAGATGAAAAAGATTTATTAAAAATAGAAAAAAGATTAAATGCTACTCACTATGGAATGCAAGATGCTAAAAATAGAATAATTGAATATATAGCAGTTAAGAGCATATCTGAAGATGTGAATAGTCCAATTATATGCTTAGTTGGTCCTCCTGGGGTAGGTAAAACAACATTTGCAGAATCTATAGCTCAAGCCTTAAATAGAAATTTTGTTAAAATTTCTCTTGGCGGTATGAGTGATTCTTCAGAGCTAATAGGACATAGAAGAGCATATATTGGATCTAATCCTGGGAAAATAGTCACATCTTTAATAAAATGCAATAGCAAAAATCCCGTATTATTGTTAGATGAAGTTGATAAATTAAAAAAAGATTATAAAGGGGATCCAGCAAGTACACTATTGGATATTCTTGATTCATCTCAAAATAATAGATTTGTTGATAATTATGTTGATGAAGAAATTGATTTAAGCAAAGTTTTATTTATTCTTACAGCTAATGATATATCTACAATTCCAATAGCGCTATTAGATAGACTTGAAATTATTAATTTATCTGGATATTCTGACTCAGAAAAATTATACATTAGTGAAAACTATTTAATTCCAAACATACTTAAACATCATGGTCTTTCGAAAAATGTTATTAAATTTGATACTTCAGCTATAAAGAAAATAATAGATGAGTATACTAATGAAAGTGGAGTTAGAGAGTTAGAAAGATGTCTAAATAAAATAACTAGAAAAGTAATAACAAATCATATTAAATCATCAAGAAAAATAATTGGTGTAAGAATACATTGTGCCGATGTTAAAAATTATTTAGAAAAAGAGCTCTTTTTTAATGCAACTAATAAAAAAATTATAAATAGTGGAGTAGTAAGAGCAGTAGCTTCTTCAACTAATGGTGGTATAGCGCTTGATATTGAATGTTGTGATTATAGTGGGAGTGGCCATTACACATTTACTGGTTCACTTGGTACAGTTATAAAAGAGAGCATAGAAGTATCTATTAGTTATATTAAAAGCAATGCAAAATATTTTGACATAGATGAAGAGTATTTTTTAAATCATGATATTCATATACATTTTACACAAAATGCAACTTCAAAAGATGGTCCATCTGCAGGTGTGGCAATTACTACGGCAATATTATCATTAATTAAAAATAAAATTATTCCAAGCGATATATCAATGAGTGGAGAAATATCACTAAAAGGAGATATATTAGTAGTAGGTGGAATAAAAGATAAATCAATCGCAGCAAGAAAAAATAATATAAATAAATTATTTATTCCAAGTGATAATTTAAACGATGTACAATGGCTAGAAAAAGATTTAAAAGATAATATTAATTATATATCAGTTTCTAATTATAAAGAAATATATGATTATATATTTAAATAAAATATTCTTTTGCATAAAGAATATTTTTTTTCATATTATTTATTAAAGGAGATGAGTATGAAAGAAATTATTCCATTAAAAAAAGATATTATTTTTAAAACAAAAATAGGTGAAATAACTAATATATCTCTAGATCATGATTATAAAATAGATAATGATTTAATTTGCGGTTCTGTCGATATTTCGGGAAGTTATAAAATAACACCTGCTAGTATATTAGAAGAAGATTTTTACTATTCAATACCATTTTCAATTGCTATATCTAAAAAAGTACAAAGAGATACAATAAAAATAGAAATAGAAGATTTTAAATATAGTGTAGATAAAGATATATTAAACGTTTTAATTAATTTAGAATTAACATGTGAAGAGGAAGAGCCTGAAGTTGAAACTACTAAAGAAGAAATAAAAGAAGAAGATGAAGAAAATATTACTAAAGAAAGTGAAAGTGATTTTATGGATAATTATTTTAATGATTTAGATTTGAATATTGATTCTATGGAAGATGAAGAATCTCATAATAATGAGATAGAAAATAATATAGATAATATTACTAATAACATAATAAATACTGAAAATAAATATTATACTTATAAAGTATATATAGTAAGAGATAATGACAATATTGAAACTATATGTAATAAATATAATGTTACTATAAATGATTTAAAAGAATATAATAATATAAATGAGATTAATGTTGGTGATAAAATTATTATTCCAAGTATAAATGAGTAAAAAATATATTAATAATGTAATAATAGAAAACGATATAGTTAAAAAGAAATATAATAAGAATGTTATTGATATATATGATTTTTTTAATACAGTTGGCTTTGATAATTGCCCTAAAATATTAAAGTATGATGATGAATATATAATATACGAATATATTAAAAAGAAAAAATATCATGAGAAAATTATAGGAAATGATTTTATAAAATTAGTATCATTGATGCATAATAAAACTATGTATTATAAAGATGTTAGTAAAAGTAAATATAAGAAAATATATAATAATTTAAATGGAAATATAGAATATTTAAAAAAATACTATGAAAAAATAATTGATGAGGTTGAAAATGAAATGTTTATGAGCCCATCTCATTATCTTTTTGCTAGAAATTATTCTATTATTCAAAGTAATTTAAATATTGCTTCTAGTTTATTAAATAAGTGGTTTAGACTAGTTGAAAATAAAACTACAGAAAGAGTTTGCGTTGTTCATAATAATTTATCTTTAAAACATTTTATTAAATCAGATATTGATTATTTAGTTAGTTTTGATGGGGCTTTGATTGATACTCCTATATTAGATTTATATAAATTTTATATTAAAGAAGGATATAAATTAAATTTTAATTACTTATTTAAAATATATAATGATAATATGAATTTATTAGAAGAAGAAAAAATATTATTATATATATTAATAATAATACCTATTAAGATAGAATGGATCAATAATGAATATATTGATAT
>CASFKI010000022.1:0-42442 GCA_949295285.1 uncultured bacterium
ATGTTGTGATTGCATCTTCGATTGTAAATTACATGAAATATAATATTGTGTATATAAATGTAATAGCAAATTTATCTGTTGATTGTAATTGTTGTTGGGTTGTAGAAAATCCTTGCATTAAAGATATTGGTTTACTTATAAGTTTGGAATTTGATTGTTTTATACCAAATATTTATAGACTTAATATATAAATTCACAATAAAGGAAAACAAGATTTCATTGAGAGAAAATATATAATTGATACTATTGAAAGAGCAAGTGAATTAGTAATTAGTAATAGAGAATATAAATTAATAGAATTTTAAATATATATAAAGTAGGTGAATATTATGAATAATAAAATAACATATGTTTTTGGACATAAAAATCCTGATACGGATTCAGTGTGTGCTGCTATTGCACTATCATATCTTAAGAATCAATTAGGTATGAATACAATTCCTACAGTCCTTGGAAATATTAACTTGGAAACCAAATATGTACTTGATTATTTTGGTTTTAAACATATATTTCATCTTGGAGATGTTAAATTACAAATAAAAGATGTTAATTATCATAGGAATTGTTATATTGATAAAAATTTATCTATTAAAGATGCTTTTGATTATATGAATAAATATTCTTTAACAGGAATACCAGTTGTTGAAAATAAAAATAGGTATTTTGGTTATGTTTCATTAAAAGAAATAGCGAGAGAGATAATAAATGGTAATTATCATAAAATAAACACTTCATATGGTAATTTACTTAATATTTTAAATGGAGAAAAAGTGTTAAAATATGACAAAGAAATTAATGGTAATGTAATAGCAGCAACTTATTCACATTCAACATTTATAGAAAAAGTTAAATTAGATGAAAGTAATATTTTAGTTATTGGAGATAGGCGTGCTATTTTAGATTATGCTATTTCATCTAAAGTAAAATTAATAGTTTTAGTAGCAGGTAGCAATATTGATACTGATTTATTAGTTAAAGCTAAGAATAATAAAATTAATATTATTAAAACCGATTTACAAACATATGAAGTTAATAAACTATTGTTTATGTCTAATTATATTAAAAATGTAATGAGAAAGGAAGAAGCTTATACTCTAAAAGAAGTAGATTATCTATCAGATTTTTATGATATTAGTAGAACTTTAAAACATACAAATTATCCTATTTTAAATAATAAAAATGAATGTAAAGGACTTCTTACATTAACTGATACAAATAATATAGAAAAGAAACAAGTAATACTAGTAGATCATAATAATTATAGTCAGAGTGTTGATGGCTTAGATGAAGCCGAAATATTAGAAGTAATAGATCATCACAATATAGGAGATATAGTAACAAAGAAACCAATAAATTTTAGAAATTCTAGAACTGGAAGTGTTAGTACAATTATATATGATATGTATAACGAAAATGGCGTTGAGATACCTTCAAATATTGCAGGTATTATGGCCTCAGCAATAATATCAGACACTTTATTATTATCATCTCCTACTACTACCATAAGAGATAGTGATGCATTAATAAATTTATCAAAAATAGCTGGGATAGATTATAAAATATATGGAAAAGAAATGCTAAAGCAGGGAATGAGTATAAAGGGCTTATCACTAGAACAAATTTTAAATAAGGATTTTAAAAATTATAGGATTAATGATGATATGATTGGAATAGGACAAATACTTATTACTGATTTTAATTCTATTAAGAAAAGAGTTAATGAAATATCAATATTTTTGGATGAAAAAGCAGAGAAAGAAGGATATAGAGTATTAACATTGTTTGTAACTGATTTTTTAGATAATACATCTTATTGTATTTATAATAAAAATGCAGAAGAAATAATTAAAATAAGTTTTAAATTAGATAAAATTTATGAAGGTGTAGAAATTAAGGGAATAATGTCTAGAAAAATACAAATTTTACCTAATATTATGGATACCCTTGATAAATAAACTATTTATAAATTTATTACATAATTTTTAAAATTATTGTTAATAATATTAGTGGTGAAGAAAATGAATGAAAATATGGAATTGATAATGCATATATATAAAGATGCAGAAATGGGAGTATATACTACTACTAATTTATTAGATTTACTTTTGAATAAAGAAAATAAAATTAAGCATGTTTTAGAAAGTGAAATCAAAGAATATGAAAAATTTATGAACGAAGCTGAAAAAATACTATCAAGAAATGAAGTTAAACCAAAGACTAGTGGTATTATGGCTAAGCTCGGGAGTGATATGGAAATTAAAATGGAAACAATTAAAGATAATAGTGACCCAGCTCTTGCGCAAATGCTAATTGAAGGTTTTACTATGGGAACGGTTAATATAAGTGCTAAAATTAAAAGATATTCTGCAGTAGCAGAAAAGAAATATTTAAAATTAGCAGAAAATTTTTTAAAGTTTCAAGAAAATGAAATAGAAAAATTAAAATCATTTTTGTAAAAAATTTAATCAAAGATGATTTTTTTATTTGCATTTTCCAAAAATATTGATATAATCATATATAGTAGGGAAGGTGTGATATGAAAAAGTTTAAAAGTGGAGTTTTGGTATTATCAATTTTATTTATTTTAACGGGATGTATGAAATTTAATACCGGGATGAATATTAAAGATGACAAAAGTATGGATTTGTCAGTAGATTTAAAATTTTCAAGTCAATTATTAAGCGATTTATTAGGCGATTCACAAGATGAGTTAATTGATAAAATTATACAAGCAGTAGCTGATGAAGAAGATACATCTTATATTGCTCAGAAGATAGAAGATGATGAATATCCAGGAGTTAGAATAATAAAAAATATTAAAAATATAGATGAGATATCTCAAGAAGGAAATGATATAAAAGTAAATATTAATGAATTATTTACAAAAGCATATAATAATGAAGAAATTGGGGATATCAAAATATTTAAAGTTACAAAAGGATTTTTAAAAGACACATATAAAGCTGATTTTGTAATAAGTGGAGAGTCATTTGATATTGAAGATAATACTGAGGATAATGTTGAAAATGCAACTTTGTCTGATGATAGCGTTTTGGGTCAAGAAAATAGTAGTGATGATGAATCATTAAGTTTACCTATAGATATTGAAGATTTTGGTGGTATGGAACAGTTAATGGAATTAGCAAAAGAGTTTGAATTTACATTTAATGTTAATATACCAAGAAAAAATATAAGCACTAATTCTGAAAATGTTAGTGAAGATGGCAAAGAATTAAAATGGAATTTAACAAATTCATTAATGTCTGGTGAGACTTCAATTCAATTTGAATTTGATATTTTGAATAAAACTAATATTTATATGTTAGTTGGTGGAGTATTAGGATTAATTGGAATTATTATTATCATAGTAATAATTATTAATAGTAAGAAGAAAAAAGTTGCAAAAGAACCTATTCATACAGAATTTGAACAAAATGGTCAAACAAATAATGCAGAAAACAGTAATTTACAATCAACAGAAATATCTACAACTGAAATAAATACTAATGATGTTAGTGCTTCTGTTGATAATACAATAAATCAAGTAACAACAAATACCAATTTTGTTGAAAGTGCAACTGTTGGAGCTGATGGAGTAATAGTTGATAATTCAGCATTTGCAACAAATACTCAAATACCTACAAATAATGAGCCTCAAGTAATAGAACAAACATCAACATCAGATTCAAATTTAACTGCATCAGTAGAAAATGCTTCAACAATTGCAACTTCTGAAGTGCAAACAGCACCTGTTGTTGAACCAACGCCGGAAGTAGATGTTGCGCCTACAATGGTAAGCACTCCTGTAATTAAAAATAACACTAATGTAGAACCTTCTTCAAGTGTTGATACAATTCCAACAATAGAACCAGTACCAATAATGGAAACACCTGTAGTGGATGTATCACCTAGTGTTGAGGTTCCATCTACAGAAGAATCAATTCCTGCAATCGAAGCTGTTCCTGAAGTGGCACAAACATCTATACCACAACCATCTGATAGTTATGAATTTAAATTACCAGAAGAAACAGCATCTATTGATGCTCAAGTGACTGTAACTTCTGAAAATAAGAAACCAATGTTTGTATCGCAAACTTCTACAACACCAGCTGTTGAAGAAATACCAGTTACAAATGAAATTAATATTGAGATGCCAAATATGGTGGATGTAAATCAAGAAAATAATCAACAATAATATAAAACCTTGCTATAAAATAGCAAGGTTTTAAAATTTAAAATATTTATATATTTTTTAGTATAATTATGTTAATATTATATTGGGTGAGTAATATGAATGAAGAATTAAAAAAAGCATTGTCTGATGAAAGAAAAAGGCAGGAAAATAATATTGAGTTGATAGCTAGTGAAAATTATGTTTCTAAGGCTATATTAAAACTTCAAGGAAGTATTTTAACTAATAAATATGCCGAAGGATATCCAAATAAAAGATATTATGGTGGCTGTCAATATATAGATATATTTGAAAGTAAAGCAATAGAATATGCTTGTAAATTATTTGGTGCAAAATATGCAAATGTTCAACCTCATAGTGGAAGTAGTGCTAATATGGCTGTATATAGAGCATTAATTAGTCCAAAAGATAAGGTACTTGGAATGTCTCTTGCACAAGGAGGGCATTTAACACATGGAAGCCCAGTTAATTTTAGTGGAATAGATTATTATATTATTGGTTATGAAATAGATCCAGTAACTGAAAAATTAAATTATGATGAAATTGAAAAATTAGCAATAAAAGAAAAACCTAAAATGATAATAGCTGGTTCATCTGCTTATGCTGGTAGTATTGATTTTAAACGTTTTAGGGAAATTGCTGATAAAGTAGGTGCATACTTATTTGTCGACATGGCACATATTGCTGGATTAGTTGCAGCAGGTGAACATCAAAATCCAGTTCCTTATGCAGATGTTGTAAGTACAACAACTCATAAAACTTTAAGAGGTCCAAGAGGTGGATTAATTTTAACTAATAACGAGGAAATTATAAAAAAGATAAATAAAGTTATATTTCCTGGTATTCAAGGAGGACCACTAATGCATGTGATTGCAGCTAAAGCGCAATGCTTTTATGAAGCGTTGCAACCAGAATTTAAAACATATGCAAAAAATATTATTAAAAATGCGAAAGCAATGTCAAATGAATTTATTAAAAATGGTGTAAAAGTAATATCAGGAGCTACAGAGAATCATTTAATGTTAATAGATGTTAAAAAGAGTTTTAATATAACAGGTGCTGAAGCTGAAAAAATATTAGATAATATTTGTATTACAGTTAATAAAAATTCAATTCCATATGATACAGAAAAGCCTAATGTAACAAGCGGACTTAGAATAGGGACACCGGCTATGACAACAAGGGGCTTAAAAGAAAAAGATTTTATATTAATTGCAGATATTATTTGTGAAGCATTAACAAATTTTGATAATGATATAAAATTAAAAGAATTAAAAAATAAAGTTCTTGAAATTACAAAAAGATATCCTTTAAAAAATATAAAGTAGATAAAATCTACTTTTTATTTTGAATTTAAAATAAATGCAAATAGTAGAAATTAATTGATTTTTTTGATATAATTTACAATGGAGAAGGTAATTATGTTGTTATTTGGAAAAAAGAAACAAAGGGAAAAATTAAAAAAAATATATAAAAAAAATATAGCTATAAATTCAGCAATATTTGTAATTGGTTCTATAATATCTGCACTATCATTTAATCTATTTTGCGTTCCATACAATTTTGTTATTGGAGGTTTAGGTGGTGTTGCTATTATATTTAATGATTTATTAAATTTAAATTCTACTTTAGTATTATTGCTTGGAAACGCAATATTAATTATTTTAAGTGTATTTATGCTAGGATTTAAAGAATCTCTTATGAGTATTGTTGGAGCTTCTATATATACTTTATTTGTATATTTTACTGAAAATATACCTTATTTAATTAATTTTTCTTTTGATAATATACTATTATATGTTTTAGCAGCTAGTTTTGGTATTGGATTTGGAGAGAGTTTAATATATAAATCAGGCTTTAATTCAGGTGGAACAAGTATATTAGCATTAATATTACAAAAATTTTTAAAGCAACCACTTGGTGTTATATTAAAATATATTGGATATATAATAATTTTATTAGGAGGATTTACTTTCGGATATACTGCAATTATGTATTCAATAATAATAACTACAATTTCATCATATTTAATTGATAGATTCTTACTTGGAATAAGTTCTTCAAAAACATTTTTTATTCAAACTTCAATGAAAAGCGAAGTTGAAGATTTTATAATAAAAAATATTAAAAGTGGTATTACTGAATTGGATAGTCAAGGAGTATTTTCTCATAAAAAAAGAACCATGCTTATGTGCGTTGTTCCAACCGAAAAATATTCGTTATTAAAAACCGCCATACGTGAAATAGATCCAGATTCATTTATTGTAGTAAGTGATTGTTATGAAGTTTTAGGTGGTACTAAGAGGAAAAAATTACTATTTGAAGATTAAATAATTTTAATTTATAATATATATATGGAGGAAGTATGCAGTTAATTGAACTTAATAATGTTTATAAAAGATATAATAATGGAGTAAATGCTTTATGTGATGTTAATTTGAAAATTGCTAAGGGAGAATTTGTGTTTTTAATAGGGGCATCAGGTAGTGGAAAATCAACATTAATTAAGTTACTTTATAGACAAGAAAAACCAACAAGTGGAGAAGTATTTGTTGGAGGAGTAAATGTTTCTAAATTAAGAAATGGAAAAGTATATAAGTTAAGAAGAAAACTTGGAATTGTTTTTCAAGATTATAAATTATTACCTAAATTGACAGTATATGAAAATGTAGCATTTGCTCTTGAAGTATATGGTTTAAAAGAAATAGAAGTAAGAAAAAGAACAATAAAAGCATTGGAACAAGTAGGACTTAAAGATAAACTAAGAAGTTATCCTGATGAATTATCTGGTGGTGAGCAACAAAGAGTATCAATAGCAAGAGCAATTGTTAATAATCCAAAAGTATTAATATGTGATGAACCAACTGGTAATTTAGATCCGGAAACATCATTAGAAATAATTAAAGTAATTGATCAAATAAATAATGAATTAGGAACCACTATTATAATGGCTACGCATGATAAAGATATAGTAAATAGGATGAAAAAAAGAGTAATTATATTAGATAAAGGTTTAGTTCAAAAAGATATATTGAAAGGAAAGTATAGACGTGAGAGCGATTAGAATTTTAGGAAGGAATATTAAAGAATCATTTAAAGGTGTATTTAGAAATTTCTCATTATCAATTGCAAGTATATCATGTATAACTATTACGTTAATATTAGTTGGTTTTAGTATTTTATTGTCTTTGAATGTAAATAACTTAATTAAAGAAACAGAAAATGATTTAAATATTGTTATTTTTTTAGAAAAAGGTGTTAGTGATGAGGAAATACAAGAAATTGGGAATTCTATTAGAAAAATGGAAAATGTTAAGGAAGTAACATTTAATTCTAATGAAGAAATTAAATCACAATGGGAAGAAGAGTCTGAAGAATTATCAGGGATATTACAAAACTATACAGAAGAAACAAATCCATTACAAGATACATATTTAGTAAGAGTTGATGACATTAATAACATAGGTAAGACAGCAGATGAAATAAAAAAACTCAATAAAATTGATATAGTTAAATATGGAGAGGGCGCTGTTGAAGAATTAGTTAAAATATTTGAAATAGTAAAAAAAGCAACTTATGTAGTTGTAATAGCATTAATTATTGTAACAGCCTTTTTAATAACTAATACAATCAAAATAACTATTCAATCAAGAAGAAGAGAAATTGAAATTAGAAGATTAGTTGGAGCAAGTAATATGTATATAAGACAGCCTTTCTTTTTTGAAGGTATTATTCTTGGTATAATAGGTTCAATTGTTCCAATAATAGTATGTTGTTTTGGATATAAATATTTATATGATAGATTAGGAGGGCAAATTTTTACTGCTATATTTAAGCTAGTAAATCCAAATGAATATATTTATATGATATTATTAGTTCTTGTTTTAATAGGTGCTGTAGTTGGTGCATTTGGAAGTTTTAGAGCAGTAAGAAAGTATTTAAAAATATGATAAAAAAAAGTAATAAATATATTATATTATTATTAATAATTAGTTTTGGGATTTTCTATATAGCTATTGATACGGCTGATGCTACCTCTAATAATACAACTTTAAAAGATTTAAAAGATAAATTAGCAGAAGATCAAGCAAAAGTAAATGAAATTGACAAAGAAAAAGATCAAGTAGCAAATAAAATAAAAAATATTGAGGATGAATTATCTGATATAGAGAAAGATATAAATGAATGTGATGAAAAAATAACAGAAGCACAAAATAAAATAGAAGAACTTAATGAAAATATTAAAATAAAACAAGAAGAAATAGATAATCTTATGTTATTTAAACAAATTTCTGATGGAGATAATGTATTTCTTGAGTATATATTTAATTCTAAAACATTTACTGATTTTATATATAGGGTATCAATAGTAGAACAATTATCTAAGTATAATGATGAATTAATAGATAGTATGTATGATTTAATTGATGAAAATGAAAAAGCAAAAGTAGAATTAAATAAAAAAATAGAAGAGAATGAAGCAAATATTGTTAAATTAAGTTCAACATTAAAAAAATATAATTTATCTATGGATGATTTAATGGATGATCATAAAGATGCTAAAGAAGATTTGACTGCTAGTAAAAAAGAAGTAGAAGCATATGAAAAATTATATGAACAATATGGTTGTAAAGAAACTGATTCTATTATAGATTGTATTGATGTTCCATATGCTGATGGGCTAACTAGACCTGTTATTTCTGGAAGAGTAACTAGTGAATATGGTCTTAGATATCATCCTACACTACATTATTATAAAATGCATGAAGGAATTGATATTGGTGTATCAATGGGTACTAAAGTTTATGCTAGTGCTGCTGGTATTGTAAGTAAAATTACAAGAGTGGCAAATCCAAACAAACCAAATTCTAGTTGCGGTGGAAATAAAGTATATATTAAACATAGAATTAATGGAAAAGAATATACTACAGTATATATGCATTTACATACAATAAATGTAAGTTTAAACGATTATGTTACACTAAGTACAGTGATTGGTACATCTGGCGGTGGAGAATCTTATGATTATTGTACTACTGGACCACATTTGCATTTTGGTGTACAATATGGAGGAAATTATGTAAATCCAAGAAATTACGTTAAATTTCCATCAAAAAATACTAAATTTACTAGTAGATGGGATTAAACATCTACTTTTTATTAGGAGAAAATTATGTCATTTACATCTAATATAAAAAATGAAATAAGTAATATAGAATATGGTGATTCTCAAACAATGGCAGAATTATCTGCAATACTAAATATAGGTGTTAAAATATTTGATGATAGATTTGAAATAATTACTGAAAATATTAGTGTAGCAAGAAGGATATATAAACTTATTAAAAAAATATATCATATTAATATTGAAATGGATAATTCTAATATAAATTCACTTAGAAAAAATAGATTAGTTTTATTGATTGTAAGAGAAAAAGTTAATTTTATATTAAAAGATTTATCTATAATCAATGATAATAGAGATAGAATTTATATACCATCTAAATATTTAGTTGATGAATCAGAAGATAAACTTGCATATTTAAGAGGAATATTTTTGATGTGTGGTAGTATAAATGATCCAAAAAGAAATAGATATCATGCAGAATTTGTATTATCTAAAGAAGATATAGCAGTTTATGTTAATAGTTTATTAAATGAATTTAATTTTAATAGTAAATTGATTAAAAGAGATAAAAATTATATGGTATATATAAAAGAAGCAGAAAAAATAAGCGATTTTATAAAGCTTTTAAATGCCACTACAGCGTTATTTTATTATGAAGATATAAGAATATATAGAGATCATAAAAACATGACTAATCGGCTTAATAATTGTGAACAGGCTAATGTTGATAGAAGTTTAAATGCATCTAATGAACAATTAAAATTAATAGAAAAATTAAAAAAATTATATGATTTTGATTTAATAGATGAAAAAATAAGAATAGTTTGTATATATAAAGAAAAATATAAAGAAAGTTCTATGGATGAACTTGCAAAAATCATAAGTAGTGAAACAGAAATACCTATAACTAAAAGTGGTATAAATCATAGATTTAGGAAAATAAAAGAAATGATTAAAGAAAAAGAAGATAATTAATAATGATACCATAATGCTAAGATATCATGTAGTGTTATTAAATTACTATTTATAGATAAAGAAGAAAGTTAAAAAGTTAAACGATAAAATGTTAAAAAAGACACTAATGTTATTAAAATATGTTTTAATATTAGTATAGTGAGTATTTATTGCTTTAAATTATCGATGGTAAAAGATATTATATTTTCTTTAATGAAATAAAAATGTTAATTTATGGAAAAAGTTGTTAATTTTTGTGTGCAACTAAAAATACATATATTTTTATTGTTAAGATTAGCAAATGTATATGTGTAAATTTAAAAAAACTTGATTCATATTTAAATTTAATTATATTTGATTGTATTTGAAAATAAACGTTAACTTAATTGTTAGATAATGACAAAATTGATAATATTTGATATTATATATATAGAATAAGAGGGTGAGTTTATGAAGAAAGATGTGCAATTGGTATTTGACGATAGTAGGTTACTTGATATATATAAGGGTACCACTGTAAGAGAAGTACTAAAAGAACTTGGGGATGATGAAATAGTTGCACTTAAGATTAATGGGTCTGTTGTTAGTGCTGATTTTGAAATTAATCAAGATTCATACGTAAATTGTATAATGTTAAATGACAGAAGTGGTTTAAAAATATACATAGATGGATTAAAATATGTGTATATTAAAGCTATTAAAGAATTGTATGGTGATAAATCAGAGGTATTTATTAAACATTCTTTGGATAAAGGTTTATATACAGAAATTAAAATTAATAGGAAAGTTAATTCATTAGTAGTAAAAGAAATTAAGAAAAAAATGAAAGAAATATGTAATAAAGATATTCCTTTTAAAGAAATTAATGTTTCTAGAAATGATGCATTTGAATATTATAAATCAGTTGGTGAATATGAAAAGATGGATAGTTATATATTTATGACTAATGATTCAGTGACAATGTATGAATTAGATGATGATTATAATTATTTTTATTACATAATGCCTGCTTCAACTGGTACATTAAAAAGATTCGATTTAACTCATGTAGAAGGAAATGGAATAGTTCTTAGTTATCCAATTAATAATAATGTTCCTAAGTATATACCTACTGGTAAAGTGTTAAATGCATTTAAAGATTGTGAGAGTCAGCTTGAGAATGTTGGAATTAAATATGTTGGTGATTTAAATAGAATGATAGTTGATGGAAAAATTGCTGATTTAATACAAGAAAATGAAATAATATATAATAAAAATATGGATACTATTGCTAGCACGATAGTTAATAATAGAAATATTAAGTCTGTATTTATTTCAGGACCATCATCATCGGGTAAAACAACAACGTCCAAGAAACTTGCTATGTATTTAAAAGCAAGAGGTGTTGATTCGTTTGTGTTATCTACAGATGATTATTTTGTAAATAGAGTAGATAGTCCAAGAAAAGCAGATGGTTCATATGAATATGAAATAATAAATGCAATTGATATAAAGCTATTTAATGATCATTTAAAGAAATTGTTAGATGGTGAAGAAGTAGTAATTCCTACATATAATTTTATACTTGGTGAAAAAGAGTTTAAAAGAAATCCAATTAAGTTAAAGAAGAATCAAATTATTATTGTTGAGGGTTTACATGCTATTAGTGAAAAATTGAATCATATAATACCAAAGAAAAATAAATTGAAATTGTATATTAGTCCATTTACAACAATTGCATTGGATAGGCATAATCATATTTCTACAACTGATGTTAGATTGTTAAGAAGAATGATTAGGGATTATCAGCATAGAGGATATTCTGCTGAGGCAACATTAAATAATTGGATGGGTATGAGAAAGAGTGAGGAAGATTATGTCTATCCATATCAAAGGCAAGCTGATATAATTGTAAATACGTCTTTAGGATATGAAATTGGTGTATTAAGATTATTTGCAGAACCTTTGTTATATTCAATTAGTAAGGAGTCTGCTTATTATGAGGAAGCAATAAGAATATTAAAGTTTTTGAAAAGTTTTTTAAATATACCTGGGGCTTATGTACCAAATGTAAGTGTATTAAGGGAGTTTATTGGTGATAGTTATTTTGAATAAGGAGGAATAAAAATGTTAAGAGTAGCCATTAATGGTTTTGGTAGAATAGGAAGACTTGCACTTAGATTGATGCAGGATGATAAGGATATAGATGTGGTAGCAATAAATAATTTAAATTCAGATCCTGAACAAATTGCATATTTATATAAGTATGATTCATCACATAGAACTAATAAAACTAAGATTAGTTATGATGAAAACAATTTAATCGTTAAAGGAAAAAAGATTAAGTTATTTGGTGAGGCTAATCCTGAGGATTTGCCATGGAAAAATTTAGATGTAGATGTGGTATTAGAGTGTACTGGGGTATTTACTTCAACTGAAAAGTGTAAGGCGCATATTAAAGCTGGGGCAAAGCATGTAATAATTAGTGCTCCTGCGAAGGATGATATTACTAAAACTATAGTTTATGGTGTTAATAATGATGAATTTTCGTGTGATGATTTAATAATTAGTGCTGCTAGTTGTACTACTAATTGTTTAGCGCCGGTTGTTAAAGTAATTGATGATAAATTTAAGATAATTAAAGGTTTTATGACAACTGTTCATGCTATGACGAATGATCAAGAAACACTAGATATTGCACATAAGAAAGGAATATATTCACGACGTGGTAGAGCTGCATCATTAAATATTATTCCAACATCTACTGGGGCTGCATCACAAATTGGCAAAGTTATACCTCATTTAAAAGGTAAAATGGATGGTATTGCATTTAGAGTTCCAGTTGGGGATGGATCTGTTGTCGACATTACTTTAGAACTTAGTAAATTTGTAACTAAAGAATCAATAAATAATACAATAAAATCAAAACAAAGTAAGACATTGAAATATACTGAAGATCCAGTAGTTAGTAGTGATATTTTAGGCGAACAATGTGGTTCATTGGTAGATGGTCTTTTGACTAATGTTGTTGAAAGCGATGGAAAGCAACTAGTTAAAATAGTTGCTTGGTATGATAATGAAGTAGGTTATACAGCCCAAATGATTAGAACTATGAAATTATTTAATTAAACTTCTTTTTAGAAGTTTTTTTATGTAAAGGTTTATTATAATTATAGATAAAATATTTATATTATAGTATAATTATCATGGAGTTTTGTATGACAGTAAACATAAAAAAATTAAGAAAAAATTTATTATTTTTAATCATGTGTATTTTATTAATAGTAATTTTATCACTATTAAGTTTTTTACTTGATGAAGCGTCATATGATTTAGAAAAAGAATCTTTAAGTTCTGAGAATATTAATATAAATTCTCTTGTTATTAATGAAATAGTTTCGTCTAATAATGGTATTATTACTGATAGTGAAGGTAATTTATATGATTATATTGAAATATATAACGGTAATAATGAAGATATTAATTTAAAGAATTATGGTTTAAGTGATGAAGAGCAGACAATTAAGTGGACATTTCCAGATGTGACAATAAAAGCGAATGGTTATTTAGTGGTTAGTTTAAGTGGCAACAAAGATAATGTTTTAAATGCATCGTTTAAATTAAAATCTAGTGGTTCAGAGGTTGTGGCGTTATATAGGCCAGATGGTAAAGTAATAGATGGTATTGAGACAGTCGCTTTAGAATCTAATACTTGTATGGCTAGAAACCAAGATGGAACATGGGTAATACAAGACAAGCCAACTCCGGGTTTTTCAAATAATGAACAAGGGCATAAAGAATTTTTAGAATCGTTAATTAGTGATGAAGAAAAGAGTATTGTAATTAATGAAATTCTAGCTGATAATGAGGGTAACTTTAAAAATGGAAATAATGAATTTAGTGGTTATATAGAGATTAAAAATATATCCAATGAAACAATAGATATAACTAATTATTCTTTATCTAATAGTGAAGATATTAGTTTTAAATGGCAGTTTCCACAAATGAAGTTAAAGCCTGATGAAGTTGTGGTTGTTTATACTTCTGGTACTAGTAGAAAGACGGGCGAATTAAATGCATCATTCAAATTAAAGAATAAAAATGGTGTAGCAATATTAACTAACAATAAGGGTAAAATAATTGATAAGATAAGTTATTCTAATTTAGCTAATGGGGTAGCTTATATAAAACAAGATAATGAATTTTTTAAAAGTAATTCTATTTCTCCTGGATATGATAATACAGTAGATGGAATTAATGATTTTCAAGAGAAATATTTAAAAAATCCTGATGATTTAATTATTAATGAAGCAATGAATTCTAATTATAGTTATCTTTCTCAAAATGGAGCTAATTATTATGATTGGATAGAATTATATAATAATACAAATAAAACAATATTTTTAAAAGATTATTGTCTAACCACTTCTTTAGATAATTCTTGTATGTATAATTTAGAAGGTGTCGAATTAAAGAAGGGTGAGTATTATATAGTAATGGCATCTGGTGATACTAAATTATCTAATAATAAGTATAAACACACTAATTTTAAGTTATCAGAAACTGAAAGTATATATCTAACTAAAGATGATAAAGTTATTGATTCTATGCTAATAACAAATGTTCCAAATGGTTATTCATATGGAAGGGGAAGTAAGTTTGGTCATTATTATTTTAGTAAGCCGACGCCTAGTAGTAAAAATTCAAATGGAATACAGACTATTTCTTATGAGCCATCAGCCTCTATAGAAAGCGGTTTTTATGATGATAGTGTTAAAGTGTCTTTAAATGGTTATGGTAAAATATATTATACACTTGATGGCTCAACTCCAAATGAATCGTCTAAAGTTTACAGTAGTCCCCTTACTATAAAGGAGACTACTGTTTTAAGAATAATGAGTAAAGAAAGTGGTAAATTAAAAAGCGAAAATAAATCATATTCATATATAATAGATGAAAGTCATAATGTGGCAGTAATGTCTCTTAGTATTGATCCGAATGATTTAAGAAAGGTAAATTCCAATACATCTTTAAATAGTAGCGTTATCGAACCATGTGATGTTGAATTAATAGAAAAAGATGGAAGTGGTTTTAAAATTCAAGCGGGGCTTAAATTATTTGGCGGATCTACCAGAAGTTATCCTAAAAAAAGTTATGAGATAAAATTTAAAAAAGAATTTGGAGATACTGAACTCAATTATAATGTATTTAAAAATGTTGATAGTAGTGTGTATAATTCTTTAGTACTTAGAACAGGTTCGCAAGATGAATTCGAGTATAATGATCAAAGAACTGTAATTAAGGATGTTGTTGCGACTTCTATTATGGCAGAGCATACAAATGTAGATGTACAAGATTATAAATCTATTATTTTGTATATAAATGGTGAATATCATGGTATATATTTTATACGCGAAAAAGTGGATGAAACGTTTATAGCTAATCATTATAATGTTGATGCAAATGTTGATAATACGAGTATACTTCGTATAGATGGTGAGATTAAAACTGGGAGTGATGATGAATACAATTCTATGATTAATTTTATTAATAATAATTCTCTTAGTAATACAAATAATTATAATAAAATTAAAGAAAAAGTTGATATAGAAAATTTATGTGATTTTTGGATAGCTGAAATGTGGACTGCTAATTATGATATTTTAAATGTTAGATATTTTTCAAATCCTAATGTTGACAATGGAAAATGGAAATTTATTTTTTATGATATAGATTCGGGCTTTTTTAGAACGACTAATAATTCATATAATGAGTATACTAATGCTTCTGGTATGGGGTATTGGAAATTTCCAACAACTTTACTTAGAAATTTAATGAAAAATAAAGAATTTAAAGAAACTTTTTTAGAAAGATTATCTTATAATTTAAAAAATACTTGGACATATGATAATGTAAGTAAAAAAATCGATGAAATAGTTAATGAGTTTGGAAAAAGTGAATTTGAAAGAAATGCAGAAAGATGGAATAATTCATATAGTAAATGGAATACTTCTATTGAAAGAATGAAAGAGTTTGCAAAAAAAAGAAATTCTTATATGATAAGTCAGGCTAAGTCTTATTTTGGCTTATCTAATAATGAAGTTGAGAAATATTTTGGTGATGTAGAGTGAAAAAATATAAGTATAGACATGAATTAAAATTTAAAATATCTATTAGTGCAGCAGAAGTATTAAAACAAAAATTATCATTAATATTAAATAAAGATAAATATGCTATTTATGAAGATGGTTCATATTTGATAACTAGTTTATACTTTGATAATAGAGAGTCTTCTTCATATTATGAAAAATTAGATGGTGTATTATATAGAAAAAAGTATAGAATTAGAATATATAATAATGATGATGGTTTTATTAGACTTGAGAAAAAATTAAAACATAATACATATACTGCAAAAGAGCAGATGTTGATTTCAAAAGATATATATAGTAAAATAGTAAATGGTAAAATCCTAAAGATCGATGATGCTAGTGGATTGTTATTAGAATTTATAAATGATTATAAATTAAAAGGATTGGTGCCATCTATTATTGTTTCGTATCATAGAATTGCATTTACATATCCTATAAGTGATGTTAGAATAACTTTTGATTCAAATATTCAAAGTGGATTGTATAATTATGATTTATTTGATAATAGAATGCCTAAATATAATATAGATGAAGAAGGCAAAATTGTATTAGAAGTTAAGTTTAATGAAATTTTACCACTACATATTGCTAATTTATTAAATGATATTCCATCATGTAGGGAAGCAGTTAGTAAGTTTGCAATATGTAGAAAAATAAAGTAAGGAAGTGTTTTCAATGAGTATAGTAGATACAATTAAAAAATCAGTTTTAGAGAATTTTACAGGTACAGTAACAGCAGGTGATATGTTATTGTCACTTATAGTATCATTTATAATTGGAATATTTATAGTATATATATATAGAAAAACTTATACTGGAGTTGTTTATTCTAAAGCTTTTTCTTTATGTATATTATTACTTGCCATGGTTACATCTATGATTATTAGAACAATTAGTTCAAATATTACATTGTCTTTAGGTATGGTTGGTGCATTGTCTATTGTAAGATTTAGAACTGCTATTAAAGAACCTGTAGATACTGCTTTTATGTTTTGGGGAATTTCTGCAGGAATAATGGCTGGTGCGGGTTTATATATTCCTTCTTTGGTGGCATCATTAGCAATTGGTGTATTATATTTTATTGTATATTTAATGGGATTTAGAGTGTCAAATAGATATTTATTAGTTATAAAATATTATTCTGAGGCTCATAATGATGTAATAAAGAAATTAAAAACTATTAAGAAATTTAAAATTAGAAGTAAATCAATATTTTCAAATGAAGTTGAATTATCATTAGAAGTAGATATAAAAGAAAATAATAAATCTCGAGCTAATATTGAAACTAATATAGTTGATCAATTTAAAAATGTTGATGGTGTTATTAATGCAAGTCTAATATCATATCAAAATGATTTTGGAGATTAATAATTATGGCTAAGCGTAAAGTACTTAAAATAACACCAATTTTAGTGATTATAAATATCATTATATTAATTATAATCGCTGGATTTTATATATTCAGATTAGTTAAATATTATAGATTAGAAAATGTTCATAAGCCAAATGAAAAAATTTTATTAGTTAATAAACTAATAAAAACACAAAGTTACATTGATTTATCTAAAGGTCTTGTGTTTGATGATGAGACGAATACTTATGTATATAAGGGAAAAGTAGATAACAATTATGTATTTTATTCTGGAATATTGTTTAGAATATTGTCAATAGATGAAAATAAAAATATTAAGATGGTTAGTGATAACCCAGTAACATTAATGTATTCCGGTCTTGAAAAAGGATATAATAATTCTTATGTTAATAAATGGCTAAATAAAAGCGATGTTGAGAATACTGGTATATTTGAAAAAATATTATATGATAGTGATAAATATCTTGTTAATAGTAATTTATGTGTTGATGTTGTTGATGATATTTCAAATAGTACATGTAATAGTATAAGTAGTGATAATAAGATTGTTATATTATCATTAAATGATTATAAAGCTGCAGGTGGTCAAAATAGTTTTATTAATAATAATAGTTCTTATTATTTAAGTGATATTAATTCTAGTAATGATAATTACTATGTTAATAATGAAGGTGAAATTGGATTGGATCTTCCAACTAGAATACATGGAGTTAGACCTGTTATAACTATTAGTGCCAATACTGAATTTTTAAGTGGCAATGGTAGTATTAATGAACCATATAAATTTGAAGAGCATAATGTATCTACATTAGCAGATACTTATGTTGGTGATATAATAAGTATAGATGATATAAATTATAAAGTTGTTTATAAAGATGAAAATACCGTTAAGATAGTATTAAATGATGTTTATAGTGAAAATGATAGTCCTACTTTAGTATATTTTGATAAGAAAAATAATGTTTATGATTCAAATAATGCATTATATGAATATTTAAATGATAAATACTTAAATACTCTTAGTATTAAAGATAAAATAATACCAAGAGATTGGTATGTTGGTAAATTAACTTTAGATAATTTAGATTATTTAAATGTTTATAAAAGTAAGTCTTATACTAAAATAGGAATGCTTACTCTTGGAGATTTGTTTGTTAATGATTTAAATAATATTTTTACTTTATCAAGAGGTATTGAAGATGATACAATAATAAATATTATTGATGATAGTGGTAATATATATGGTAATATGATAAGTAATAGACATTATGTTAGGCCAGCATTTAGTTTGAATGCTAGATTTAGTATTATTAGTGGAATAGGTAGTATTGATGGTCCATATGAAATAGGTGATATTGATGAGTAAGAATAAAGAGAAAAAGAAAGGTATATTTCCTAAAGTATTAATTGGAATTGATGCAATAGCTCTTATTTGCTTTTTTATAGCTTATGGTCCTTTTTCTTTTTTTAGAGATTTTATTGTAACAACTGCTATGACTACAATGAGTCATAAATATTTTGCTTATGTTTTATATAGTGAGAGTATGGTAGAAGATGTTCTTAATAATAATAGAGTGATTGAATCTAATGAATCAACTGATATTAGCGCAATAGATACTTCATTAGGTGCTGATACTGGAGTATATGAATCTGTTTATGAGGAGCAGGTATTAAAACGAAATGAAGGAAATGATGTATATAAGGTAGTTGATATTGAGGGAGATAATTGGAAAGGATATATGCTAGTTGTATATGATCCATCTAGATTAAGATTAGTTTTTTCTGATAATTATGGGAAAGGTGGAGAATATGTTTCAGAGATTGCTGAGGCAAATGATGCTTATATTGCTGTAAACGCTTCTGGCGTTAATTCACAACCAGGTGTTAATAAAATTACTGGTGTTGCGATTGTTGATGGTAAAATTAAAGATCAAGGAAGGAATATAGATAAAGGTGGTGGAATAATTGGTTTTAATGAAGATAATGTATTAGTTTTAACAAAAAAATCTGCAAGTGAAGCAATTAAAGAATATAATATAGATCGAGCTGTTGAATTTGGACCATTTTTAGTGGTTAATGGTAAAATGGCTGAATTTAAAGGTAATGGTGGATGGGGAATAGCAAATCGTACCGCTATTGGTCAAAGGCAAGATGGAATAGTTCTAATTATGGTAATAGATGGTAGAACAGTAGATTCAGTAGGAATATCTATGAAAGATTTAGCAGAATTATTTGTAAAATATAAAGCATATAATGCCGCAAATTTAGATGGCGGTGGATCGTCTACTTTATATGGAAAGAGAAATATTACTGATACGAAATCTAAGTTAATAAATACTCCTAAGGGGTATAATTATGATGGTGAGAGAAATCTTCCTAATGCTTGGGTAATAATACCAGAAGAAAATGATTTAAAATAGTTTAAAAGGAGATATAATATGGAAATTAATAGAAAAAATCCGAAAATTTATTTAATATGTGGTAAAGCTAAACATGGCAAAGATACCTTTTCATCATATTTGAAAAATCAATATGAAAAAAATAATAAAAAAGTTATAATAACACAATTATCTAAATATATTAAATATTATGCAAGAGAGATGACTGGTTGGAATTTAACTGAAGAAGATAAGCCAAGAGAGTTATTACAACAATTAGGTACTTCAGTTATTAGAGAACAACTTAAAAAAAATGATTTATTTATCAATAGGATGATAGATGATATTGAGGTATTTAGCTGTTTTTATGATGCAATAATTATAAGTGATGTTAGATTGAAAAAAGAAATTTCTTCTTTAAGAGAGAAATTTCCTAATTTAGTACTCATTCATATTAACAGGCCAAATTTTGACAATGGTTTAACTGAAGAACAAAAAAAGCATAAAACTGAAATAGATCTTGATGATTTTAGTGATTTTAATATTAATATAGAAAATACGACATTAGATAAATTAGAAAAAGATGCTGAAATTGTATACATGAATAATGAAAGTTAGGTGTAAAAAATGAAGAATATTAAGGATGTAAATGTTAAAGGTAAGAAAGTTTTAGTTCGAGTTGATTTTAATGTTCCAATTAAAGATGGGAAAATATTAGATGATAATAGAATAATATCAGGTTTACCAACAATTAATTATTTAATAGATAATGGAGCGAAAGTTATCTTATTATCCCATTTAGGAAGAATTAAAAATGAAGAAGATAAGGAAAATAATAGTTTAAGGATAGTTGCTAAGAAATTATCAACACTTGTAAATGTTGCTGTATATTTTGTTCCATTTACAAGAGGTGATATATTAAATGAAACTGTTAATAATTTGTTGGAAAAAGAAATATTATTAGTCGAGAATACTAGATATGAAGATTATCCTAAAAAATTAGAAAGTTCTTGTGATGAAAGTTTATCTAAATATTGGTCTAGTTTAGCTGATATATTTGTATTAGATGCATTTGGTAGTGCTCATAGGTGTCATGCTTCTACTTATGGGATATCTAAATATATTCCTTCTTATGCTGGTATTCTATTAGAAAATGAAATAGATATGTTAAATGAAGCATTAAAGGAAAAGAAGACTTTAGTATTAGGTGGTGCTAAAGTTGAAGACAAAATAGGAGTAATTGATAGTTTAATATCATCTTCTAAAAATATTTTATTAGGTGGTGCTATGTGTTTTACATTTTTAAAGGCAAATGGTATAAATGTAGGCAAAAGCATAGTATCTGAAGAACATTTGGATTATGCTAAGAAATTATTATCTAAATATCATGATAAGATATTATTACCAATTGATGTAGTTACTCAAAATGGTATTAAGGATATTGATTCATTAAATGATGATGATATTGGATATGATATTGGGATTAAAACAATTAATAAATACGAAGAAATATTAAGTAAAAGTAATTTTGTGTTATGTAATGGACCACTTGGAAAATATGAAGAAAAAGAGTATGAAAACGGAACGAAAGAAATATTGAATTTTTTAAGTAAACAGAAATATCATACTATATTAGCAGGTGGAGATATAGTAGCGGCTTCTAAACATTTTAATATTAAGCTATATTATTCATCTACTGGTGGAGGTTCGACATTAGAGTTTTTAGAAGGTAAAAAATTTAAAACATTAGAAAGATTAAATGGGGAATAAAATATGAAAAAAGTGATTCTTAATCATGAAAGTTATTTATTATATGATGAAATAATTAAATTTAAAAAAGAATTTGAGTCTTTAAATTATGATAAAATCAAGTTTATTATATTTCCATCAATTCAATATTTAAGTTTATTTAATAATGTAGATTATGCAGTTGGGGCGCAGAATTTCTATTCATCTAATCAAGGCGCATTTAGTGGAGAAATTAACTTAGAGTCACTTAAAAACATGAAAATTAATTATACATTAGTTGGTCAATCACAAAGAGTAAATTATATTTACGAAGATAAAAAATTAATAAAAGAGAAACTATTTAAATCATTAAATAGTAAATTTAATACTTTATTGTGTATTGGTGAGAGTAAAAACATGAATAAACCTTATTATACTCTTAAAAAAGAAATTAATTTTTATTTAAAAGAAATTGAAAGAAATAAATTAAAATATTTATCTATTGTATATGATCCTAAGTATTTTATGAATTGTATTGATATTGATAATTTAAAAATTATTTATAGAAAGCTTAAATTATACATTAAAAGTAAATATAATATCAATGTCGATATATATTATGGGGGATTGGTTAATTATAATAGTGTTAAAGATTTGTTTGATGTATTTGATGGAATTGTATTAGATAAATTAAGTATAAGCATTAATAGTGTAAAAAGAATATGTAATAAATTAGAAGAATAATATATTCTTTTTTTATGACACTATATTACAATTTTAGACAAAATAAGTCTTTTTTTATAGTAGAAATATATATAATTTTAGTACTATAATAAAATAAAAGGAGAGAATATGAAGATTAAAGTATTAGTAGTAGATGATAATGATATGACAGTAAATTTAATTATGAAGTACTTTAATGGGAGTAAAGAAATAGAAATTATAGGTAAAGCAAAAGATGGGTTAGAAGCAATTGAAAAAATTAAATCTAATGATGTTGATGTAGTATTATTAGATTTAATTATGCCAAACAAAGATGGTATTGGTGTTCTTGAATATTTAAAGAAAAATAATATCAATAAAAAAGTTATTATTATGAGTTCATATGGTGAAGAGGATACAATAAAGAAGTTGTGTGAATATGGCATTAAATATTTTGCTTTAAAACCATTTAATATTGATGATATTAAAGATAAGGTTATAGAAGTTGGTAAATCAAAGAAAAATAATGAAAAATTATTGGAATTGTCTGATAAAAACATGCAAATAAAAGTAACGAAATTATTACATGAATTAGGAATACCATCTAATATTAAAGGATATCAATATATAAGAACAGCAATATTAATGGTATATGATAATCCAGGATTTATAGGAGGTATTACTAAAGAATTATATCCAGATATATCATTTAAATTTAATACTTCAATACAAAGGGTAGAAAGAGCTATTAGACATGCTATTGAGGTATCTTGGTTAAGAGGAGATATAGATTTAATGGAAGAAATATTTGGACATAGTGTAGATATTGATAGAGCTAAACCAACAAATTCAGAATTTATAGTTACTATAGCAGATAAGTTAAGATTAGATATGATAAATGTAAAAGCATGAAAAAATCATGCTTTTAATATGATTAATCTTGTGCTACAATTGTAACAGGTGAAAACTATGAAAAAAGTTATTTTATTAATATTAGATGGTTTTGGATTAAGAGAATCTGCTGATGGAAATGCAATTAAAATGACTTCTCTTCCAAATATAACAAATATATTTAATACTTATTCAGTTAGTGAGTTAGAGTGTAGTGGTATGATGGTTGGGTTACCTAAAAATAGTTTTGGTAATTGTGCTGTTGGACATATGACCATCGGTTGTGGTAGGATAGTAAAACAACCTTGTACAATTGTTAATGATAGTATAAAAGATAAAAGTTTTTTCGAAAATGATATTTTATTAGATATGATTGATCATGTAAATAATAATAATTCTACTCTTCATCTAATAGGTATGATAAGTGATTCTTCTAATCATTCTAGCATAGATCATTTTTATGCAATAGTTGCTCTTGCAAGAATTAAGAAGGTTAAGAATGTAATATTTCATTTTATAACTGATGGCGTTGATACAAATAGTTTAGCAATTAATTTAATTGATTCGTTGATGGGAAAAATTGAGAAGTTGGGTATTGGAAAAATTGGTACAATATCGGGTAGATATTATGCTCTTGATAGCGAAAGTGGATATGATAAGGTTAAGAAAGTTTATGATGCGATTGTCTATAATATAGCTAATAGTTCTACGAGTTATAAAAATTGCCTAGCACTTCATTATAAAAATAATATAAGTGATGAATATATAAATCCTAGTATTATTAGTTCAAATTCACAAATTAAAGATAATGATGGTGTATTGTTTATGGACTTAAGATGTGAAAACATGAGCAAGCTTATATCATCTTTAGTAGATAAAAAATTTAATATGTTTAGTGTTAAAAAACTAAATAATGTTAAATTTAGTGCTTTATATAGTAATATTGAAATTATACAGGGGGCATTTACAACTGAACCTATCATAAATACATTTGGAAAGTATTTGGCTAGTTTAGATTTTAAACAAGCAAGAATAGCGGAGACTACTAAATATCCTTATGTAACATATTATTTTGATGGAGCTGAAGAATATTCTGATAAAAATTTATATAAAATATTAGTTCCATCTTTAGATGTTGTTAAATATGATAAAAAGCCTGAAATGAGTATTGCTCAGGTCACAACTGCAACATTAAATGCAATAGATGATGATTTTGACTTCATATTAGTTAATTTTTCAAATCCTGATTCTGTTGCACATAGTGGGAATATGCAATCGATTTCAAGAGCACTTGAGGCTTGTGATATTTGCTTAAATAAAATATTGGAAAAAGCAAATGAAAATTTTTATGAAGTAGTTATAACATCTGATCATGGTAATGTAGAATATATGAAAAGTGAAAATAACGAAGTTTCAATATGTTCTACAGCAAATAAAGTTCCATTTGTAATTTGCAATAAAAATTATAAATTAAAATTAAATGGCTCTTTACAAGATGTAATACCAACAATCATTGATATTTATGAAATAAGCAAACCATCTGAAATGACTGGTGAAAGTTTGATAGAAAAATAAATACATTATTTTATAAATTTTGTATTTTTTTTTAATATAAAAGAAAATAGATTTACACTAATAAAATTATGTGTTAAACTATAATAGAAAATAAGTAAAAGTAGGGAAGGGATTGCAATGAATGATACTAATAATAAATCAACTAATGAAAGTAGTAATAACATGTCATTGGGAACAATTCAATCACAAGATACAAATGCTTCTAGTGTAAAAAATATTCAAGATATGCAAGTTGTTAATACAAATCAAACTAATGCTGCTTTAGAAAATAGTAATCAAGTAAGTATGAATGTTAATAATCAAGAAAATATTAATAAAGAACCAGTAAATCAAGAAAATAATAATGATGTATATATAGATAACAATGGCAATGAAATAACTGGTAAAGTTGAATTTCCATTTACAGCAATTGTTATAGGAATTGTCATTGTTTTAATTGTACTTGGATATTATTTTCTTCATTTAACTCCTACTAGAATATTTGATGAAGCTATTGAAGATATATTTGGTAGGATTAAAACTTTTGGTATTGGATTAACTCAGCCAGAAGAAGATACACTTAGCGTAAGTATTGATGGAAAAATGCATACAAAAGGTTACGATATTGAGCAGATGGAAGACATAGCGTTTCTTGATAATTTTATTATAAATTCCACTTTAGGTGTTGATTTAAAAAAATTAAATATTAGATTGGGACTAGTTACTGATATTAAAGAAACTACTGGTATGAAATATCCAAGTAATGTATCTATTGGTGCTGATTATATTGATGAAAAATTATATATTGAGTTATTTGAAAAGATTATTAATTTTCAAACATCTAGTGATTTAGAAAATAAATTAAAAATTGATTATAGTAGAATAAATGATTTAATATTAATTTTGGAGGAGATGAAAAATTTATGTGTTGATATAACAGATAATAAGTTTTTATCTAAAAATTTAGCATCTAAAAAAATTAATGGACAAACAGCATATGGAATTAGAGCACATATTGTTTTAGAGGAAGAACAAATTAAGGATATATATTATGAAGGATTTAGTAGACTTCTTGAAAACGAAGATATAATTAATAGATGGGCAAATCTATTTGCTATTAGCAATGATGAAGCTATTGAAATGTTAGAAAAACTTTATAATAAAGAAGTAAAAACAAAATATATAGAAATTAATTTATATATGAATTTAGCTAATACTGATTTAATAAGTTTAGAAGTTACAGTTGATAATTTTTATTTTGAAATAAGCAGTTTAAATGGTTTTTACTATATATATTTTAAATATATTGATGATGAGGGATTTGAATTAGTTGATGCTCAAGCAGATGTTGATACATATAATCAAACGGTTGATGGTGTTATTAAAGTAAATACAACTGCTGGAAATGTAAAAATGACATTTAATTATGAACCGGGATTAGAAGTAAGTAAATATGAAAAAAAAGATGGAAAATTAAATATAGAATTTTATAATGATAATAATGAAAAACCATTTGTAACAATGAACTGTACATTAAATATAAAATATAATGATAAAGTTAACTTTATTGATACAAGCAATTCCATTGGTATAACGCAAATTGATGATAAAGATTTTAAAGATATTATAACATTGACAAAAAAAATACCTTATGAGATGGGATTTGTTGGTAAAAAGTTGTTATTAAATAAGCTGCCTAGCAATGTTGCTGATGAAGTTGTAAATAAATATACATTAATTATTGAGGAGTATATAGAAAATGAAATAGTTAATATGATTGATTATTCATTATCTAATTTATCTAAAGATGAGATATCTCAATTAGTGAGTTCACCGGAAAATATTAATGAATTTATATCGAAATTAGAATTTTTATCCAAGAATAATAAAAATAAAGTAATGTTAATGATAAATAATTTAATTGATAAAGTTAGTAATTAAATTGTAAAAAAATATGGAAAATCATCAAAAAACTATTGATTTTCCTTTTATTTTAGCCTATAATGTACTAGAAACGACTGGCGATGATGTGTGAAGTTGCTGATACACCAGGTTAGGTTGAATTAATTTCCTAATTAAAATCAGGTAATTCACATTTAGCAAGTCTATAAAAAATTATAGGCGAAGGAGGAAATAATATGTCTAAAGACAAAATAAGAATTAAACTTAAATCATTTGATCATAGAAGTATTGATCAAGCAGCAGCAAAAATTGTTGAGACTGTTAAGAGAACTGGTGGAGTTGTAAGTGGACCTGTTCCATTGCCAACACAAATAGAAAAAATCACTATATTAAGAGCTGTTCACAAATATAAAGATGCTCGTGAGCAATTCGAAATTAGAACACACAAAAGATTAATTGATGTTGAAAATCCATCTAAAGAAACAATTGATGCATTAGCACATATTGATGTACCTAGTGGTGTTGACATCGAAATAAAAAAATAATTATTAAGAAAGGAAAATTAAAATGAAAGGAATCTTAGGACGCAAAGTTGGAATGACTGAAGTATTCACAACTAGCGGAAAATTAATACCTGTTACTGTTATAGAAGTTGAGCCAAATGTAGTAACTCAGATTAAAACTAAAGAAAAAGACGGGTATGAAGCTATTCAATTAGGTGCTTTTGATAAGAAAGAAAAAGTATCTAATAAGCCTGAAATAGGACATTTAAAAAAAGCAAATACATCTCCTAAGCGCTTCTTAAAAGAAATAAGGGGAGTAGATACTTCATCTTACACGCTTGGACAAGTTATTGAAGCAAATGTATTTGAAAAAGGAGACACTGTTGATGTAACTGGTACATCTAAAGGAAAAGGTTTCCAAGGTGTTATTAAAAGATGGAATCAATCTCGTGGACCAGAGACTCATGGTAGTACTTATCATAGACGCGTTGGTTCTTTGGGAACAATGAGACCAATGAGAGTTTTAAAAGGTAAAAAATTACCTGGACATATGGGTAATGAACAAATTACTATTCAAAATTTAATGATAGTAGACGTTGATACTAAAAATAAATATATTTTAGTAAGTGGAAATGTTCCAGGGCCTAAAAAATCATTCGTATTTATTAAAGAAGCAATTAAAGGTAGTAAATATACAGAACCTGTTGAATTAATTTCTTATGAAGAGGTAGAAGAAACTACAGAAAGCAATAATGTTACTGAAGAAGTCGTTGGAAATGTAACAGAGCAAACTACTGTAGAAGAAACTAATGATAGTAAGGAGGTTTCTGAATAATGACAAAAGTACAAGTTTTAAATCTTAAAGGTGAAAAAGTCAAAGATTTGAGTCTTAATGATAATGTATGGAATGTTGAGATAAACAATAGTGTTGTCCATGATGCCATTGTATTATCACAAGCATCATTAAGACAAGGAACTGCTTCTACTAAAACCAGAAGTGAAGTATCTGGGGGTGGAAGAAAGCCTTACAAGCAAAAAGGCACTGGTAATGCAAGACAAGGATCTACTAGAAGCCCACAATGGCCAGGTGGTGGAATTGTTTTTGGACCAAAACCAAGAAAATATAACAAAAAGCAAAATAGAAAAGAAAGAAGATTAGCATTAAAAAGTGTTTTAACATCAAAATTACAAAATAATGAATTAGTTATAGTAGATAGATTAAATATAGAAAGCAAAAAAACTAAAGATTTTAATGAAATATTAAAAAATCTTAAAGTTGATAAAAAAGCTCTAATAGTAAGTAGCGAAGAAAATGAAAATTTATATTTAGCATCTAGAAACAATAATAAAGTTGCATTATTATTACCTAATGAAATTAATGTATTAGATTTAGTTGCAACTGATTATTTAGTAATTGATGAATCTTCAATTAAGAAAATCGAGGAGGTGCTTAACTAATGAATATAATTTTGGCACCAGTTATTACTGAAAAAAGTGAATCTTTAAAAGAAAAAAATATATATGTATTTAAAGTGTTAAAAAAAGCAAATAAGACTCAAATTAAGAATGCTATTGAAAAGCAATTTGGAGTTAAAGTTGTAAATGTTAATACAATGAATGTAGTTCAAAAGAAAAGAAGAGTAGGAAGATATACGGGATTAACGACTGCTTATAAAAAAGCATATGTTAAACTTGCTGATGGCTCTTCAATAGAATACTAGGAGGGAAGATATGCCAATTAAAAATTTTAAGCCTAATACTCCTGGAACAAGAGGAATGAGTACATTAATAAATGATGATATTACTACAAAAAAACCAGAAAAAAGTCTTCTTGTTAAAATTAGTAAAAAAGGCGGAAGAAATAATCAAGGAAAAATAACTGTTCGTAATATAGGTGGAGGAGCAAAAAGAAAATATCGTTTAATTGATTGGAAGAGAAACAAGGACGGTATTGAGGGTAGAGTTGCTTCAATCGAATATGATCCAAACAGAAGTGCTAATATAGCTTTAATTAATTATGCTGATGGAGAAAAAAGATATATAATTGCTCCACTTAACTTAAAAGTAGGAGATAAAGTTGAAAGTGGTGTTAATGCCGATATTAAAGTTGGAAATGCATTACCTCTTGAAAATATACCTGTTGGTACATTAGTTCATAATGTTGAAATGAAACCAGGAGCAGGGGCTAAATTAGCTAGAAGTGCTGGTAGTAGTGTGCAAATACTTGGTAGAGAAGGTAAATATGTAATTGTAAGATTAAAAAGTGGAGAAACAAGAAAAATACTTAGTCAATGTCGTGCTACTATAGGTGAAGTTGGAAATACAGATTATGAATTAGTCAATTTAGGAAAAGCAGGTAGAAAGAGACATATGGGAGTAAGACCTACAGTTCGTGGTTCTGTTATGAACCCTAATGATCACCCACACGGTGGTGGTGAAGGAAAAGCTCCAGTAGGACGTGCACAACCAATGACTCCATGGGGTAAACCAGCTTTAGGACTTAAGACTAGAAAAACAAAAAAATCATCTGAGAAATTAATAATGACTCGTCGTAAAAAATAATTAAGAAAGGAACCGTAAAATGTCAAGAAGTTTAAAAAAAGGACCTTATGCATTCCCTAGACTATTAAAAAGAGTTAGAGAATTAAATGAAAAAGGTAAAAAAGAAGTTATAAAAACTTGGTCAAGACGTTCAACTATATTTCCAGAATTTGTAGGACATACATTTGCAGTTCATAATGGGCGTGAATTTATTCCCGTATATGTTACTGAAGATATGGTAGGACATAAATTAGGTGAGTTTTCATTAACTCGTAAATTTAATGGCCATGCTGGTAGCGGTAAGAAGTAGGAGGATAACAGATGGAAACGTATAGTATACATAAAGGTGCGCAAATTGCACCAAGAAAAGCGAGAATGACTCTTGATCTTATTAGAGGCAAAAGTGTATCTCAAGCTGAAGCAATCTTACTTACTACAAATACTAAAGCAAGTAGATTAATAATTAAAGTTTTAAATTCTGCTGTTGCAAATGCAGTCAACAATTTTAAAGCTAAAAAAGAAGATTTAATGATAAAAGAAACTTATATAAATGAAGGAAGAACTTTAAAAAGAAGAAAAGCAGCTTCTCATTCAAGAGTAGCTAAGAATTATCATAGAACAAGTCATATTTATGTGTGTGTTACAGATAATATGACTGAAAAGAAGGAGGACTAAACATGGGACAAAAGGTAAGTCCAGTGGGACTTAGAGTTGGTATCAACAAAGATTGGGAAAGTAAATGGTATGCGCCAACTAAAGATTTTGCTAAAAATCTAAATACTGATTTGAAAATTAGAAAATATTTAGATAAAGCATTAAAAGGATGTTCAGTTGCTTCTATAATTATTGAAAGAAATAAAAAAAGAACAAATGTAATTATTAATACATCTAAGCCAGGAATCGTTATTGGCAAAGGTGGAGCTGATATTGAAAAACATAAAAAGGCTTTACAAAAATTGACAAATGAAGACATATATTTGAATATTGTTGAAGTAAAGAATCCGGATTTAAATGCAGCATTAGTGGCTGAATCAATTGCACTTCAAATTCAAAATAGGGCTTCATTTAGAGCAGTTCAAAAAAGAGCTATTAGAAATACAATGAAAGCAGGAGCTGTTGGTATTAAAGTTGCTGTATCTGGACGTTTAGCAGGAGCTGAGATGGCTCGTACTGAATTTTATACAGAGGGAACTGTACCATTACATACTTTAAGAGCAGATATTGATTATGCACATAAAGAAGCAGATACTATTTATGGAAAAATAGGCGTTAAAGTATGGATTTATAAAGGTGAAATACTTCCTGCTAAGAAAAAAATAGGAGGTAAAAAAGATGTTAATTCCAAAGAGAACTAAATATAGAAAACCTCATAGAATTAGTTATGAAGGAAAAGCTAAGGGTAATACAGAACTTACTCAAGGTGAATACGGATTAATGGCAAAAGAAGGAGCATATATTACTGCAAGACAAATTGAAGCAGCAAGAATTGCTATGACTCGTTATATGAAATCATTTAAAAGAGGAAAAGTATTTATTAATATATTCCCACATTTAGCTAGAACTAAAAAACCAGCTGAAGTACGTATGGGAAGTGGAAAAGGTAATGTTGAAGAATGGGCAGCAGTAGTAAAAGAAGGTAAAATCATGTTTGAAATGACTGATGTTACTGAAGAAATTGCTCGTGAAGCATTTCGTCTTGCTGGACATAAATTACCAATTAAAACAAAATTTGTAGCAAAGGAAGTGACTAAATAATGAAAATGCTAGAAATAAGAAAATTAGCCACTGAAGAATTAAACAAAAAACTTGAAGAAAATAAAAAAGAATTATTTAATTTAAAATTTGCATCAGCAACTGGTAATTTAGAAAAGCCTCATAGAATTAAAGAATTAAGACATGAGGTAGCTAAAATTAAAACAGTTATTAGAGAAAGACAATTAAGTAAGGAGGAAGCAAATTAATGGAAAAAGAAAAACAAGTGTTAATTGGAAAAGTTGTAAGTGCTGCGTGTGATAAAACTATTACTATTGCAGTTGTTACATCAAAAAAGCATCCACTTTACAAAAAGAATGTAAAAACTACTAAAAAATATACAGTACATGATGAAGAGAATAAAGCTAAAGTAGGAGATATTGTTAAAGTAGTATCTTCTCACCCTCTATCTAAAACTAAAAGATATGTATTAGATAGTATTGTTGAGGAAGCTGTTATTCTTTAATTAAGAAAGGAGAGAGTTATGATACAACCAGAAAGCCGTTTAAAGGTAGCTGACAATTCAGGAGCTCGTGAAATCTTAGTAATCAGAGTACTTGGTGGAAGCAAAGTTAAAAGCGGTAATATAGGAGATATTGTTGTAGGAACGGTTAAAAAAGCTATTCCAAATTCAAATACTCCAAAAGGAAAAGTAGTTAAAGCTGTTATTGTAAGAACAGTTCAAGGTGTAAGAAGAGCAGATGGAAGTCATATCAAATTTGATGATAATGCTTGCGTATTGATAAAAGATGATAATAGTCCTATTGGAACTCGTGTTTTAGGGCCAGTAGCTAGGGAGCTTCGTGATAAAAACTTTATGAAAATTGTTTCACTAGCTCCAGAAGTGTTGTAGGAGGATTAGGCATGAAATTAAAAGTTGGAGACAATGTACATGTTATTACAGGAAGTAATAAAGGCAAAGAAGGAAAAGTACTAAAAGTATTAAGAAAAGAGCAAAAAGTTTTAATTGATGGAATTAACATAGTAAAAAAACATGTTAAACCTAATCGTCAAAATGAAACTGGCGGAATTCTAGAAGTTGAGGCACCTGTTCATATTTCTAATATTAAAGTATTAGATAAGAAATCTGCTAAAACAGAAAAGAAAGAAGTAAAAAAAGAAGTAAAAGAAACTAAAGAAAAGAAAACTTCTAAGAAAAAAGAAGAAAAAGAAAGTAAGTAGGTGAATTATGGAAACATTAAGAAAATTATATATAGAAGAAATAGTTCCAAATTTAATGAAGAAGTTTAACTACTCTACTAAAATGCAAGTACCTAGGTTAGAAAAAATTGTTCTAAATATGGGTGTTGGAGATGCTATTGCTGATCAAAAATATTTAGATGCAGCTATTAAAGATTTAGAAGTTATATCTGGACAAAAACCAATAGTTACAACTGCTAAAAAATCAATTGCTGGTTTCAAACTTAGAGAAGGAAATAAAATTGGATGTAAAGTTACTTTAAGAGGAGATAATATGTATAACTTCTTAAATAAATTAATTAAAATTTCACTTCCTAGAGTTAGAGATTTTAGAGGAATATCTAAAAATAGTTTTGATGGTAGAGGCAATTATACTCTTGGTATCAAAGAGCAATTAGTATTTCCTGAAGTAGAATATGATCAAGTTATTAAAGTTAGAGGTCTTGATATTGTTATTGTTACAACTGCTAATACTGACGAAGAAGCACTAGCTTTATTGACTGAATTTGGGTTACCTTTTAGAAAGTAGGAAAGGAAATATTTATGGCAAAGAAAAGTAAATTAATATCTCAAGCAAGAGGTAGTAAATTTTCCACAAGAAATTATACTAGATGTGTTAGATGTGGACGTCCTCATGGGGTTTTAAGCAAATTTGGCGTATGCCGTATTTGTTTTAGAGAACTTGCTTATAAAGGACAAATACCAGGCGTAAAGAAATCAAGCTGGTAATTATAATAAAAAATAAACCAATAATTAACAGGCAAAGTGTTAATAAGAAGGGAGGCCTATAATGGTTAATGATACAATAGCAGATATGCTTACTAGGATTCGTAATGCTAATGCTATGAAGTATAAAACAGTTGAAATACCTGGTACTAAAATGACTAAAGGTATTGCTGATATTTTAACAAAAGAAGGTTTTATAGATGGTTATGACACTAACAAATTAGCAGTTGGTGAAATGATAGTATTAAACCTTAAATATTCAAAATCTAAAGAAAGAGTAATTACTGGTCTTAAAAGAATTAGTAAACCAGGATTACGTGTATATGCTAAAGCTGATGAAATGCCAAGAGTACTAAATGGTTTAGGAATAGCTATTATATCAACTTCTGAAGGTCTAATGACTGATAAAGAAGCTAGAAGCAAAAAACTTGGTGGGGAAGTTTTAGCTTACATATGGTAGGTGTGTTATGAGTAGAATAGGAAATAGAATATTAACTATTCCATCTGGAGTAGAAGTTAATGTTGACGGAAATAAGGTTATTACTAAAGGCCCAAAGGGAACATTAGAGTTTAATTTTAAAAAAGAAAATGTTGATGTTAAAGTTGAAGATGGAAAAGTATTAGTAACTAGAAAAGACGAGACAAAAATATCTAAACAATTACATGGCACTACAAATGCTACTATTAATAATATGTTAATTGGTGTAAGTGAGGGATTCAAGAAAGAATTAGAAATAAATGGTGTTGGATATAGATTTCAACTTCAAGGTAACAAATTAATTATTTCTGCTGGATATTCTCATACAGTAGAAATTCAATCACCAGAAGGTATTAAAATGGAAATGCCTGATAAATCAACAACTGAATTAATAGTTAGTGGTTATGATAAACAAGCAGTAAGCGAATTTGCTGCAAAGATTAGAAATATAAGAAAACCAGAACCTTATAAAGGAAAAGGAATTAAATACAAAGATGAACATATTCGTCGTAAAGAAGGAAAGAAGGCTGCATAGGAGGTAAAATGATAAAGAAAGAATCAAAAAATTTAATGAGAATTAAAAGACATAAAAAAATTAGACAAAATTTATCTGGTAATGAATCAACTCCTAGACTATGTGTTTTTAGAAGTAATACTGCTATTTATGCACAATTAATTGATGATGTTAATGGTGTTACATTAGCAAGTTCATCTTCTTTAGAACTTAAAATTAAGAATAATAATATAGAAGCCTCAGCTGCAGTTGGAAAAGATATTGCAGAGAAAGCTAAAAAAATAAAGATCAAAAAAGTTGTATTTGATCGTAGTGGATATCTATATCATGGACGCGTTAAAGCTCTTGCTGATGCTGCACGTGAAAATGGACTAGAATTCTAGGGAGGAAAATATGAACGATAATAGAAGAAATACTCGTGAACCTAAGAAACTTTATGAAGATAAAATTATATCTATTGGAAAAGTTACAAAGGTTACACAAGGTGGACGTAATTTTAGATTTTCAGCCACAGTTGCAGTTGGAGATAGAAAAGGAAGAGTAGGAATTGGTATTGGAAAAAGTAAAGAAATTCCTGTAGCTGTTTCTAAAGCAATTAAGGAGGCAGAGAAAAATATAATACATGTTAACTTAGTTGATAATAGAACAATATCTCATGAAGTTACTGGTGTTTGCGGAGCTGCTAAAGTTTTAATTAGACCTGCTAAAGCTGGTCGTGGAATTATTGCTGGTGGAGCATCAAGAATTGTTTTAGAGCTTGCTGGTATAAAAGACGTTGTTGCTAAATCACTTGGAAGCAACACTCAAATTAATACTGCTAAAGCTACTATTGAAGCATTAGCTAACCAAAGGACTATTGAGCATGTTGCTAAGTTACGTGGAAAAACTGTTGAGGAGGTTTTAAACTAATGAAATTACATGAATTAGAAAAAGTACAAGGATCTACTCACAGAAAAAAAATTGTTGGACGTGGTCCTGGAAGTGGACATGGTAAAACTTCAACACGTGGAGAAAAAGGACAAAAAGCAAGAAGTGGTGGAAAAGTACACGCTTGGTTTGAAGGAGGTCAAACACCTTTATATAAGAGACTTCCAAGAAGAGGATTTTCAAATGCAAGATTTGCTACTAGATATGCTATTGTAAATGTATCTGATTTAAATAGATTTAGTGATGGAGATATTATAACTCCTGAGTTATTAAAAGAATCTGGTCTTGTAAAGAAAGAATTAAATGGAATCAAAATATTAGGTAATGGTAAATTAGAAAAAAAATTAACAGTTAAAGCTAATTTATTTACTAATACAGCTATTACTAAAATTGAAGAAATGGGTGGAACAACGGAGGTGATTTAATATGTTTGCTACATTTAAGCAAATATTTAGATCTTCTAACAAAGATTTAAGAATTAGAATATTATTTACTCTTGGTGTTCTATTTATATTTGCAGTTGGTAATGCAATTACAATTCCGGGTATGAATGTCATTTCAGGTGATATTGGATTTTTGGAATTATTTAATGCAATGAGTGGTGGAGGTTTAAAACAATTTTCAATATTTGCATTAGGTGTTATGCCCTATATTACTGCCACAATTATTATTCAAATTCTTCAAATGGATATCATTCCATATTTTAAAGAATTAAAAGAAATGGGTGAAATAGGAAAACGTAAAATTGCAAAAATAACTAGATATTCAGGGTTAGCAATTGCATTTATTCAAGGATTTTTTTATCCAATGATGTTCGTTGGAAAAACTTTAGAACCAATGATGTATTTTGAAATAGCCATAATATTAACTGCAGGTACTGCATTCTTGTTATGGTTAGGAGATGAAATAACTAATAAAGGTATTGGAAATGGTGTTTCATTAATAATTATGGCTGGTATTGTAAATACTTTACCGAATATGTTTGTATCAGTATTTGAATCACTAATACCAAATGCAAATAATACATTGATTGCATGGTTATCATTTGGATTATTTATATTACTTTACTTAGCTATTATTATTGGAGTAATATTTGTTCAAGAGGCAGAAAGAAGAATACCTATTCAGTATTCAAATAGAAGCTCATCATCATATGGAGGACAACAAACATTTTTACCCTTTAGATTAAATTCGGCAGGAGTAATGCCAGTTATTATTGCAAGTGTTATAATGGGTATTCCACCTATTATAAGTTATTTTACTGAAAATGAAACAATATTAAATATAATTAATAATTATTTATCTACAACTAGACCAATTGGTTTTGTTATATATATTACATTAATTATTATATTTACATTTGTTTATACATTTTTTACAATTAATCCTGAAGAATTAAGTAAAAATTTAAATAAAAATGGTGGTTATATTCCAGGAATTAGGCCTGGAAGTGAAACAAAAAAATATATTAGTAAAATATTAACTAGAATTACATTTTTAGGAGCCATATTCATAGCAATAATTGCAGCATTACCTACATTGTTTACTTCAATTAGTGGACTTTCAAGTAATATACAATTGGGTGGTACTTCTATATTAATAGCTGTTGGTGTAGTTCTAGAGACATATAAACAATTAGAAAGTTCAGTTGCATCAAGAAATTATAATAATAGGAGATAATTTATGAATTTAATTTTAATAGCACCACCAGCTGCTGGTAAGGGAACTTTAGCAAGTAAATTAAATAAAGAATATAATTTAGTTTGTATATCAGCTGGTGAACTTTTAAGAGGTGTAGACCCTAATACAGAAATAGGAAAAAAAATAAGAGAAATTCAATCTAGGCGTGAATTAGTTAGTGATGAAATAACTAATCAATTAATGAAAGAAAGGCTTATGAAAGATGATATTAAAAATGGATTTATCTTAGATGGTTATCCTAGGCATATGCCTCAAGTTGATGCAGTAAATCAAATGTGTAAAGATTTAAATCTTAAAATTGATTATGCAATTTTATTAAATGTTGATTATGATATAGCATTGAAAAGAACAATTGGTAGACAAATATGTCCTAAATGTAAAAAAACATATAATAAATTAACTGGTGTTAATACACCAAAGGTTGAAAATATGTGTGATGATTGTAATGTAGAATTAACGATTAGAAATGATGATAATGAAGACACATTTAATATAGGATATAATGCTTATATTAAAAATTGTACACCTGTTATTGAATATTATAAAAATAAAGGTATATTAATTGAAGTAGATGCATCTAAAGATCCTGAATATACATACAATCAATTAATGGAGAAACTAGGAAAATGATTAGTATTAAAAATGAACAAGAAATTGAATTAATGAGAAAGTCTGGCAAGATTACATATGATCTTTTAATGAATTTAAAAGAATATATAAAGCCTGGAATGACTACAAAACAAATTGATAAGTATGCATATGATTTTATTATTAATCATGGTGCTACACCATCATTTCTTGATTATGAAGGGTATCCTGCATCTACATGTATCAGTATAAATGATATGGTAGTTCACGGGATACCAGATAATACTAAAATTAAAAATGGTGATATAGTATCTGTTGATGTAGGATGCATTTATGAAGGATATAATTCTGATTCAGCATATACATATATTATTGGAAAAGTAGATAAAAAAACTGAAAAATTTGTTAATGATACTCAGAAAGCCTTATATCAAGGTATTTCTGTCGTAAAATCTGGAATAAAACTAAACGAAGTTTGTAAAGCTATTGAAAATGTTGCTTTAGATAATAATTATGGTGTATTTGATTGTTTAACAGGTCATGGTGTTGGAAAGCAATTACATGAAGATCCCTATATACCTAATATTTCTAATAATGAAAGTGAAAATATTATTCTTAAAGCTGGAATGACTTTAGCAATTGAACCAATGTTTAGTTTAGGAACAAGCAAAGTGTGGTTATTACCTGATGAGTGGGGAATTATAACACGTGACGGTAGTAAATCAGCACATTTTGAACATACAATTCTTGTAACCGATAATGGTTATGAGATATTAACAGGAGAGTGAAAAATGGCCAAAGAAAAAGACGGTTATATTGAACTTGAAGGAAAGGTACTAGAAGTTATACCTGGAGGAGACTTTAAGGTTAAACTAGATAATGGGCACATACTAGTGGCTCGTGTTTCTGGAAAAATGCGTTTGAACATGATTCGTATTTACCCAGGTGATACTGTGCTTATGGAAGTACCAATTTGTGATTTAACACACGGGCGAATAATATATAGAAAGTAATGGAGGGATTATAAATATGAAAGTAAGACCATCAGTAAAAAAAATTTGCGATAAATGTAAAATTATTAAAAGAAATGGAAAAGTTTGGGTAATTTGTGAAAACCCTAAACATAAACAAAGACAAGGCTAGTAGGAGGAATATATGGCACGTATTAAAAATATTGACTTACCAAAGAATAAGAGAATAGTTGTTGCACTTACTTATATTTATGGTATTGGACCAACAAGAGCACAAGAAATTTGTAAATCTGCTAATGTAAGTGAAGATACTAGAACAGATAATTTAACAGTTGATGAGATTAATCGTTTAAGAGCTGAAGCTGATAAATATGTTTTAGTTGGAGATTTAAAAAGAGAAGTTGAAATGAATATTAAAACGAAAATGGAGATAAATTCATATCAAGGGACAAGACATAAAAAAGGTTTGCCAGTAAGAGGACAACATACTAGTAGAAATGCTAGAACTCGTAAAGGTAAAGGCAAGACTATTGCTAATAAGAAGAAATAGGAGGGATAACTTATGGCTTATAATAGAAGAAAAAGAAAAGCAAAGAGAGATATAACTGAAGGACAAGCACATATTCACTCTACATTTAATAATACTATTGTTACTATTACTGATAATAATGGCGGCGTAATAAGTTGGGCTTCTTCAGGAACTGTAGGATTTAAAGGTAGTAAAAAGAAAACTCCATTTGCTGCAGGTATGAGTGCTGAGGCTGCTGGAAAAGCTGCTTATGATAGTGGAATTAGAAAAGTAGAAGTTTTTGTTAAAGGTATCGGTGGTGGCCGTGAAACAGCTATTAGAAGTTTACAAACTGCTGGACTTGAAATTACATCAATTAGTGATGTAACACCAATACCACATAATGGTTGTAGACCACCTAAGAGAAGACGTATATAACAAAAGGAAGGGGAATAATATCATGTTACAATTTATTAAACCAGATTATAAAGTTAACGAATATGTAGAAAGTAATTATTTTGGAAAATTTGTTTTAGAACCACTTGAAAGAGGATTTGGAACAACAATTGGTAATGCTCTTAGAAGAGTTATGTTATCTAGTTTAGAAGGTAGTGCTATTACTGATATTAAAATTGAAGGAGTAATGCATGAATTTCAAAAAATAGATGGTGTAATTGAAGATGTTACTGAAATAATTCTTAATTTAAAAAAATTAGTATTAAAAAATCATAGTGATGAAGTTCAAACTTTACATTTAAAAGCTGATAAAGAAGGAGAAGTGTATGCATCTGCAATAGATAAAAATGCTGAAGTTGAAATAATCAATCCAGATTTATTAATTGCAACATTATCAGCGGGTGGAAATTTGGATATGACTATGAGAGTATCTAATGGACGTGGATATGTAGATGGTAAAGAAAATGCCAAAGCAGTTGCTGATGTAGTAGGTGCTATTGGTATTGATTCTTTATATAGTCCAATTGAAAGAGTAAGTTATGAAGTTGAAAGTGCTCGTGTTGGACAAAGCGATAACTATGATAAATTAACTTTAAATGTATGGACAAATGGTAGTGTTAAACCAGAAGAAGCAGTTGCTAGTGCTGCTAAAATAATTATCGATCACTTTGAAGTAATAACAGATTTACATAATTTGACTGGATTCGAAAGTGTTCTTGCTGATAAAGAAGAGGATTCTGTTCAAAAGACATTAGAAACTCCAATTGAAGAATTAGATTTATCAGTTAGAGCTTATAATTGTTTAAAAAGAGATGCTATTCATACATTGCAAGATTTAACTCAAAAGAGTGAATCAGAAATGATGAAAATTAGAAACTTAGGTAAAAAATCATTAAAAGAAGTAATGGATAAAGTAAGAGAAATGGGACTTAAGTTCCGTGATGAAGATTAGGAGGTAAGGATGGCATTATATAGAAAATTAAATAGAGAAACTCGTATTAGAAGAAGCATTCTTTCTAGTTTAACTAAAGATGTTCTTGGAAATGGATATGTACAAACTACTCAAGAAAGAGCTAAAGAAGTTCGAAAATTTGTTGAAAAAATGATTACATATGCTAAAAAAGGTGATTTAACTTCTAGAAGAAAAGCACTTGCTTTCTTAAATAATGATACAGAATTAGTTAAAAAATTATTTGATGAATACGCTGTTACATATAAAGATAGAAAAGGTGGATATACAAGAATAATTAAATTAAAGGAAAGAATTGGAGACGATGCTTTAATAGTTCGTTTAGAGCTTGTATAAAAGCATGCAATTATATTAAAATCCGTTAAAACGGATTTTTTTTTTAATCAAAAAATATACATGTTATAATTGTATTGTAGTAATAATAAGAAAGGTGGGTATGTCAAAATGAATAAGAATGGTTTTACACTTATTGAATTATTAGCAGTAATATCAATATTAGCAATATTAGTGGTAATAGCAATGCCAAATGTGCTGCAGATATATAATGATTCAAAAAAGAACACATTTGTAATAGAATCACAAGAGATATTAAAACAAGCAATATCAAATTTTATATCAGATTCAATAGGAGATTTAAGTTCTACTATAATATATACAACAGAAGCCTTTATATAGATGAAGAAGGGAAATATATATACACAAATGAAGATCCAGGAGAAGTAGAATATTATAAAGAAAGACTATTAAATCTTGAAGGAAATAAATCTTATACATTATTTTTAGATTCTAACGGAAATATAATAAGAGCAAAAATATGGGATAATAATTTTTGTTATAGTGATGAAAATCTTGATGGTATAGATTATTCAATGGTAGATGTAAATAGAATAAAAGAAGGACCTTGTTCAAATGACTCTAATAATATAGTAAGCGTTGAACAAAAAACATTTGCAGAAGATTCATGGGAAACAATAGCAAATGCCATAAAAGCTGGAAAAGCGACAGCATATGAAGTGGGGGGATAAAAAAGAAATAACTATTGATGGATATGGAACACTAACAGTTAGAGTAGCAAATAATACAACACCAAATGAGTGTACAGCAGAAGGTTTTAGTCAAACAGCATGTGGATTTGTGATTGAATTTGAAGATGTGATAACAACTTATAATATGAATTCAAGCGATACAAATGTAGGTGGATGGAAAGATAGTGAAATGCGATCATAGCTAAATACAACTCTATATAATGCATTGCATAAAGAATTAAAAAAAATTATAAGTGATACACTTGTAATATCAGGACATGGGCCTAATGATACTGATAATTTTACTACGATAGATAAAATGTATTTATTATCTACTAAAGAAATATGGGGAAGTGGTATAGCGTTAGAGTATGATACTACTGTTGAAACAAGACAATTAGATTATTATAAAAATCTTGGAGTGTCTTCAAATAATTATAATGAATCGAAAAAATATAATTTAAGTGGTAGTTTATCTACATGGTGGTTACGATCAGCCGATTGTGTTTATAATAATTTTTTTTATATAGTTTATAGTAGTGGTGATTGGAGTTATAGCATTGCTAATAGTAATGATGGAGTATCACCGGCTTTTAGAATTGGTTAAATTATAATTTTTATAATTAATGATAAAATAAATATATATTTTA
>CASFKI010000023.1:0-38613 GCA_949295285.1 uncultured bacterium
ATTGATTTATGGCGAGATAATTCAGTTGGCTAGAATGTTCGGTTCATACCCGAAATGTCGGGGGTTCAAATCCCTCTCTCGCTACCATTAAGTAATTTGCTCGACTTTTCGAGTTTTGATAAATGACTAATTCAGAAATGGATTAGTTTTTTATAATAAATTATATAATTTATAACATATTATATTCATACAATCATGATTTCTTATTTTTTTATATATAATTTATATATTTGTGCATTCATATATTATTAAAACAACTTGAATAACCAAGTTGTTTTAATTTAACAAATCTTTAATTATTAGTTTGTATGCTGCATATGGAAATACCATTTCCCATTCATTTATTTCATATATTAATATTAAGTATTTGATTTTCATTACATCATCTATTTCAGTTAAATATAAATCTTCATATTTTACTAATTCAGCTATAGCATTTTCATCTAATTTTTCTAGATGAGTTATATCTGAAACATATGCATCATATTTTAATTTGTTTCTAATCTTAATATCATTAGTAATATGTAATTTATTTTCAAAATCCATCAATTCTTCTTCTGTATTTATATTATGCTCATCTATAAAATTATATAAATGATAACAAACTGAAATATTATTTTTTTCTTTATGTTCATTTATATTTTTTAACAAATTATTCATATTATTTTCTCCTTTTATCAATATATGGATTTTCTTTATCAAAATATTGTTCTTCATCAATAAAATCACTAACAGAAATTGAATTTTGTATCATAATATAAATAATTTTATTAAATTTTATTTCTAATCCTAACAGTAATTGTAATGATACTATATAATATTTAGCAGTCTCATAATCTTTTTGTAATATTAATTCTTTAATTTCATCAAGAGCTTTTTGAATTACAACACTCTGATTTGAATTAAAAAAAGCTTCATTTGAATTTTTATCATGATAATATGAATGTAATCCAATAAATTCAGATTTTACTTTATCTTCTTCCTTATAATTATCCGGAAAGTTTTTTGATTCTTGCGATAAAAAACTATCCGGATTATTTAATACCATATTTTGAAATCTCAACAATAATTCATCCACTATAATCCTCTCCTTTTTACCTCAAGTTCATCTGTAAGATGTATTCCTTTAGCAACATCTTCTCCACCAAAAAATTCTGCTAATTTTACCTCATCAAGTGGTGTAGTTAAATAAAAGCCTCCACCATCTGTCCCCAATACCATAGGTATATTATTTTCAAAATACCATCTATAAGGAATTTGCCTCATATCTTTAATATTACCTAATGCAAAGTTTGATGATGCATTTATTTCTATAATAACTTTATATTTTTTCAATAATGACAAATAATTATCATTTTTTTGTATATTTAAACCATGTCCAAGTCTAATCGAAGGTGGTGGTACTGTCATATTATTATCTTTAACTATTTTATCAATTATTTCTAAAATTCTTTCCGGATTACTCTTATCTTCTAAATCATTAAATTCATATTTTATTTCTCCAGCATGTAACCTACAAACCAAACTATTATCATTAAATGAGTTAAGTACTTTCAAAATTGATGATAACTTATCATATAATGAAGAATTTCCAATAGAATCTTTTTCATAATCACTTTTCAATATTTGATGTTCCATTCCCATCAAATCAAAGCCTTTAACATACCCTAGTTTTATTAATTTTTCTAAATTTACTTCTACAGAATTTTTATTTCTTCTAATAGAATTTGTTCCTATATCATGATAATATTCTCTAAATGTTTGTCCCAATGCATTTCTATTCTCACTAAGCAAGAAATTAAATTTTATTCCTTCGATTTTTAAATTTTGAATTTTTTTATGTATTTTTATTATTGTGCTATATGTAGAATAACTCATCTCAACATATTTAATACCTTGATTTTTTAATGTTTCTAAACTATCTAATAATATTTCTACATAAATTTCTGCTTTTGCATCAGACCTTAATTTTGCTATTGCGTTTTTTAATTCATTTTTTGGAACATCAATATTTTCAATTTGTTTTTTTACATCAAAAAAGCCTATTAAATTAAGTAAAGCTGTCCTCTTTTCTAATACTTTATTAATTTCAAAAAAATCCACTTGTTTATTTGTAGGAAGACTTAATTGTTTTACCAAATTGTTATATAATTCTCTATTATTATAAATATCTTCTTTACTAATCCAGTTATATACTAACGATTCATCTAATATTCTTGGATCATGATTATTGATAGGATACGATCTACATAAATCTCCTTTAACATCTAAACCTATGTATTTTAGGTGTCTTAATACTAATTGTAAGTATTGTTCTCCACTTAAGATTTCCATAAAATGTGTATGCAATTCCATTTGATTTTGAATAGTACTATCATTAGTCACTTTACTAAATTGCAAGTGATTATGCAAAAATTCTTCATCGTTAGATTTAGTATTTAAAATTTCAGAATAATTTTTTATCACAGATGTGGGAATTATTTTTAATTTAGTATGTATTTTTCCATTTTCTAAATTTATTGTGCATTTAGGAATATTTGCTATCTTTATAATAGTAGTTTTTCTAGTAGTAGTAAAAGATATAGTATTTTTTGGGGTATTTCCAGAAGAAACTAAATAAACTTCATTACCATCATATAAAATTTCAATGTATAAATAATCATTCAAATTCAATCTATATACTCTATTTTTTTCCATTATACCACCTATATTAATTATAACATAATTATTATTTTTCTGTTAACTATAATAAAATTTAAATATATATTTGAAAAATTTATATTAATAGATATAGTCATTAATTATTATCCTATTTTTTAAGTTAAAAAATAGAAATAAATATAATAATTTGTTTGATCATGAAAAACTAATATTTACTACTCTGCTATATTAGAAGATAAATCATGTATTCCAGTTTAATTGCAAATATATAAAATGGGAAAAATTGCTCACTACTTATGAAATATATTTTTGTACTATGCTAAAAAATTATCTTATGTAAATTCTATTAAAAGTAACTCTGAATATGATATTATGAAAATAATTGATAATAGTACTAATGTTGATGATTTAATTATTTCTATGAAAGATTTATCAAAGTATAAAATATATATAATAAATAAGTTAATGAGAGTTATTCTTACCAATATATATTAATAACTTGAAAACATAATACATATTTAGATAAATTTTTAAAAAACTATATAAATTTAAATAAATGTGTTAATATTATTACTAAATAAATTATTATATTAAAAAAATATCCATTTTAAACATAGATACTTTTAATTATATAATTAGTCTTGCATATCAAAATTTATATTTTCTTCCTTTAAAACTATATTATAAATTTCATTAATTTTATAATCACCTTTTAATTTTAATGGTATATAATTACTAGTAAACCCATAATAATATTCTTCTTTTTTTTCTTCAATTAATACATCTACTATTGTTCCTAAACATTTATTAAAATATTTTTTTTCAAGTTCATTACTAAGATTAATCAATCTATGTACTCTATCTTTTTTTATTTCATTTGTTATTTTATTGCTCATTCTTGAAGCCAATGTACCATTTCTATCAGAATAAGGAAAAACATGAATTTTAGAAAAACCTATTTGTTTACAAAAATCCAAAGTTTCTTCAAAATCTTCTTCTGTTTCTCCTGGAAAACCTACTATTACGTCAGTGGATAATGAAATATTTTCTCTCAATTTTTTAATTTCATTTACTTTATTTAAAAAATATTCTTTATCATATCTTCTATTCATAAGTTTTAGTATATGATTGCTTCCAGCTTGAAGTGGTATATGTAAGTGTGATACAAATTTTTTATTATTTTTAATAATATTCAACATTCCACAATCTAATTCAACTATTTCAACAGAAGATAGTCTAATTCTTTTAATTTGATCAAATTTACTTATTTCATTTATTAAATCCGAAAGTTTTTTATTATCACTAAAATATTGCCCAGTATGTATTCCAGATAATACTACTTCTTTATGATTATTTAATGCAAGATCTCCTACTTCAATAATACATTTATTAAATTCTTTGCTTCTAACCCTACCTCTTACATATGGAATAATACAATAACTACAAAAATTATTACATCCATCTTCTATTTTAATAAATGCTCTTTGATGATATGAATATTTTTTAACTTCCATATCTTCGAATTCAACAAAATTCATATCATATAATTTTATTATTTTTTTATTAGTTTTTAAAAATTCTTTTATGTATTTTAATATTTTAGACTTATCTTTATTTCCAATAATTATATCAGCGGATATTAAATTTTCTATTTCTTTTGCTCTAAATTGGCAAAAACATCCCATTGCAACTACAATAGCATTGGGATTTTTTTTCTTTATATTATTTATTATTTGTTTACTTTTATTATCTGCTGTATTAGTAACTGTACAAGTATTTATAATACATAAATCTGAATTTTCGTTTACTTCATTATAACCTTCATCCAAAAGTAAATTTCTTATAAATTCACTTTCATATGAATTAACTTTACAGCCGAGTGTTTTTATATTAAATGTTTTTATCATAATGTCATCCTAAATTCTTTTAATATTTTTAAAAATTCTTCTTCCTCTAAATAACTTTCTGCTTGTGTTATTTCTTTTTGTTCTACTTCTATTTTATTAATACGAGGAGATTTATTATCCTTTTTATTCTCTTCTTTATATGATAAAGTTATGTTTGAGGCATTTTTTAATAATTGTTCATAACTAATTATAGCTTTTTTCTCTTGTTCTTCCTCGTATTTTTCTATTGCTAATTGATTATCATTTTTTCCTAAAGTATCATTTCTTTCTTTAGTTCTTTTTTCAAGTTCTTCAGCAGATATTACCGCATTTTCTTCTTCACTACTTTCATATTCATTTATTATATCATCATATGTTTTAACACCACTTAAATTGACTTGTTTAACCATAATACCACTATCTTTAATATCAGATACTTCTCTTTCTTTAGAAGATTCTTTATTTAACATATCAAATTCTTTCAATAAATCTTTAGTTAAACCATCTTCATCAGTTGACTTAATATTATCAATTATTTTTTCATGTTCTTCAAAATCCTTTTCTTCACTATAATCAGGTGTAATAGTAGTATATCTTAACAATTCATTATATTCTTCTCTTGATTTTATTAAACTAATTATTAAAACTACTAAAATTATTGCAATTAAAACAAGAAAAATTAAAAAATAATCTCCCATCATAAATGTTTCTATTGCTTTATCAATATTCATATAATTAATCACTATTCCTTAAATATTGTATTACAGATGATACCATAATAGGTACAATCTCTGTTCTTAGTACATTATTACCTAGAGATGTTTTAATAAATCCTTTGCTATTCAATAAATCTTCTTCTTCTTCACAAAGTCCACCTTCTGGTCCAAATACTAATGATATTGTATCATTACAATTATTGGGTGTTAATACTTTACATAGATTGTTTACATTATTTTTGTCAAGCGAACACAAAATATTTACATTGCATAATGCTTCGATATCTTGGAACTTTATTATATTTTGCAATATAGGCTTTTTAATTCTGTATGATTGCTCACTAGCTTCTTTGATTATTCTACGCCACCTATCAAGTTTCTTATTATAGTCTTTTTCAAGCAGTTTATATTTACATCGAGAGTATTGAACTACTACAAAATCAGTTATTCCAAGAGTAGTTCCATATTTAAATACAAAACTCATCTTATCATCGCTTAACATAGGAATATATACTAAAATTTTTTGGTATTTTTCACCATCTTTAAATATTTCTATGATATTTGCTGAAGATAAATCTGGATTTAACTTACATACAAAGCTTTTTTTATCATATACAACTATAATTTTATCATCTTTTTTCATTCTCATGACTTTCTTAATATGATATAAATCATCATGATTAAGATATAATGTATCTTTATCTTTTTTTATTGAATAATATTGTTGCATAATCCTCCTAATTTAGTATTACAATAGTTTCTCCATCATTAAAATTATATACTTTATATTCTAATACTCTTTTATCTTTTTTTAAATATTCATGAGTAATTTGCTTTAAAATGCCACTTCCCTTACCATGTATTATAATAATTTTTTTAATTCCTATTTTTAAATTATCCTCAATAAAACTATCCATTATAGCAATTGCTGAAAATCTATCATATCCATGTAAATCTAAACTAGGAACATTATATAAAAATGGATCTATAAAATCTTTCATAAACTTTCCTTCTTATAAAATATTATACATAATTTAATTAGCCTAATCAATAAATAAAGTAAATGACTTCACATAAGTGAAGTCATTATACTAATTTTCTTTATTTTTTAATGCTTCTTTGGCTGTATTAACTAATTTAGTAAATTCCTCTGGATTGTAAATCGCAAGTTCACTAAGCATTTTTCTATTAATTTTAATATTTACTTTGTTAAGTCCATCAATGAATTTAGAATAAACTATATCATTGTTTCTACAAGCAGCATTAATTCTTGTAATCCATAGTTTTCTAAAGTTATTAGCTCTTTTTTTTCTATCTTGGAAACTATAAGCACCACTATGGAATAATTGTTCTTGAGCTGTTTTATATAATCTATGTTTGCTTCCAAAATATCCTTTAGCTCTTTTTAAAACTTTTCTTCTTCTATTTTTAGATACTACTCCACCTTTAACTCTTGTCATATTCCTATCCCCCTTATTTTACCAGTCCTTTGTATCTTTTAGCATCAGCTGAACTTAATACAGAACCCTTTCTTGATTTTCTATTGAAGTCAGTTGACTTCTTTCCACTATTATGATTTGCTCCTACATGTCCAATTTTAGTTGAACCAGAGTTTCTTACTTTAATTTTCTTACTTATTCCACCATGTGATTTCATCTTTGGCATAATACATTCCTTCTTTCTCTTTATTTTTTAGGTGTTAATAATAGTTGCATATTTCTACCTTCCATTTTAGGCATAGACTCTATATTCGCAACATCATCTAGCTTTTTTGCAAAATTCATAATCACTTCTTTACCTAATTCAGGATGAGCAAGTTGTCTTCCTTTAAACCTAACTGAAACTTTGATTTTATGGCCTTTTTCTAAATATGCCTTTGCATTTCTTAACTTAGTTTCAAAATCGCCAACATCTATTGTAACACTTAGTCTATATTCTTTTACTTCTAAATTTTGCTCCCTTTGTTTCTTTCTTGCTTCTTTTATTTGTTTTTGTTTTTCATAGCGATACTTATTATAATCAATAATCTTACAAACTGGATTTTTTAGATCTGGATTTAATAATACTAAATCTAAACCAGCATATTTTGCTAATGTAAGAGCATCATTAATATTTTTTATACCCATTTTTTCTCCATTTGGACCAATTACCATTACATTATCAATTGTAATTTGCTCGTTAACTAAAACTTCATTATTTTGCTTAGCTATTGCTAACACCTCCATATTTTCCATTTAAAAAAGTGTGCACAAGAGCCACACTTAAAAACATATTAATATTTAATTTAATAAGCTTTTATACCAATGTATTTATACATCTGGTGAAGAGTGGCACTCTTTCTTTCTTTTTTAACAATAATGATTATATATAAATAATATTTAAATGTCAATAGTAAATTAACAATTTAAAAATTAAATTCTTTCATTTTTATTTTTAATAAAAGGAAATAAAATAAGTAATCCTATAAATAAACATACTAATGCTTTAATTATCTTCATCACAGTAGAATCTATTTTTATTAACAATATTGTTTCTTCTAAAATATCTTCATTTGACAAAACATAATCACAACTAAATTTAGCATCAAAATTTCCAAACACTACATTTTCAATTGAAATATCATCAATTACTTTTCCTTGAAGATAATACTCGCCATTAGTCATTTTAAAATCATCCACTTTACCCTTTTCATCTAAATTAATACAATATTTTATATTAGGATTGTCTATATCTAAATGTTTCTCGCCCTCATCACTACTAATAACGTTAAATTCTTTTCCATCCATATATTCACTAGAATATATTTTATTAGATTCCCTATATATAACTCTTGAATCTGTTATAAATGAACTTTTTTTTGCTTTTTGATAATAATTTAAAAAAATAAAACTAGCAACTAAAAAAAATAATGCTAAAATTGCCATTACTAATAATAATTCCATCAGTGTAAATCCGTTCTTAGTTCTCACACATTACCACCACTACTACTATAAAAATTATACATAATTTTTTTCATATAGTCAATATATAAGAACTTACTATAAAGTAGTAAGTTCTTGCTCTTTTTCTTTAAATTTTTCATCAACTATTTTATTAAATTTATTAATCATATCTTGTGTTATTTGTAAATATCTTTCTTTTTCATCTTCGGTAATTTCATCATTTTTCTTAATTTTATTATTTTCATCTTGTCTTATATTTCTAAGAGCTACTCTTGCTTCTTCTGCCATTTGACTTGCTTGTTTAACATAACTTTTTCTAGTTTCACCAGTTAATTCTGGAATAGTCAACATTATAACCTCACCATTATTAGTTGGTGCTATACCTAAGTTAGCTTCGTGTATACTCTTCTCTATACTTTTAAGTGAAGATTTATCAAATGGTTTAATTGCTAAAACTCTTGCTTCTGGAATTGATATTGTTGCAAGTGATTGAATTGGTGTTTGAACACCATAATAATCAACCATTATTCCATTTAAAATATTTGGATTAGCTCTTCCTGCTCTAATAGTTGTATATCTATTTTCTAAAGATTCAATTACTTTATTCATTTTACTTTTAATTTCATTTTCATTCATATCTCATCCCTCATACTTATATTATAAATAAAATTAATATATAAATCAATCTTTTTATATACTATTTATCTCTTAGTATACCATTGTGTCTTTTAACAACATTTTCAATTATTTTATCAAACAAAGGATTTATTTCTTCATCACTTAAAGTCTTATCAAAACTTTCAAAATATAAACTATATGCTATTGATTTTTTATTACTATCGATTCTATCTCCTTCATAATAATCAAATACATTTACACTTTTAAGTAACTTACCACCACCCTGTTTGATACTAGAAATTACATCTTCATTTTTGACTTCTTTAGGTAAAATAAATGCTAAGTCTTTAAATATACCTGGAAATTTAGAAAATTCTTTAAATTTAATTTTACCAGTTTTAATATTAAATAATTGATCTAAATTAATTTCAACAACATATATTTCATCTTTAGTAATTCTAGGGTGAACCTGTCCAATCATACCAATTATTTTGCCAGATACATTTATATAAACACTCTTAGTTGGATGCATTTCTTCTGGAAATTTTTTTACTACAAATGAATATCTATTTTTATATCCTAAATTATCAAGCAAATCTTCTACTATTCCTTTAACTGAATAAAAATCATAATTTTCTTTTTTAATTCCATTTAAATAATTACCACATAATAAACAAGCCAATTTATTTTCTTCTATAAATTCAGTGTTAATCAAACTAAAACATTTTCCTATTTCAAATATAGAAGCGTCTTTCATATTCCTTGCTTTATTATAATTATATACTTCTAGTAGAGATACTAACATACTATGCCTTAAAACTTCTCTATCTTCTGATAATGGACTTAATACTTTTGTAAGTCCAAATTCATCATTAGTAAATTTAAATACATCAGATACTTTAATTAATGAATAAGTTATTACCTCATTCAATCCAAGACTAATCATAATATCCCTAACTATTCTATTTTTATTATCATATTTAGATGGAATACTTTCAAATATAGGTAAAGTTTCCTTTATATTATCTACACCATATACTCTTCCAACTTCTTCAATTAAATCTTCTTTTATACTTATATCTGTTCTTCTTGTTGGAACCATAACTTTGAATTTATTAGCTACTAATTTATATTTAAAATCCAATTTATTAAACACAGTTGCTACATCTTTGGTAGTTAAATTATATCCTAAAACATTATTTATTTTCTCTAATGTTATATCAATAACCTTTTCTTCCCTACTTAAACAATTATATTCAAGCATTCCTTCACATACACTAGCACTAGCATATTTTTCAAGTAAATAACATGCTCTTTCAAGTGCCATATATGTTCTATTAACATCTATATCTTTTTCGAATCTAATACTAGCTTCACTTCTAATTAATTTTTTAGATGTTTTTCTAATATTAATTGGATTAAATATTGCAGATTCGATTACTACATTTTTTGTATTTTCATTAATTTCAGTAGATAATCCACCCATAACGCCTGCAAGCCCTATTGCATCTTTTCCATTAGTTATTACAATATCATCATGAGTAAGTATTCTTTCATTATTATCTAATGTAACTAATATTTCACCATTATTTGCATTTCTAACACCAATTGTATCACCAAGCAAATCAGCATCATAGAAATGAAGTGGTTGTCCTGTTTCTAACATAACATAATTTGAAATATCAACAACATTATTTATTGGTCTAATACCACAAGCCATAAGTCTATTTTTTATAAATATAGGGCTTGGTTTTATAACAATATTATTTACTCTCTTACTTAAAAATGTATATACATTAGGTGTATCTATCTTTAATTTTAAATAGTCTTTAATATTTTCATTATTTATCTTATAATTCATTTTAGGTAATTTGACTTTACCACCAACTATAATTGAACTTTCATATGCAAGACCTAACATACTAAGTAAATCTGCTCTATTAGCTGTTAGTTCAAAATCGATAATTATATCATCTAATTCTAAGAATTTAATTGGATCTTCTCCAACTATTGCTAATTCATCTAATTCATAAATACCTTTAATATCTTCCTCTTTTAAATATTTATTTTCAATGCCAAGTTCATTTAAAGCACAAATCATTCCATTAGATTCATAACCTAATATATTAGTTTTTTTAATTGTACCACCAGGAAGCTTAGCTCCATCTAATGCAACTATTACTTTAATACCTTCTCTTACATTAGGTGCACCACAAATTATATTCAATACCTCACTACCAATATTAACTTTACATACATGTAAATGATCACTTTGTGGATGCATACTACATTCTATAACTTCACCAATAACTAATTTATTAGCATCAACTAGTGGTTTAATATTTTCATATTCATTACCTAATTTTACCATAGAATCAGCAAATTCTTTGAATTCTATATTATCTAAGTTAATATAATCACTAATAAATTTCTTACTTAGTTTCATATTTAATTCTCCCTTCTGTCAAAATTAGCTAAAAATCTATAATCATTTGTATAGAAATTTCTAATATCATTAATACCATATTTTAACATAGCAACTCTCTCGATACCCACTCCAAATGCAAAACCTTGATATTTATTTGAATCAAATCCACATTTTTCTAGTACATTTGGATGTACCATACCACAACCAAGTATTTCAATCCATCCAGTATTTTTACACATTGAACATCCTTTTTTATTACAATTAAAGCAAGAAACATCTACTTCATAACTAGGTTCAGTAAATGGAAAGTAGCTTGCTCTAAATCTTATTTCTCTCTCTTCACCAAACATTTTTTTAGCAAGTAAAAGTAATGTCCCTTTTAAATCTGAAAGCGATATATTCTCACCAACAACAAGTCCCTCTATTTGAGAAAATTGATGTGAATGAGTTGCATCATCATCATCTCTTCTATATGTTTTTCCAGGACATATTAATTTAAATGGTTTTTTATCAGTATTAGCAATCATACTTCTTGCTTGCATAGAACTAGTATGTGGACGAAGTAAATATTCTTCATTAATATAAAAACTATCTTGTGCATCTCTTGCAGGATGTCCTTTTGGTAAATTTAACAATTCAAAACAATTTTCATCAGTGTCAACTTCAGGTCCATCTACTACGTCATATCCCATTGAAATAAATAAATCTTCTATTTCTTCACGAACAATAGTAAGAGGATGCTTAGTGCCTATCTTTCTTTTTTTACTCGGCAATGTTAGATCTATTTTATCTTTTTCAAGTTTCTTATTTAACTCTTCTTTTTTTATTATATCAAGTCTATTATTAATACTATTAGTAATAAAAGTTCTAACTTCATTTGATACAGCACCTATATTTCTTTTTTCTTCATTAGATAAATTTCTTAATGATGACATAATATCACTATACTCACTCTTCTTGCCTAAAAATTTAGATTTTGCATTATTAATAGACGATTCATCATCACATTGTTCAATTTCTTCTAATGCTTTTTGCTTAATTGCTTCTAATTTTTCTATCATATTTTCCTCCTAAAAAAAAATATTATAATTTAAGGGTGAGAGATTCCCACGGTACCACCTTAATTCATAATATTTATGCTCTTTATTTGTTAACGCCAAAGTACGTTCTTTATTAATATGAAGGTGAATTCATATCTACTTATTTATTAGTATCTCACCAATCACTAACTCTCTTAAAATAAATATTAGATATTACTATTTCTTCACAAAAGATATAAACATTTTAACACTTAAAAATTAAATTGTCTATATTTTTTAATAATTATTTATAATCTATAATTTATTAACTTATATACTTTTGTAAACTTTTATTAATATTTAAAAATATTTTACGATTTTAACCTTTTTATAGTTTTTTTAACTATATCTACAATATTTTCTTTTTTAATATATGTTATCGTATCTTCATTTCTTAATTTAAATTCTATTTTTCCATTCTCAAATGCTTTACCTATTGTTAATCTTATTGGTATACCAATTAAATCCATATCTGCAAATTTAATACCAATTGTCTCTTTTCTATCATCTAATAATGTCTGAATATCAAGATTATTTAATTTATCATGCAATAATTGTGCATATTTACTACTTTCTTTATCATTTACATTAGCAATTACTATACATACTTTAAAAGGAGATACATCTATTGGCCATATTATTCCTCTATCATCGTGATTTTCTTCTACTATTGTACTAATACACCTATCTAAACCAATACCATAACTACCCATATATACTAAATTTTTATTATTTACTTCATCTATATATTTTAAATTATAATATTCGCTATAATTAGTTCCTAATTTAAATATATGCCCCACTTCTATACCTTTTAATATATTACATTTATTACCACATTTAGGACATACACAATTTTCATCAAATAACTTAATATCGCTATACATATTAACTCTAAAATCTCTTCCAGGAACAACATTTATATAATGATAATCTCTTTGATTACTACCACACACAGCATTTAACATATTTTTAACCTCATTATCAGCTATTACTTTCATAGTTGCATTAATAGGCCCTATAAACCCAGCATATGTTCCAATTCTTTTTAATTCATACTCATCGGGCATTGTAATATTTTGAGATTTTAAAAGTCTTTTTAATTTATTTATATTTAATTGACTATTTCCTCTTAATAATATCATTTTATATTCATCATCTACTTTTATAACAAGAGATTTTATAATATTATTAACATCTACTTTTAAAAATTTACTTACTTCATTTATTGTTTTTTTATCAATTGTTTTAACAAGTTTTGCATCACTTAATTTAACATCTAATCTTTTAAAATTATTTTTACAACTAGCATCTTCAATATTGGATGCATAGTCACATTCATTACACTTAACTACTTTGTTATCCCCATGTTCATTTATAACTTGAAATTCCTCACTAGATAAGCCCATCATATAATATGGATCACTTCTCACAACTAATGTATTAAGACCCATCCTTCTAAATATTTTTATATATGCTTGATATACTTTATCATAACTAATGTCACATCCAGCTTCATTAGCATCAAAACTATATGCATCAGCCATTATAAATTCATTTTTTCTTATTAAACCAAACTCATTTTTATTCTCATCTCTATATTTATTACTTATTTGATATAAAGTAAAATGTAAATCTTTATAACTATTTATTTTATATTTAGCAAGATAAGTAAATAATTCTTCACTAGTTGGACATAAAGAATATAATTTATTATTCCTACTTTTAATATTAAATATTTCATCTACTAATATATGATCTCTATTTGTTTTTTCAAATATTTCACTACTTACTAATGATGGCATTAATAATTCGTGAGCATTTATATTATTTAATTCTTTTTGAATAATTTTTTTAATATTATTAATTACAATAAAACCAAGTGGTAAATAAGTATATGCACCACTTTCTAATTTCATAATCATTCCACTTTTTACAAGTAATTTTGATGAAATAGTACTTTCATCTTTTGGCAACTCTCTTCTTGTTATAAAAAAACTATTACTTAATTTCATATTCTTACCCTTAATTATATCTTTTGCTATCCCAATTTGTTATATCATCTTTATTAATTACATAAGAAAAAATTTTTCTATTTATAGCAACATTATTATTATATCTAATACATACTTTTTCATTATTTAATGAACTATTATCTATTGGATTTAATAGTATTTCTTTATTATCTGAATCACCTGATAAATATCCTTGAGATATAAGTGTTTTAACAAGCACTATTAAACAATCCTCATTTTCTATGTAGCAATTAGCACCTTCACAACATTCTTGACCACTATTACACGTTAAAGTAACTGGACTAGGTATTTCCATTATATTTTTACTTGCATAATCTTCGGCTGCTATTAATATTTGTCCTAATTTGCTTTCTAAAGAATTTGATAAAACTGTTTTTCTAATTAATAATATAGCAGGTGTAGTTATAACTGATAATATAGCTAATATAGCAATTACAGCAATTAATTCTGTTAATGTAAAACCCTTCTTATTCATATACAATATCTCCTTATAATAGTATATCAAAAAGAATAATTTAAAACAATTATTCTATTTAATTTTTGCCCATATTTTGTCATATAATTTTATTTTATCACCAATATTATCTACAAAATATCCCTCAGCCATTATGCTATCTGGTATATTAGCTGCACTATTATTCATATACTCATCACTTAAATATTTTTCGCTTTCTTTATTTACAGTCTTATATGGATATGATTCTACAATTTTTGCCATAACTTTAGCATCTAAAATATAATCCATAAATTCATATAATTCATCTTTATGTTTAGCACCCTTTGGTATTGCAAAATTATCAATACTAAGAGCAAATCCTTCCTTTGGAAAAATATTTTTTATTTTATCATTAGTATTAGATGCAATAGCTCCCTCAGCATTCCAAATAACAGCAATATTTGCCTCACCATTAATTAAAAAATTTTTAGGCGAGTCACTATCATAAGCTTTAATATTTTTCTTTAATTCTCTTAACCACAAATATGCTTCTTGTAATTCTTGCTCATTAGTTGTATTCATATCATATCCAAGAGCAAGAAGTGCCATTCCTATTATTATTCTTTGATCATCTATTAAAACTATATCATTTTTATATTTAGGATTTAATAAATCATTATATGATGTAATTTCATCTTTAATTTTAAGAGTATTAATACTAATTACAGTAGATGCTGCTAGAAAAGGAATTGAATAATCATTTCCTTCATCATAACTTAATTGTAGAAAATTATAATTTAAATTATCATAATTACTTAATTTAGTTTTATCAATTACTTCAAGCATTCCTTTACTTTTCATAATTTCAACCATGTAATCACTCGGAAATATTAAATCATATGTTCCATCTTTAACACTACTTATTTTAGCAAGTAATTCTTCATTTGATGAATATGTACTATAATTAACTTTAATTCCTCTTTGCTTTTCAAAATCTCTTATTACTTCATCAGGTATATAACTAGACCAATTTAATACATTCAATACATTTTCATCATTATCATTACATCCTGTACACAAAATAATAATTATAAACATAGTTAAAACTTTTTTAATCATAATACTACCTCCTGTTTTATTTTTTTAATACTTATTAATGCAGAAACAGTAAGTATTAAAAACACACTTAACAATATTATAGATATTAATGCATTTACATCAGGAGTAATTCCAGTTTTAATTAATGAATAAATATATAATGGTAATGTATTGCTACCAGGACCTGCTGCAAAATAACTTATAACCACATCATCAAGTGATAATGTAAAAGCAAGCTGTGCCCCACTTAAAATTCCAGGCATAATTGAAGGAAGAATTACTTTAAAAAATATTTTTATAGGACTAGCTCCCAAATCAGAAGCTGCACTCTCTAAATTATCATCAAGTGAATTTAAAACACTTCTAACACTTATAATTACAAATGGAATTGAAAAACATATATGAGCTAAAATTAAAGTAAACATACCTAATTCTAATTTAGCAAATGTATATATACATAAAAGAGAAATACCTAAAACTATTTCTGGTATTACCACTGGTATATATATAAGAGCATTAATAAAATTTTTTCCTTTAAAATTATATTTTTTAAGACCATATGCTGATATTGTCCCAACAATAGTAGATACAATAGTTGAAGTACAAGCAACTATTAAAGTATTTTTAAGACTATCTAATAATGTGGTATTTTCAAATAAATGCTTATACCATTGTAATGTAAATCCTTCAAACGAAATATTTAATTTTGATGTATTAAATGAAAACAATATAAGAACAATAATAGGTGCAAATAAGAAAATAAACACTAATATTAGTACTAAATTATCTAAAAATCGATTATTTTTCATAAATTTATGCCCCCCCTAAATCATCAAGTTTACCACCAAGTTTTTTATATATCAAAATAACTATAAATGTTATAAATATTAAAAATATAGATATAGCAGCACCAAAAGGCCAATTTCTAGCAGTTAAAAACTGATTTTTAATTAAATTACCTAAAATCATTATTTTTCCACCACCTAATATATCAACTATAAAAAAATAACCAAGAGCTGGAGTAAATACCATTAATGCACCATTAAATAATCCTGGTATAGTTTGAGGAAATATTACATTCTTAAAAGTTTTTATTTTATTTGCACCAAGATCATAGGACGCTTCTAATAATGATTTATCAATTGTAGATACACTACTATATAGGGGAAGCAACATAAATGGTAATAAAGTATATACCATACCAACTATAATAGCAGAAAAATTATACATTAAAGAAAGTGGATAATCAATTATATTTAACCCTATTAATACTTGATTTATAATACCACTTCTTCTAAGTAAAACAATCCATCCATACATTCTAATTAATGAATTAGTTAAAAATGGTAACATAACTAATGTCATAATAATTTTTTGAGTTTTTTTTGATTTATGACTTACTGATAATACAAATGGATATGCTATTAAAATACATATAACAGTAGTAATAATAGCTACTAAAAAGGACTGTAAAAATATTTTTATATACACACTATCAAATAATTCTATATAATTCATAAGAGTAATTTCTTCTATCATACCACCATATGAATCACTCTTAAAAAAACTTATAATAAATATATATAATAAAGGCAAAGCAATTAAACTAACTGCATATATAATTAAAGGCAATGTAAAAATAATTTTCAAATAATTATTTTTTTTCATTTAAATCACTTCCAATAATTATTGCATCATCAATTGTCCAATATAAATATACATTATCACCCTCTTTATATTGCCTATCATTACCTATACTTAATTGTTTAATAGTATAATTTTCAGTTTTTATTATTAATTTAGTAACACTCCCATCATATATTTCATCATTAACTTTTCCTTTAAAACAATTATTTTTTCTTTCAGTTTTACTTAATTTAATATTCTCAGGTCTAACAACAACTTTTATTTCACTACCATTTTTATATTCTCCATTTATTATTATAGTTTCTTTATTATTAATTTCAATAACACTTTTATTATCAATATTATTTATAACCTTTCCTTTAAATATATTGGCTTCTCCTAAAAAATTAGCAACATACTCACTTATAGGATTTTCATACACTTCTAAAGGCGTTCCTATTTGTTCAATTTTACCATTATTTAATACAACAATTCTATCGCTCATAGATAATGCTTCATCTTGATCATGAGTTACATATATAAATGTAATACCTAACTTTTTTTGTAATTGTTTTAATTCTATTTGCATTTGTTTTCTTAATTTCAAATCTAACGCACTTAAAGGTTCATCTAATAATAGCACTCTTGGATTATTAATAAGTCCTCTAATTATTGAAACTCTTTGCTGCTCGCCACCTGATAATTCTTTTGGTTTTCTATTTTCATACCCTTCTAAATGAACAAGTTTAATCATTTTATTAAATTGTTTTTCTATTTCACTGTTATTTATTTTTTTCATTTTTAATCCAAAAATAACATTTTCCTTAACACTCATAAATGGAAATAATGCATAATTTTGAAATATAGTATTAACATTTCTTTTTTGAGGATCTGTAAAAGTCACATCTTCATTATCTAAATATATCTTACCATTTGTTGGTTTTTCTAATCCAGATATACATCTTAATATAGTTGTTTTACCACACCCACTAGAACCTAATAATGTTAAAAATTCTCCCTCATATACTTCTAGATCCAACTCTTTAATTACAACTTTATTTCCATACTTTTTTTCAAAGTTCTCTAATCTTACTATGACTTTCTTATCCATTAGTGCACCTCTTCTTTTATTTTCTAATTATTGTTCCTACTTTACCTTCAAGAGCCAAAGAAGCTTTTTTAAGTGACGTTATCATTGCATAACCTTTTTTTGTAAAAGATGCAAAATCTATACACGCTTCAATTTTAGGTAACATACTTCCCTCAGCAAATTCTTTATCTTTTATGAATTCCTTTGCTTCCTTTATAGTCATTTCTCTAATCTTATGTTCATCTTTCTCATTGTAATTAATATATACCTCATCAACTGCTGTTAAAATTAAAAATAAATCAGCTTGTAAAGAACAAGCAAGTCTAGAACTTGTCCTATCTTTATCAATAACAGCATCAACTCCTTTATAACCCTTTTTGTCTTTAATAACAGGTATTCCACCACCACCACAAGCAATAACAATATTTCCTTTATCAAGAAGATGTTTAATTGTATTAATTTCTACAATTTTAATTGGTTTTGGAGATGCAACAGCTCTTCTATATCCACGTCCAGCATCTTCTTTCATAATATATCCTTTTTCTTTAACTAATTTTTCTGCTTCCTCTTTTGTATAAAATCTACCAATTGGTTTAGTAGGATTAGAAAATGCAGGATCGTTTTTATCTACTTCTACTTGAGTAATAACTGTTAAACAATTTTTTCTTAATCCTCTTTTAACAAGTTCCCTTTGAATAGATTGTTGTAAATGATACCCTATATACCCTTGAGACATTGCTCCACACTCTGCAAATGGCATCTCTGGAGAATTAGTTTCTTCGTGAGAAACTTCCATTGCTAAATTTATCATGCCAACTTGAGGACCATTTCCATGAGTTATTATCACTTTATTTCCTTTTTCAACTAAATCCACAATACTTTTAGCTGTTTCTTTAACTAATTGCAATTGTTCTTGGGGAGTTGAACCTAATGCATTCCCTCCAAGAGCTATAACCATTCTTTTTTTCATACTATCTCCTTATTATTTTTATAACTATTATACTATTATTTTGAGTATAACATAAATAAATAAAATTAAAAAGAAGTTTATTAATTTTTTTAATAAAATTGTAATGTTAAAATAAAAACATCTCATTATAATTTTATTAATAATATATTTTATTGCTAAATAAAAAGATTTTAGTTTTCACTAAAACCTTTTATTTTATTTGTACCTCTGGTACTTGTTGTGTAATACAATGAATATTACCTCCACCAAGTAAAATTTCTCTTGCATAAATTGGTACTATTTCACGATCAGGATATAATTCTTTTAATAATTTAATTGCTTTATCATCATTTGGATCATTAAATACTGGTAATGCAACAAATCCGTTTCCAGTATAATAATTTACATATGATGCAGCAAGCCTATCTCCTTCTTTTCTAGGTAGTGTTCCATCGATACTATCTACTCCAGTACTTTCACCTTTAGTAATTAAAATTGGTGTAGGAGTGTACATCTTGTGAATTTCCAACTTTCTACCCTTAGCATCAGTTTGATTACTTAAATAATCAAATGCAGCTTTACTTCTTTCATATTGCGGATCATTTTCATCATCTGTCCAAGCTAAAACGACAACTCCAGGACGTACAAAATTACACATATTATCTACATGACCATTAGTTTCATCATTATAAATTCCACTAGGAAGCCATAATATTTTAGATACATTTAAAGAATCACATAATACTTTTTCAATTTCTTCTTTAGTTAAATTACTATTACGTCCTTCAGATAATAAACATTCCTCAGTAGTAATAAGTGTTCCTTCACCATCAACATGAATAGAACCACCTTCTAAGATAAAATCATCTAATCTATATCTGTCAACTTGTTCCAATTCGCACATTTTCATAGCTACTTTATCATCTTGATCCCAAGGAAAATATAATCCATCAACAAGTCCACCCCAAGCATTAAACTTCCAATCAATTGCTCTTTTGTTACCTTTATTATCAATAACAAATGTAGCACCACAATCCCTTATCCAAGAATCGTTATTACTCATTTCTACTACTTTGACATAATCTGCTAACATATTTCTAGCATTATCATATTGTGCAGCTGAAACACACATAGTTATTGGTTCATACCTACCAATTGTATTAGCAACTTTTGTAAATACTTGTTGTGCAGGTTTACCACCTAATCTCCAATTATCTGGTCTTTCTGGCCAAATAATGTATGTGCCACTATGCCTTTCAAATTCACCAGGCATTCTAAAACCATCTTCTTTAGGTATTGTATTTAATTTTTTCATTCTTTTTTCCTTTCTTTCAATTAATCGTTTTTAACTCTCGCTGCTAAGATTTCTTGAATTATAAACGATACAGCAACGCCTACTATAAGAGCTAAATTTGCTTGAATAGATTCCCAAGTGAAATCTATAAATAATGTAAATATAACAGCTAATACTAATAAAACACATGGTAACCAAGCAATAATATTTAATACTAAGTTATTTCCAGGGATTTTATAAGCTCTTTTAGTTTTATCAGTTTTTCTTAATTTTAAGAAAGCTGGGAATATTGGAATATAGCTAACTAATAATGTAACTAAACTTAAACTAAAGAAAGTCCAGAATAAATTGTTTGCTGTTTCACTACCAACTTCTCCTAATATAATACCAACAATTAAAATAATTCCTCCAACTATTCCATTCATAATTGCTGCCATATAAGGAACTCCTGCTTTATTTGTTTTACTAAATATTTTTGGAAGTCCTCCATCATCGGCAGAATATTTAGCTACACTATTTACACCAAATGACCATGAAACTATATTAGCAACCATTGTATAAATAAACATTAATCCAACTGCTATAACTACGATTCTAATTAAATTTTCACTCATTCCAAGTGATGTTAATAATATTGCAAATGAATCAGTAATTCCTGCTACTTCTGCATCTTCAACACTCATAGCAATGTTAATTCCTGTTGCTGGTAATATGTAAAATAATGCCATTAATGCTCCACCTATAATTAGTGCTTTTGGTATTTCTTTTTTAGGATCTTCCATATCATCTGTAAATGTTGCTACTACCTCAAATCCTAAAAAATTAAATATGATAACAGAAATAAATGACAAACTAGCTAAATCCATAGTTGGTAGCAAATCACTAACACTCTGAATTGGATTTGCACTGTGTCCAGTCTTAATATAAACATAAATGCCTAGTAATCCTAATGCTACCATAAACGCTATTTTAAAGAAAGTACCAATATTAACAATCCATTTACTTTCTCCAATTCTTTGTGTACTTAATATTGTAACTAAAACTGTATAACCAAGTTGTAATATTAATAACCATAATAGTGATAATTCCACATCGAATATACCAGCTACAACATCAGTAACAGCAACACCTAATGATGAAATCCATAATGGGAAATTAATCCAATAATTCCAAGCTACACGAGAAGCCATTTTTTTACCAAATGCTTTTTTAACCCAATCATACATTCCACCTTCCGTATTAAATGTAGAACCTAATTCTGCAGTAATTAATCCATAAGGTAAACAAAAACCTAAAATTAAAAATAACCACCAAAAATATTGAGTATTTCCAATAGCAGCAGTTGGTGCTACACTTTCAGCTACTAATGTAATACAAACAGTAGCTAAAATGGCATCAACTAATTTAAACTTCTTTTTTTTCATTTTTTATTCTCCTAAATTCTTTTTACATATTTCATAAGTTTCATCTCTTTTATCCATAAAATATACAAGTAATGATCTCATAGCAGTAAGTCTATTTTCAGCTTCATCAAAAACAATTGATCTATTGCAATCCATTACTTCATCTGTTACTTCTTCTCCACGAGTTGCTGGTAAGCAATGCATAAATTTGCAATTAGTACCTGCTTTGTTCATCATTTCCATATCAACTTGATATTTTGGATAAAAAATTGCTTTTCTTTGCTCTTCTGGCAATTCTGATTCATATAATCCATACCATACATCAGTATAAATAAAATCAGCACCGTTTATGCATTCTTCATCATCAGTTACTTCAAATGTTCCACCACTAACTTCACAATTTTTGCGAGCTATCTCTTGAAAATGCTCATTTAATTGAAAGCCTTTTGGTCCAAAATGAACAAAATGTCCACCCATTTTTGTAATTGTCATCATTAAAGATGCACAAACTTGAGTACAATCTCCAACAAACACAACTTTACAATCTTCTAATTTTTTACCAGCTGGTAAATGTTCTATGATTGTAATAAGATCTCCCATCTCTTGTGTTGGATGGTTATAATCACTCATCCCGTTAATAACTGGAATATCAGCGTTTTTAGCGAGATTCACGATTGATTCATGTTTTTGAACACGTGCCATTAAAATATCAACTAGACGAGATAATACCTTAGCAGTATCATAATAAGTTTCATGTTTACCTAGTTGAATTTGACCTGGGGCTAAATATTGCGCATGTCCACCTAATTGAGTCATGGCTGTTTCAAAAGATACACGAGTTCTTGTTGATGATTGTTCAAAAATCATACCAAGAGTTTTATGATATAGCACATTTAATGGAAATCCTGCTTTAATATTTTTCTTAATCAGTATTCCTAAATTTGCTATATCTAGCAATTCTTCTTTAGAAAAATCACTTGTGTCAATATAACTTCTCATCTCTACCTCCTTATCATTATATCTAGGATAATTATAACATTTTTTTTTTAAAAAAAACAATACTTAATTTTTTTTTACAAGATAAACATTATGACTTGAATAAGTCAAATACTTATTATATAATATTTTATAGAAGAATAAGGAGGACTCCTATGAAAGAATTTGATTTTGAAAAAATTCCAATCGTCGAAATTGCTAATGAAATATTATTAGATGGAGTTAAAAAAGGTGCTAGTGATATACATTTTGATCCTAATAAAAATGATTTAAAAGTAAGGATGAGAGTAGATGGAATATTATATGATTATTCAGTAGTTCCTGGAGATTATAAAAAAAATATAGTATCACGTATTAAGATGCTAGCAAGTATGAATATTATGGAAACTAGATTACCACAAGATGGAGCTATAAAAAGTAAAATTGGAAATAAAATGTTAGATATTCGTGTATCTAGTCTTCCAACAAATTGTGGAGAAAAAATAGTTCTTCGTATTTTAGATTATTCAAGAAGTTCTCAAGGTTTAGAATCTCTTGGCTTTTCTCAAGAAAATTACGATAAAATCATTAAAATGATTAATATTCCAAATGGTATCGTACTTGTAACTGGTGCTACTGGTAGTGGTAAATCAACTACAGTATATTCAATATTACAAAAACTTAATACACGCGAAGTAAATATTATTACAGTTGAAGACCCTGTAGAAATGGATATTGAAGGTATTAATCAAGTACAAGCACAATCAGAAATAGGACTTGATTTTGCAACAGTATTAAGAAGTATTTTAAGGCAAGACCCAGATGTAATTATGATCGGTGAAATTCGTGATAATGAGACTGCTAAAATTGCTGTAAGAGCATCAATTACCGGACATAAAGTTTTATCAACAATACACACAAATAATGCATTAAATACTATTGAAAGACTTACTGATATGGAAGTTGAAAGATATTTGATCGGTACATCATTAAATGGTGCTATTTCTCAAAAACTAGCAAGAAAATTATGTCCTCATTGTAAAATTGAAAGAGCAACTACTGATTATGAAAAAAACATATTTAGAAGAATATTGCATAAGTCTTTAGACAATGTATATGATGCAAACATAAATGGATGTGAACATTGTTTTAAAGGATATAAAGATAGAATTGCAATTGCTGAAGTATTATTGATAAGTGATGATGTTAGAAATGCTATAACAAATGCATCTCCAAAAGAAGAAATGAGAAAACTTGTTTATGGTAAAAATAAAACTCGTACTATTTTAGAAGATGGGCTTGAAAAAGTTGCCCTTGGAGAAACTTCATTTGATGAAATAATTAAACTCGCTGATCTAGAAGGTGATTTAGCTATACATGCAGCTAATGATAGAGATAATGGTATTACTGAAGAAGATTATTTAAATATGCCAAAATTTGAATTAGAAGTAGTAGAAAATTCTCATTCTCAAGAAAACTTAAATACAGAAGCTACAAAAAATACTAATACTGAAAATCAGATGACTAATAATATTCAAACACAAAGTAATAATTCAAATAATATCGCACAGAAAAATGTTTCTACTACTATTAATTCAAATGTGCAAATACCAAATGTTGTCAGTACTAATAATGTTAATACACAAACACCTCAGAAACAAAATACAATCGAAGATATATTCATTTAATAAAAAAATCATTTCTATTTTATAGAAATGATTTTTTAATGAGAATAAGCAGCTGCCCAAGTAATACCACCATATGCATTCCAAATAGGTTCTAATGATGCATATTCTCCAGACTTTTTACTTTGACTAGCCCAACCAGTAAATGGATCTAATAAAACTACTCCTCCATTATTACCTTTTGCAAGTGTCATATAATGTCCTGGCACATTTATAATTACAGCTTTATTTGATTGTATTGCACTCATTATACTTTGTATAGTATTATCATATCCCCCCGTACTCAATACTTGAGCTTTAATGCCATATTTTGATAAAAAACTATTATTAGTAAGTTCACTACTAGAAGCTGCACCATATCCTTTGTATGTTCTTTGTCCACTTGATATACTTATTCCTCTCAATCCCTCAACCATGGTAATAGGTGTTATAGTCATATTTCTTGACATCCCTGCTACAATCATAGCAAGTGATGTATATCCACAAGAAGATGAACAAAATGTAGCAGGTCCACCATTGCTACCACCTCCGCTATCATAAGGAATATTACTCCACCTAGAATCGCATTGATTATAATATGGAAGTCCTAATGCATTTGCAACTGTTCCAGATCCACCAACTATAGGGCTACTATACTCATTATATTGAGAATTCATAGTAGCAGCTATTGCTTCAAGTTCATTATTTAATTCTTCTTTAATAGATGCATCATTTATTCCTTCAATAGCTTCGGCTGCTATTTGATAATCAGATAAATTTTTAGTTGAATTTACTTTTGCAATTAAGTCTTTAACATCTAAAATATATTTAATTTCCTCTAATTGCTTTTCATATTCTCCCTTTTGATTACCATCTGATACATTTCTAACAGCTCTTAATGCTTCCATATAAGTATAATATTGTATATTATCTTTTGCCGTAGTAACCAATTGGGCTGCCCTATTATCATATGCAGCTTGTATATTTTCAACAGTTGCATTATCCAAACAAACTCTATATGTATCATCACCAGTTATAACATTAAAAAATGTTCCAACTATTGATGGTAATAAAATTACTACAATTGCTGCAATTATCTTTAATACTCCATCTCTCACTGCCCTATTAACTAAATCTTCATTTTTAGATGCAACAGCACTTAAATATGTTAAAGACAATGAAACTATTAATGTAATTGGAACAACTATTCTAATTATACCAAGAGCTATTTTTACTATTCTTAGTATTGATAATATTTCAGGCACATCACATAAAGATAATATATTAATCATAAAAATTCCTCACTTTAAAATTTATACTTTTGTAATATAATATTTTTTGATAGTATTTAATACTTTTTTATATTCCTCAATATACTCTAAAACATGTTCTTTAATAAATTGAATATCATTTTCCTCTGCTTTAATTTGATGTTCATAAGATAAATCAGCTAATTTTTTTATGCCTAAATATAAACATTCTCCTTTAATAGAATGAACAATAATAGCATAATTTTTTAAATCATTAGTTTTAATACATTCGATTATTTTATTTCCCCTTTCCTTAGCTTGATCGTAAAAATCTAATAGTATTTCTTCATATACACTAATTTCACCAAAAGTTTCAAAAACTGAATCAACATCAAATCCACTACTTTTAAGTATACTTATATCTCTCATATCACTCTTCCCTTTTATTCAATTTTATTATAACATAATTACATATTTATAAACAATAAATTGTTTTGTTTTTACTATTTTAATGTTAATTTTTGTTTACTAAAAATAATAATAGACAAATTCATATAAATTATATATAATATCAAATATTGGAAAGGATGAAATTATGTTAGATTATAATAATTTGGATTATAAAACAAAAGAGCATATTAAAATTGCATTTAATTTAGCAAGTCAATCACAAATAGAAAATGATGATGAAAAACTTTTATTATCTTTTATAGCTTCTTTTTTATTTTTTGATGATGATATTAATATAATATATAGTAAATATAAAAAAATAGATGAAAAATATAAGTTAGGAATTTTTGATAATATTAAAGAATTTGAAACTTTAAATATAAAAGACAATATTATAGAAAAAACATCTTTTTATCAAAACAATCCTAATTTAGTTAAAAAACAGGTTAATAATTTTATTGAATATATAGAATATATTAAAACTAGTTATCCAATATTTTCTACTAACATTAAACCATTTTTATTATTCGATTTCTTTTTATATTATTATAAATGTAAGTTAAATGATAAAATAAAAGATAAAAATGTATTGCAAAGTATTAAACAAATAAAAACTACGCAATTAGTAGATGACTTTTTTAATGAACTAGATAATTATATCGATAATAAATTTATTTCATGTGAAAAAGAACTTAATAGAAGGAGAGAAGAAATGGCTGAAGAGTTTAATAATAATGAATTAAAATTAACATTTAATGACACAATATTTTATTATAAAGATGGTAAATTTTATTTAAAATTTAATAATGATAATAACAATAAAATCAGTATAGATAATGACAATAAAGAAACTTTTATTTCTATGCCTATGGAAAGTGAGATTTTATTTATCAATGATACTAGTCCTAGTTTTCAAGAAATATTAAATACCTTAAGAGATATATATTTTAATTGTGATATTATTAAATTAAAACTTAAAGATTTAAAAACTAATAATACCCAAACATATAAATTAAAAACATCTTCATTACTTGATGAAAGACCTATTAGTCTTTTAAAAAAAGATAAAGATGATAATGCAGTATTAAATAAATATTGTAAAGATTTAACATCAAATAATTATTCAAAAGATCCAAGTATTAGCCGAGATGATGAATTAAGAAGAGTATATCAAGTATTACTTTATCCAGAAAAAGATAAATCAATAATTATTGTTGGTGAATCTGGTGTTGGAAAAACAGCTCTTGTGCAAGGTTTAGCATATAGAATACAAAAGCAATTAGTACCTAATCAATTAAAAGATTTAAGAATATATAGTCTATCTATTCCTACTTTAGTTGCTGGAACTAAATACCGTGGCACATTAGAAGAAAAGATACAAGAAATATTATCTGAAGTAAGTAAAGATAAAAATATTATTTTATTTATTGACGAAATTCATCAAGCTATAGGGGCAGGTACTACTGATAAAGATAATACTTCTGTTGCAGAAATATTAAAACCATATATAGATTATGGAGATATTAGAATTATTGGTTCTACTACTGAAGATGAGTATAATGAATATTTAAGTACTGACCAAGCATTTAAAACAAGATTTAAAAAAATTCAAATAAAAGAACCAAATGATTTAGCATTATACATTATATTAGAAGATTTAATATATAAATATAATGAAATTAGTTATTCAAAAATAAATGAAAAATATATTCATTCAATTGTTACTTGGTTAATAAAAGCTACTAATAAAAAATATAGAAAATATAATGATGGAATAAATAATCCAAGATTAATGTTAGATATTATAAAAGAAGCATATGCAATCGCAACATTAGATAATTCTCAGGAAGTTACACTACTGCATATTGAACAAGCTTATCTTAATGAAGATAGATTATATAAAAGTTCAAAAGAAGAATTTATACAAAAATTAAATTCTATTATGCCAAATGATACAAAAAACAATATTATTAAGTTTATTATTAAAAAGTGAAAAAAATTCACTTTTTTATTTTAATTAATTTAAATATATGATATATTATATGCGAAAGGGTGTTTGTATGAAAGAAAAACATATAATTAGTATAGATTTAAAAAGTTTTTTTGCATCAGTAGAATGTGTTGTAAGAAATTTAGATCCATATAAAACGCCGCTTGTCGTTTGTGATATAAATCGTGGTAAGAGTGCTATTACTCTTGCTGTAAGTCCATATTTAAGAAATTTAGGAGTCAGTTCTAGATGTAGAGCTTTTGAATTACCTAAAAATATTAAAATTATTTATGCAAAACCTAGAATGAAACTTTATGAAGAATATAGTAAAAAAGTAATTGAAATATACAAAGAATTTGTAAGTAATGAAGATATGCATGTATACTCTATTGATGAAGTATTTATTGATATTACAGATTATTTAAAATATTATAAATCAGATGACTATAATATAGCATTAATGATAATGAAACGTATTAAAGAAAAAACCAATTTAACAGCTACTGCTGGAATTGGGCCAAATATTTTTCTTGCGAAAGTTTCTATGGATATTGAAGCAAAAAAAAATAAAGATTGTATAGCAAAATGGGAATTTAACGATATAGAAAATAAATTATGGAATATTGAGCCACTAAGTAAAGTTTGGGGAATAGGAAAAAGAGTTGAAAAAAAATTAAACAATCTTGGAATTAAAAAAGTTGCAGATATAAATAAATACACTAGAAATTTTTACATGAAAAGATTTGGAAATGTTATGGGAAATGAAATATGGTGTAAAGCCAATGGAATTGATTATACTACCATAAAAGAATTAAATTCTAAAGCAAAAAATAAATCTATGAGCATGAGTCAAATACTAAATAGAGATTATAATACGGATGAGGCTTTATTAATAATTAAAGAAATGAATGATTTATTAAATGAAAAATTAAGAAAAATGAATTTAACTACAAAATTAGTGTTTTTATCAATAACATATTCAAGAGATTTTCATGCTTATTTTAGTGATAAAATATTATTAAACATATATGAAGATGACAGAAATGAACTATTTAATATATTCAAATATATATATGAAAAAAATGTAGATGACTTACCCATTAGAAAAATATGTATAGGGTATTCAAAATTAAATCCAAAAAGAAATAATCAACTTAGTATTTATGACACACAAACTAAATCTAATAATAATGCTTATTATAAATTAATAGATGATATAAATGATAAATTTGGAAGGACAACATTATTAAGAGCCTCTTCTTTATTAGATAACTCTACAATTAAAGAGAGAGAAAAATTTAAAAATAAAATTTAAAAGGCATTTTAATCTTTTAAATTAAATACTTTATGTAATTTACAAAATTTGAATTAAAACTTATAAATAATATTTTTTTATTATCCAAAAATTGTATTTTACATTATCATTTAAATTTGTATTATACCTTTTCATTGATTTTGATATTATCTTGATTAATATTTTACTTATTATCATTAATTATTTCAACTTTTACTAGCTAACAACTAATATTATTTTTTATAATACCTTATTTCTGTTATTTAATATATTAAATTCTTCTTCAGTCATTGTTTTTTTATTTATCATTTTAATTAACAAATCATATATTTTTCCTAATATTTCAGGATTTAATTCTATAAACGGAGATACTGTACTTGATGTTCTTTTGGCAAATTCTTCTTTTTCTTTATTATATTTTCCTAATTTTAACATTCCTTGGAATACATAATATTTAAACCACATTGGATATATTGCATTTTCGCTTGATAAATAATCTAGCCATATATTTAATGATACTTTTTGATTCTGCCTTATTTCTTTTAACCACTTATTTTTCATTTCATTAGTAACTTCTAAATTACCTAACCCACGTTCTTTTGTTATTTTTTTCTGAAGTTAAACATAATCATTAGGAACTTCTTTTATTAAATATCTATCATAATAATATGATTTAAGTAATTCTAATTTTCTTGAATGTGTTCTTTCTAACCTATCAAAATATATAGATACCATTTCTTCTTTATTTCTTATACTTTCTTATCACTTCTTTTAATAGAATTTTTAACTTCCTTAGAATTTATTAAATTATTATATAAAAAATTAACAAATTGTTCTCCTGATTTATAATTTTTCATACTACACTCCTTATCATTTATATTATATCAATTTTATTTTTAAAAAAATTAGATTAAAATTTTAAAAAAGTGATTCATACACAACATTTAAAAATATTTTTATAAAAATAAAACTCATATATCAGATTTTGATAAATATTACTTGACTTTAGAAATACTCTATAGCGTACTATAAAGATAAAGAGTATGAAAAATTATTTAGTATTGATTTTCAATTCTAAAAAACTTAGCATATATTTTAAAATTATTGTATTTTTAAGAAATTTAATGTTATTCAAAATTTATGTAGCACAAATTATATATTCTTTATATAATAATAATAATGATTTAAAATTAAATAAATTACATAATTACTCTTTAATAATCATTTTCAGAAATGTTTAAAAATCAAAAAATTGCTATGAATCGTTAATTTCATCACAACACTAGATCATTTTATTTAATCAATGATGAAAATTATTTTTTGTTTGTTTAATTTTCATATTTGAATACCAAATTTTTATCTATTTTTTTTAAATAATTTTGGAAGTATACCATTTTTATTATTTAAATATTCTCTTAATTGTACAAACTCATAATCATCCCATATATTAGCATCAACAAAATATATCTCATTGTCCCTATTAATAGTAAAACTCCACTCTACTAGTTTTATTTCACTTAATTCTAATGCCATTTTTTTAGAAATAGATATTATTTCTTTTAAACATGGTATTTTATAATTGTATTCTTCTTCTTTATAAATTTCGTTATTACATCTTAAGTGGCCTTTTAATTTCATAGTCTTACAATCAATAAAGCCTTTTATTATTTTATCATTTTCATTAAAACTAATCGTAGTAGATAACACATCAATTGATTTATTATAACATAAAGTACCAATATTTATTACAACCAATGAAGAAGATATTTTATTTAATATTTCATTTTGTTCAAAAAATTTTTCAACAAGCAATAAATTATTTTCTTTCATTTTTTCAAGAATAAAACCTGGTCCCCTATAATCGTTTAAATTAAATATTTTATGATTACTTACAAAATTTGAACTAACGCTTCTGCATAATATTTTTTTATTTTCCAAAATGATATTTTCAAATTCTTTATAACTAATATCATTAATATTTTTAACTTCTCTATTCAAATAATTTTTAAATCTTAAATATATTTTTATTTTATTATTGATTATATTTAATATATTTTTATTAATATATAACTTTTTATATAATTCATATCTTTTTTTTGATAAAAAAGTTTTTCTTTTATAATGAGATATATTATAAAATTCATATATTCTATATTCATATGAAGATATATTATATAATATTTTACATAACAAAATATCAAATAAAATAGTGATATACAATTCATTAGATTTTTTAACAACATATTTTATATTTTTATCTAAGTTTCTTAAATTAATATTTATTTTTTTAAAAATCTTTTTAATTTTTTTATACATAATACCACTTCTTATAGTCTTATTATATATTTTTTATATTATAATTTCAATATATAGTAGATATTATATTATTTGTTATTATTATAATTGACTTATGATACTTCTAGCAATATAATAAATTAATGTTCAAAAGGAGTTCATCATGGAAAATGTAAATCAAACAAGTGGAAAATTAAATTGTATATCATTTATATACAAAAGAGAAAAAGTACGTGAGGATAATGATCATATATCATTTATATATCAGTTAAATGATATTAAATTAGGATATGAAGTAACAAACGATTTTCAAAATGTATGTTTTATAGACAAAGATGGTAATCATTATGGTTATATTGATGATATATATTCATTAGATGAAGACATTGCGTATGCTTTTACTATATATTTAGATGAAAATCAAAAAAATAATATTGATAATAAAGTTAGTAGTATTAAAAAAGAATTGGATGAATTAAGAAAATATACATTATTTCAAATATATACAAAAGGAACACCTGAAGTTAAAACTTATAGTGTTGATCCTAATAATACAGATAGAATTCTTGCAATACCTACTTATAGTATAGATGGAATTAAAAGTATATTTTCTAATGAATATGAAAAAATTGAAGATATTAAAAGTATAATTAAATCAAGAATAGAAAATATTCCAGTGACATGTGAAACTCAAAAAGAAATATATGCTGATGAGATATATTCTGAAGTTAGCAAAACTGTATTATGTCAAGACTCTCAAATTAAGTCAATTGCCGCATCTATTAGTAAAAACCAAAAAATAGATGACCCTAAACTTAAAGATAATTTGCTTATTTGTGGTCCTACTGGAGTTGGAAAAACAGAAATATTTAGATGTATTTCAAAAATAGCAGATTTACCAATGACATTAGAAGATTCTACTGAATATACAGCTAATGGTTATAAAGGTAAAGATGTAACTGATATGCTATACAATTTATATTTAAGTGCTGGAAGAGATATACAAAAAGCACAAAGAGGAATCATAATAGTTGATGAAATAGATAAGAAAATATTAGATGGTGGAGATGGAGCTCAAATATACACAAAAGCAGTATTAGATTCATTATTAAAAATGGCTGAAGGTCATGTATATCATGTTGAGACTAAAAATGATAAATTTGATATTGATACATCTTTTATAACATTTGTAACAAGTGGCGCTTTTTCTGGAATTGAAAAATTAAATGGAAAAAAAAGAACAATGGGATTTATAAGTAAAGAAGAGGAGAAAGTACAAAACGATCCTTCGTTTAATTATACTGAAGAAACATTATCTAAATATGGTCTTATGCCTGAATTTTTAGGCAGAAGTAAACTTATTGTAATGAATAATTTAACTGAACAAGATTTTTGTAAAATAATAAATGAATCTGATAAAAGTACATTATTATTATATAAATATATGTTAGAACAAATGGGAATTAATTTAATATGTGAAGATGGCACTATTGAAGCAATAGCTAAAAAAGCAATAAGCCTTGGTGTTGGCGCTAGAAGTATTAAAAAAATATTAGAAAATGCATTTGAAATTATAAATTATCAAATATTTTCTAGAAACAATTATTCTCAATTAATAATAAATAAAGATACTATCGAAGATAATACTAAATTTATATTAAGATAACAATTCATTTATATCTACAATCTCAAAACCTCTTGAATTAATATAATTTAAAGTTATTTGTAATTCATCTAAATTTAAATTAGATTCTTTAATAAATATAATATTACCATTATTAAGAAGTTTTTTTGTGTTCGTATATAAATTATTATCTATGTAATTTATTGCTCTAATACTATTAATTTTATATTTTTTACAATCATTTATTATTTCATAATCATTTATTTTAACACAATAAATATTTTCATAATTTTTTCTTATAGATTTTATATCATTACCCTTATATAAAATAGTACTTTCATTATCAATAAAGTTATCATTTATTAGCAAATTATATTTAATATTATTTTTATTAAACACCTCTATCATATCTTTATAATACTTTTTATTTATTATATCTATTACTAAACTTATTTTTTTATTAATATTATTACCTGAAATTATATATTTATCTAAATTATCTTCTTTATTTAAAATACACTCATCTTTTTCATATTCAATTAAACTTTCATTAAACCTATTTCCTTTCATATTAGAATAACTTTTATTTTTATTTACTTTAATACCAGCTAAGCCTAATATTATTCCTTTCTCATTTATACTACCTTCTATGCACTTAGTATCATAACTATCTGCATAATAATTAATAGATGCCAGTATAGTATTATTATTAAGTGAGAATTCATATATTCTATCAGTATAATAAAAACTAAACATTACTATAAAAATAATAAATATATATTTTAAATAATCTTTCATATTAAAACATATAAAAAAAGATTTAAATTATGAATAATATTTAAACCTTTTTTTTAATTGCATGTTTTTGTCTTTAATATCTTCCTTAACATATTTTAAATTAACAAAATCATCTATGCTAATTCCTAATTCATTTATTACTTGTTCTAAAGAATATTCTTTTCTACCAGTAATTAAATTATTTAATCTTTTCAAAAAATCATCTCTATCTTTTGTTTCTAATAAATTTAAATATAAACTTATTATAGAAGCAATATTATATGCTAATAATTCATTTACATCTACATATTTTTCATTATTATCAATTTTTAATAAGATAGTTCCATCTTTTAAAATAAATTCTGGGACACTACAAATAGTTCTTAACGTTCTAGTTGATGAGTCTAAATTACAAATTTTTTCATTATATATCAATAATCCTCCGGTTGTATCTATTTTCTGATTAATTAAATAATTTGTAAATAGTGTTTCAAAACAAGTAGATGGAACTTCTCTTAAAAAATCTTTAATAGTTTCTAAGTCTTTTTGCTGTAAAAATAAAAAAGTTTCCCTATCAATCGCATGACCTAACTCGTGAGCAAGAACTGATGCTAAAAAACTATTTAATTCTAATTCTTTTAATATAATATATCCTGATTTTGTTGATGTAGAGGAAGTATAATATCCTAAATAATCATCATATATTTCATTATCAATTCCTATTCTATCTTCATCAAAATATTTTTTTATAATATTATAATATCTTGGATATTGAGAATAAAAGCTTAATATTATATCTTCCATATCTTTTTGACTATATTTTCTAATAGCATCATAATATGGAAAATCAATTATATCTAACTCATTTAAAATATTATATAAATTATTATACAACTCATATAATATTTCTTTATTATCGTATATATATCTAGCGATTTCTCCTTTACTTTTTTTCATAAGTTTTTCATATTTTAAAAATCCATTTGGAAATAAACATTCTGTACAAATATCATCTACACAAAATCCCGTCGTTTTTAAAGTAAGGGAATTTAATATCATAAAATCCATAAAATGCCTTGTACTAAATTGTTTTTTATTTTTAACAATATAATTTATAACATCATATAAATCTAATATTAATCTATCACTATTTATTTTATAATCTACTTTAGCCATATATTCTCCTTACTAATTTATTATTATTTTCTATTATATTATCTTTTACATATTTTAGTTCTGAAAAATCATACAAAGATATGCCTAATTTATTAATTATTTCTTCTAATGAATATTTTTTTCTTTTACTAATTATATCTTCATACGAATTAATAAATTCTTTTTTATCTTTCATATTTAACTCATAAAAATATAATGACATTATATATCCAAGTCCATATAATATTGATTTTCTAAATTGAACTTTATTAGTTAAAATTAACTGATTATTTTTATTATAATACTCTAAATTAACACAACCTGAATTATCCATAGTATTTTCATCAAACATAGGAAATATCATTTTAATAGTAGAAGCATTTTTTATTTGAGAATATATTTTATTTAAAAGAATTAAACCTCCTAATGAATCTATTTGATTATCTATTATATATTCATTAAATAATGTTTCAAAACAAGCAGATGGGATTTCAGTATATGGATCAGAAAAAATATTATTATTCTTTCTTTTAAACAAGAATATATTTGAATTAATTGCGTGACCTAATTCATGTGATAATGTACTTGCTAAGTTAGTATTATAAATATTTTCTTTTAACATAATATATCCAGATTTAGTTATTCCAGAGTTCATAAATATTGCTTCATAATCTCCATTAGAATATCCTACTTGTATTCTATTTTCATCAAAATATCTTTCAACAATATTATAATATTTATATTGATTAAAAAAATTTAAAATTAAATCTCTAAATTCTTCATAATTGTATTCTCGAAATATATTTTTATCACATAATTCAAATTTAATTTCATCTGTAAAAAAATTATAAGCATTATTAAATATAGTATTTAACACATCTTTATTTTCAAGTATAAATTTAGAAAATTTTTTTGATTCACGCTTTATATAAGCTTTTTGCTTGTCAGATATATTTAATATCATCGTTGATAGTCTCTCAAAATCTGCTTGATTATTTATTAATTCAATAGCTAAACTAGAAAAACATAAAAAACTATTTATATCATAATCACTAATTTTATTATTAGAATTTGATATATATTCCATAATTATTTTCATTTCATTTATAAACTCATTTTTATTGATTTTTAAACTTAAATCAGTCATAATTTCACCTTGATCATATATTTTTATTTTACATTAATTATTTAATATGTACAATGTTTTTATACTAAAAATTCAATTTATATTAATAATATTAGAAATAATTTTATATTCAACTAATATAATCATTATAGGGTGATATTTATATGATTGAGATATATGGTACATTTTTTATTATTATATTAGGAAGTTTAAGTCATTTCTTTTATGATTGGTTTAATCACAATAAGATCGTTGGTTATTTTACTTCTGTTAATGAATCCACTTGGGAACATTTAAAATTAATAATTGCACCATCATTATTATGGCTAATTATTGAATATCATTTTTATTATGATAATCCTAATTTATTTTTTGCGCGTTTTATTAGTTTACTTATAATGCTTCTAATTATTCCATTTATATTTTATTCATATACTAAAATTACAAAAAAACCAATTTTATTTATAGATATTAGTAGTTTTGTCATTTCAATTATTATCGGTCAACTAGCATTTAGTAAATTAATTAATATCGAAGTATCAAACATATTTTTTACCCATATCGGAATTATTGGATTAATTATAATATTTTTCTTTTATATCATGAATACCTATGTCCCATTTAAAAATTTTTTATATAAAGACCCTATTACAAATAAATATGGAATAAATGCTCATAATGATAAAAAATAATAATTATAAAATAATAACATATTATTATATAGGTGATTTATTTGAATAGATTAGATGTAAAATTTTATAATTTAATAAAGGAACTAAATGTACTAAACAAAAATGATATATTTGATAATATTAAAAAATCATATTTAAATATAAATGATAGTAATAAAAAATCAATAGAAAAATTTTTATCTACATTTAATTATTGGGGAAATTTAGATTATGAAAAAAATATATTTGATGAATTAGAAAATAGATGTGAAGTATTAAAAGAACACACAGATGAGTTTTTATGGCTTTATAAAAATTTAGGAGATTATCGCTCAAAACAAATTTTATATAGTATATTAAATTATTGGTATAATAATGATTTTAATGAGTTGGGTAAATCTTATGAAAATAATTATAATCAATATTTTGATTTAGATTTGGTAAAGCCAAATAAAAATGCTATATATGTTGATATCGGAGCGTATACAGGTGATACTATTGTTAATTATATAAATACATTCTTACAATACAAAAAAATTTATGCATATGAAATTACAGATGAAAGTATAAAAATTATGCAAAAGAACCTTAAAAACTATCCAAACATAATATATAAAAAAACAGCTATTATGGATAGAACATCTATTTTTTATATGAATGATAATTCAATTAGTAGTTCTGCTAATAAAGTAAGTAATATTGGAATTAAGCAAATACTAAGCACTTCTCTTGATAAAGATATAAAAGAAAAAATAGATATAATTAAAATAGATATAGAAGGCAATGAAGAAAAAGCATTAAATGGTGCTATAAATCATATTAAAAAAGACACTCCAATATTAGATATTGCAGTATATCATAATCATAATGATTTATGGAAAATACCAAAATTAATATATTCTATCAACGACAAATATAAATATTTTTTAAGATACTTTGGGAATAAATATTATCCCACTGAAGTAATTTTAATAGCAATTAAAAAAGACAATTAGAAGTGATTTGAAAAAAATCTACACGAAATAAAAAGCGTGTAGATTTTTTATATGTTAAAATTAATATAAGGAGGATAAGTAATGA
>CASFKI010000024.1:0-16779 GCA_949295285.1 uncultured bacterium
ACTTTGTGAAATCTTTTTGGCGTGGAATTATTTCCAATTTTATTTTTTTTAAGAAAAACTATTGACTTTTCATAGTTAGCCTTTCTAATAATATTTTATCAAATTTGTATTAAAAAGTCTTTATTTTATTAAATAGATAATATAGTATAAAAAAGAGTATAATAATTTTAAAAAAATAAATTTAATCTTAAACTTATAATTAGTATTATTAATTATTTTAAATTATAAAAATAATTCTCATCAGATATGTTGAGATAATGACAAATAATAAAATTAATCAATACAAAAGCCAGTATTTGAAAAAAATTTTATTAAAATCAAAATAGACACTTAATTAATATTTCATTGTAAATATCTTTGATAGTTATTTTATTCTTAAATAAAAAAGTTGTTTTCACAACTTAATTATATTTGCTATCTACATCACTGAAGTCAACACTATCTATTTCTTCAATAACTTCCAATTGGTTTTCAATAATTTGTCTTAATCTTCTTTTTAATATATTAGTATTCCTTTTTAATTGATCTGCATGATTTTGTGCTCTTTCGGCTTTTAATAATGCATCATTTATTATTCTATTTGCATTATGCCTTGCTTGAGTAATTAATGTTTCTGCTTCTTTTCTAGCAGTTGATTTAATTTGATCACCAGCATTTTCCGCATTATATATAGCTCTATTCATAGTTTCTTCTATTCTTTGGTAATAAACTATTTGTTCAATTAATTTTTTATTTTCTTCTTCTGTTTTCTTACTTTTATTAAGTAACGCTTCATAGTTTTTAATAACATCATCTAAAAATCTTTGTACTTGATATTTATCATAACCACGAAAAACTGTATCAAATTTTTTCATGCTCCACCTCTATATTTTTATTTTATTCTACCAATCAGACAAATCCTCTTTTTTATTTGACTTTTTACTGTCTTCATCAGATATTTTTCCTTCAATTTCAAAACCTTTTGGTGCACATATTACAATACCAGGCCCTAATTTTTGAATTGTTCCATCAATTGCATATATAATACCATTTAGAAAATCTAATATTCTTTTAGATACATCTGAAGTAACTCTTTTAAAGTTTACAACAACTTGATTTCTAGCTTTTAAATAGTCCGCTATTTGTTGTGCTTCAGAAAAAGCTCTTGGTTCTACTAATATAGTTTTATTTTTATAATCTTTATTACTACTTTTACTAGTTTCTTTTATTTCAATTTCATCATTATCAATACCAGCATCATCAGGTAAAAACAAATTAGGTAATTTAATTACACCCATATTTTCCTCCTCGCTCTATATTATATAATAATTTTATCACATAATATATTTTCTATCAATAGATATTAATTTAAAATTTAATTTTATCTTCGACATAAGATGCAACTTCATCTACATTCAAAACTATTTGCTCCATAGTATCTCTAAATCTAAGAGTAACTGTATTACTATTTAATGTCTCATTATCAATAGTTATGCAAAATGGTGTTCCAATTACATCTGCTCTTCTATATCTTTTACCAATAGATGCAGTCTCATCATAAGAGCACATAAAACAATTAGATAATTTTTTATATATTTCTTTAGCTTTCTCACTATGATATTTTTTAACTAATGGTAAAACAGCTACTTTATATGGTGATAAAAAAGGATGCAATTTTAATACTTCTCTTTCATCATTTTCTAATTTTTCAACATGATAAGCGCTAAATAATATAGCTAATACTGTTCTATCTAGTCCATATGTTGATTCTATAATGTATGGAATATATTTTTCATTTGTATCTGGATCTAAATATGTTTGAGATATACTACTATATTTTTGATGAGCTGATAAATCAAAGTCTGTTCTATTATGCGTTCCATTTATTTCACCCCATCCAAATGGAAATTTATATTCTATATCACAAGCAGCTGATGCATAGTGTGCTAATTTTTCATGATCATGGAATCTTAAATCTTCTTCTTTAATACCAAGATCTATAAAAAATTTTTTACCATATTCTTTGAAATATTCATACAATTCCATATCTTCTCCTTTTTTGCAAAAGGTTTGATATTCCATTTGTTCAAATTCTATTGTTCTAAATGTAAAATTCCCAGGAGTAATTTCGTTTCTAAATGCTTTTCCAATTTGACCAATACTAAATGGCAATTTACATCTCATACTTCTTTGAACATTTAAAAAATTAACATACTCTCCTTGAGCATTTTCTGGCCTTAAATAAACAACATTTTTATTATCATTAGTTACACCTCTATATGTTTGAAACATTAAATTAAACTCTCTAATATCAGTAAAATTAGATTTATTACAATTAGGACATTTAATATTATTTTCTTTAATATAATTAATCATTTCTTCTTTAGTCATACTATCAGCAATTGATGAAGAAGTAAAATCATTAATTAAATTATCTGCTCTATGCCTCATTTTACATTCCTTACAATCAATTAGTGGATCTGAAAATGACGCGACATGACCTGATGCTTCCCATACTTTTGGATGCATTAAAATATCTGCATCTATTTCATATGCATTATTTCTTTGTTGAATAAATCTTTTTCTCCAAGCATCTTTAATATTATTTTTTAATCTACTTCCAAGAGGGCCATAATCCCATGTATTTGCAAGTCCACCATATATTTCACTTCCTTGAAATATAAAACCATAATTTTTACAAAAATTAGTCATTTGTTCCATACTTATTTCCTTATCCATAATTACCTCCTATAATAAAAAAACTCCAAGAGTAACATAAGGGTCCAATCGGACGGTTCCACCTTATTTATTCTAAGAGAATCGCTTTATAACTATAGCCTCAAATGCTTTACCATCACATTTTTCATCGCTAAATAAATGTTATCACAAAATCAAATTTAATTCAACTATTATTTCTTTTTTAAACTTAATTTTATATTTGATTTTTCTTCATCTTCTTTATTTTTATTTTCTTTTTTTTGAATATATTTTAAATACTCTATATTTTTAATCATTGAATAATTTACTAACCATGGTCTACAAAGTTCATCCATTCCTATGTATGGATTTAAAATATATCTGATATCCATAAAACCTCCTTTATTTTTTATTTGCTAATATTTTATTTTTAATATATTTTTTTGGATTTTCCCAATCATTTTTTCTAACATCATCTACTGAAAATAACATAGGTTCTGTATTTATATAATGTATATCTCCATTATCATCATACCAAATAGTTACAAAATAATTTCCCATTAAATTAGGTATTTCATTTTTCATCATAAATGATGATTGATCTACATTACAAGGACATAATAATAGATGTATATTTCTATATAGCATATAGTATACTTTATGATAATGTCCTCTTAGTGATAATTTAGGTTTAGAATTAGATGGTATTTGATCTATTCCATTTTGTGGTTTAGTTGAGAGTATTCTAGATGATCCACCACCTGGATGAAATAATTCAATTTTACAGTTATCATAATAAACATATGCTCTATCTTGCCCTAAATATTCAAAATCATCTCTTCTTTTAGCAAGCTCTTTTCCAAATATAAAAGGTCCATAATTAAATGAATGACTTTGATCATGACTTCCAGTAATACCTTTCCATTTCATACCAGGATATTTAGGCAATACTTTCGCAACATAATCTACTTGACCGCTTGCTCCCCATACAAATACTTCATTTACATGATTAGGCCTTATTTTTGAATAGTCACCATCTGATATATCGCCAATATGATACATATCAGTAATTCCTCTATTATATGCTTCATAAGCAAATGTGTTAACCATGCTTGGTTGACACCAAATACTTCCATAATGAGTGTCAGATACAACTCCAAATTGCTTTATAGATAACTCTTCTTTTGGAATTTTAATATCACTATATTTTCTTCTTTGGATATTTTTTCTAACGACTAACTCATTATTAATATCAACAACTTCAACATTTCTTCCATAAAATTGAAGCATATCTATAATACCATATAATTCATTAGAATTCATCCCCAATCTATTTTTTAATGATTCAAATGATTCTTCTTTTTTCATTATTTTATAAAATTTGTCAAGAGTTTTAAATAATTCACTTTGACTTTTAACATTATTTTTAGTTATTACTTGCTGAAAATCATCACAATCTTTTTTCAATTCAAAAGGACTAATAGTTAAATAGTTTTCTTTACTTGGAACATAATAAGGGGATAATGTCGCACTTACATGTTTTAGTTTTCCAGTCTTATTATATTGTATTTCAAATTCATAAGCACCCATTGTATTTTGCTGAGAATCAGCTTTCATCTTAGGCGTTCTTTCAACAACAGATGGTATAGTAAATATTCTAGTATCTCTTATTTTAGGAAATTCTTGAGCGGTTAATGTTCCTCCTAAAAATATTAAATCATAATCCTCATAACTAGACATACTTCTATTATATTTTTGAGCTGGATATGCAATTGTATAAGACTCACCTTGCTTTTTTAAACATTCTAATTTTATAGAAACATTATTAAAGTTTATAGTACAACTCTTAGGCCCTAAATAAATCATATCATCCCTATTTTTAGCAATATATTCGCCGACATTTAATTCTTTAGCCCAACTATGATCTTTATCGCCCGTTATAAATAAAGTTTTAATTCCTTCTACTTTTGGAAAATATTCAATTAAATGATCAGCTTGATTGAACCCATCATTACTAATTAAACTCTTACCATAAACATTTTCATCAGATTTCTTATATTTACCTTCTAATAAATTACCGGTAATTATAACATACTTGACATTATCTTTAGCAAACTTCTTAAATATATCATTTAATATAGTGATTTGTTCATTTTTAGAGCCAAACCTCAAATCAGATATGACACCTATTTTAGTAGTAGAATTTATATCCTCTTCTATATTATATATAGTTTCTTTTGTATAATCAGGATGATTATTTATAATTAAATATACTTCATTTCCTTTATTCATTATAGATATATTAATTCCACTATCTTTTAATTTTTTAACATACCCAAATAAATCATAATTACTTATTTTTAAATCTTCACATAAATTATTAACATTACATTCTTTAACTAATTTTTCTTTTAAAGAATTTAAAATTTCTTCCTCAGTTAATTTTTCATCAGTATTTATTATCTTATTCATAAAACCTCCAAGTATGTTTAATTACCATATTTTTTTATTAATATCTATATAAATAATAATATATAAATTTTAAAAAATCAATAAAAAAACATTTTATTTTTTGATATATAAATTACATGGAGCAAATGTTTTCCTATGTTCTTTAATTAAACCATATTTTTCAATTGCTTCTATGTGTTTTTTAGTACCATATCCTTTATTTTTAGCAAAATTATATTCTGGATGGTTCTTATCTAATTCTATCATTTTTCTATCTCTTGTTACCTTAGCAATTATTGATGCAGCAGCAATCGATTGACTTTTAGCATCTCCTTTAATTATTGAAGTAGAAGGTATATCAATGTCTAACTTAACAGCATCTATTAATATATGTTCTGGTTTCACACTACAATTATTTATTGCTTCAATCATTGCTTTTTTTGTAGCCTGTAATATATTTATTTCATCAATAACATCTTCACTACTTTCCCCGATACCTATACTTATAGCATTTTGCATAATAATATCATATAATTGTTCTCTTTTTTTCTCAGATAATTTTTTTGAATCATTTATTTGTTCATTATAATAATCACTTGGTAATATTACACAAGCACAAACAACTGGACCTACTAATGGACCTCTTCCAACTTCATCAACCCCAGCGATTAATTTAATTCCTTTTTTATATAATTCATTTTCATATTCTTTCATAAAACACTTCCTAATATATTATATCAAAAAAATAAGGTTCAAATGAACCTTATTTTATATACACTCTACATATGTATCATTTAAACACCTAATACTACATAAACATTTGCTATCCATAGTAAATACTGAATCAGTAGCAACATAAGGATATAAACTTGTTGTATCTGGATTTGGCGCAAGTACTCTAAAAGTACAACAACCACAATCTATTTTTTCAACTCTAAATACAGAACTAGTAACATCTGTTTCATTTCTACTAATAGGCATACTCCATGGAGTTCCATTTCCACAACAAGTATATAGCATTATAGGTCTTGTATTACATATAACACAATTACTTCCACCACCAAGAGCTGGTCTATCACAAGATAATAAACAATTATCAGGACAAGCATTAGATTGTAATACATTTATAACTTGCAATATTTCTAAAATACAATTTTGACTATTATTGTCATTATTATTACACATATAATCCACTCCTTTATTTCTATTCATTAATAAGTTATGAATTTTGTTGTATTTTAGTGACATAATTAGCCTATTATAATAAAATAAAATAAACTTTTTCAAAGTTTATTTTATTTGACTCATTACTTCTTCAGCAAAGTTTTCGTTTCTCTTTTCCATTCCCTCGCCTACTTCAAATCTAATAAGATCTAATAATTTGCAATTATTTTTTTCTAAATAACCTTTTATTGTAAGAGAAGAATCTTTAATAAATACTTGCTCTTCTAAAACCGTCTCTTCATAGAATTTTCTAATTCTACCTTCAACAATTTTATCAGCAAATTCAGGTTTCTTGCCTTCATTTATTACTTGTTCTCTAATAATTGTTTTTTCATGTTCTAAATCTTCATTAGGAACGCTATCTATAGTTACATAAAGAGGTCTCATTGCTGCTGCTTGCATAGCAACATCTTTTGCTACTTCTTCATTATTACCATTAATTATAACTAATGATGCAATTTTTCCACCCATATGTAGGTATGCTCCATATGTTTGATTATCTTCTTTAGTTACTTTTTTAATTCTTCTAAGATTTATTTTTTCACCTATTTTTGCAGTTGAATTAATGATTAAATCATTAATAGTATCTTCACCAACTTTAATGTTTAATGCATCCTCTAGAGTATCAACTTCACTTGATAATATAGAATTTCCAATAGTATTCAATAAATCTTTAAATTCAGAGTTTTTAGCAACAAAATCAGTTTCACTATTTAATTCAATAACAACTGCCTTATTACCATCAATATAAATATTAGATAATCCTTCTGCAGCAATTCTTTCTGCTTTCTTAGCAGCTTTAGAAATACCTTTTTCTCTTAAATAATCGACTGCTTTATCCATATCACCATTAGATTCAACTAATGCCTTCTTGCAATCCATCATTCCTGCTCCAGTTTTTTCTCTTAGGTCTTTAACCATACTTGCACTAATATTCATACATCCTCCTTAATTTAGTGATGAAATTAATTCATCTTTTTTCATAGTAGAATAACCACTAATACCAGCATCTTTAGCTAATTTTTTTAATTCACTTACTGTCATTTTAGAATAATCTGGTTTTTCTTCTTTAACTTCTTGTTTTTCTTCTTTAATAGTCTCTTTTATTTCTTCATTCTTAGTATTCTTTTCTTCTTCATCATCTAGTTCAACAACTTTAGTTTCAACTTTAATTTCTTTTCCACCTTTAGTTGTATTTTCTTCCTCAGTAACATAGTCTACTAATTCTAAACCATTTGCTTCACAAACAGCATTAGCAAGAACACCTAAAACCACTTTTACACTTCTAACAGCATCATCATTTGCTGGAATAGCATAGTCTACATCATCAGGATCACAATTTGTATCTACAATTCCAAATACTGGAATATGTAATCTTCTAGCTTCTTTAATAGCATTTATTTCTACTCTTGGATCTACAATTATTATAGCTTTTGGTAAATTTTCCATATCTCTAATGCCTGATAATAATTTATTTAATCTTTCATATTCTTTTTGGATCTTAACCACTTCTTTTTTAGGAAGTAATTCAAACTTTCCACTTTCTTCCATTTTTTCAATTTCGATAAGTCTTTTAACTCTATCTCTAATTGTTCTAAAATTAGTTAAAGTACCTCCTAACCATCTTTCGGTAACATAAAAACTCTTGCATCTTGCAGCTTCTTCGATACTAGCTTCTTTAGCTTGTTTCTTAGTACCTACAAATAGAACCTTACCGCCATTTTCACATGCTTTAAGAAGTGCATCGTAAGCTTCTTCAATTTTCTCAACAGTTTTTTGTAAATCAATAATATGAATATCATCTCTTATAGTAAAAATAAATTCTTTCATTTTAGGATTCCATCTTTTAGCTTGATGTCCAAAGTGAACTCCTGCTTCTAATAAATAACTTTTTGCAATTACTGCCATTTTAATCTCTCCTTTCGTTAATTCTTCTGTTTATCTTTAAATCACTATTCACTTAAATTATTAAGCACTAGAATAATGAATCAATAAACATGTTTTTTTCTTAAAGCGTATATATTTTAGCACAAAATTATATAAAAAAAAAGAGGTTTATATATTTTTTTACAATTAATTAAAATTATATTTAAATTATAAAAATTTTCATAAAAGTAAATATTTAACTATTTTTTCTTTTTATATTTTATTTCATCACAAGCATCATTATAAATTTTTTGCATTTGTATTAATCTTCTTTCAAACTCACTATATATTTTTTTAGTCTCTTTTTCTTTAATAAAATCTTCATTAATTAATTTATTTGCACTTTGAATATAACTATAATCTATTTTATTTTCTGAATATAAAATAATCAATTTATTGTATATAAAGTACAATTCTTTTAAATATTTAGTAATATAATGTTTTCTAATAATATCGTTAATTAATGTCTTCCTCTCTTTTTTATTTTTAACCTTTTTGGATTTGTTTAACTTTATTTCCTGTGAAAAATATTTATCCATAAATTGCTTTATAATAGTTTTATTAAAATCACCAATATAATATTTATTATGCTTAAATTGTACACCAGAAAAAAGAATTTTTTTAGCAAGTGCGATATTGGCTTTTTCATCAACTAACCACTTTATTGGTTCAACTCGAACCCAATAAACTTCTGATTCTTTAATAATTCTACCATCAGATAATACTTTTCCATTACAATTTGAATCTCCAACAAAACGTATATACTTTTCTCCCATGAATTCATATTCAATATGCTCTCTTGGAATAAAATTTGTATTTATATTTTTATAATTAACAGAATCGGTAGTATATATCTTTCCAGTTTTTTTATTTTTTTATTTTTATATAAATTTTCTAATATATTAGAAAAACTTTCACTTACAATAGTTTGAGGATATTCTCCATATTCTACTTCTAAAATATCAAACTCATTATTTTTTTTATTTTTACATAATTGTGAGATTGATGAATACTTTATCGCCGGGCGAATACCAATATTTCGAATATTAACCATAGCTTTTCTAGCATAACTTCCAATGTAATATGCTTTGTCGTCGTTAAGAAGATACATTTTCTTTCTAAACAAAATATCTTCATTATTATAACATAATTCCTTTTCTCTATCGTCTTCTTCAAATGTTCTTGTCCACCAATATCCAATTCTATTTTTTAAATTATTTTCATTATTAATAAATTCATTAGATGATACCTCTGCACCAAGTAAAATAGAAAAATCAGTAACTGCACTCTTTATACCAATCTTTTTCAATATATCTATTTGCTTATTATTATAATAATTGAATAGAATTTCTTCTTTCGACAATAATGTAAAATCTAACATACAAAACAACCCTTTCATTTATTACGCAATATTATATAATTTTTTTATAAATTTATCAATTAAATTTTTATTGTTTTAATAAATATTAATCTAATAATTAAAATATATTAAAAAACCTAATTTATATGCAATTAGGTTTTTATTAATTTAATTTCTCTCTTACAATATTGTTTACTTCTTTCATATCAGCTTTTCCTTTAAATATAGGTCCAAGTTCTTTCATAATAGAACCCATATCTTTAATAGAAGTTGGTTTTAGTTTATCAAATACTTTATCTATTTCACTCCTAATTTCTTCTTCTGATAATTGTTTAGGCAAATATTTACTTAATATAGTTATTTCTTTATTAAGATTGTCTATTAAGTCTTGTCTATTTCCTTTTTTAAATTCTTCTATACTTTCTTTATGAGTTTTAACTTGCTTACTAACGACATCAATAACGACCTCATCACTAGCATTATTTCTTTCTAATTTATTATTAACTAAATATAAATCAATCGCAGATTTTAATAATCTTAAAGTACTTACTGTATCTTTATCTTTATTTTTCATTGCATTAATCATATCTTTAGAAATAGTCTCATATAGCACTTTAACTCACATCCCTTTATTAATATCTTTGTTTATTATGCTTTTTTGCATTTTTAATAGCTTCTTTTTTAGCTTCTCTTCTAAGAATTCCTGGCTTGTTGTATTCTTTTCTTTTTTTCATTTCAGTTGGGATTCCGCTTCTTTGTACTTTAATCTTGAAACGTTTTAATGCACTTTCAACATTACCATCTTTTACTTCTACCCGTGTCATTATTACATCTTCCCTCCCTTCATGACTATATTTGATTATATTACAAAATTTTATCAATTTCAAGTAAAAATCGACATATTTCTATACAAATAATATATAAAAACTATTTTGAATAAATCAAAATAGTTTAATATTAATAAACGCTAACTTGTTTTTTATCTTTTCCTTTTCTTTCAAATTTAACATTTCCATTTATCTTAGAATATAATGTATGATCTTTTCCCATGCCAACATTTACTCCAGGATAAATTTTAGTTCCTCTTTGACGATAGATAATAGCACCAGCTTTGGCTACTTGGCCATCACTTAATTTAGCTCCTAATCTACGGCCAGCAGAATCTCTACCATTTTTAGTAGAACCAACACCTTTTTTTGATGCAAATAATTGTATATTTAAATTCATTTTAATCATGGCTTTCCTCCTTAATCATAATATTTTTATCATAATTATCCTTTAATTCATATATCATATCAACTAAAGTTTCAAGAATACTATTTGTTATATTATCTTTCTTAATATTAATAATTTTTAAATCATTACTATCAGTATAACTAATAGATTTAGAGTCAATATTAATTATTATATTTATAGTAATAATAAGCATTGTACTAAATGATGCACATACTATATCTTTTCCATATTCATCATATTCTGCATGTCCATGCGCATGAATACTCTCGATTGTACCCTCTTTTTTAATAATTTTTACTTTAATCATTATTTTGTTATAGATTTAATAACTATTTTAGTATATGGTTGTCTATGTCCTTGAGTTTTTCTATATTTTTTCTTTGGTTTATACTTGAATACAAGGATTTTCTTTTGTTTACCATGTTTTAAAATCTTAGCAACTACTTTTGCTCCCTTAACAATAGGAGTACCAACTTTACCATCAACATATAAAACTTCATCAAAAACAACTTCACTATCCACTGCACCATCTAGTTTTTCTACATATAGTTCTTGTCCTTCTTCAACCATATATTGTTTTCCACCAGTCACAAATATTGCTTTCATTTAAATTCTCCTTTCAATAAGACTCGCTCTCAAGGTAAGTATACACTTTTTAAATAACCTTTTTAATGCGGTTGTAGAGAAAGATTTCTACAAACATGAGTATTTTAACATAATTATTTGCTTATGTCAAACATTAACTTAAGAATTTTACTTTCAAAAGTATTATTAATAATGTGAGTATATTCTCTTTTTAGTGAATTTATATTCTTGATTATTTTTATTTTTTTAAAACTATAATTATATAAATATCTTTCTAACAAAAATTTATTGTATTTAATTTTTATATTTATTAATTCTAAAATAACATTTTTAATTAAAAATATTGATAATACAAAAGCAAAAAATGTTTTATTATAAAACATAAATATAACAATAAATATTAATGAAGCAACAATTGATATTATATTTGATAGTTTATATGAAAAAAAATAATCCAAGATCAAATTTAATAATTTACCACCATCAAGAGGTAATATTGGCATAAAATTAAATGATATTAATAATATATTTATTCTATTAAATATATTAAATGTGTTATTGTTTACAAAATTATTTGTATATAAAATATATATTAGATAATAAAATAATAACTGAAATATTATTCCACCTAACAAACAAAATAATTCTTTTCTAATACTTATATTTAGCTGACTATCATATATTGTAATTCCACCAAAAGGGTATACTTCTATTCTAGATACTTTAATACCCCCTATTAATCCAAATATATAGTGCCCACTTTCATGAACAATAATAATTAACAATAGTAAATATATATATTCAAAATACCCAGCTAGAAAAGCTATTAATATTAATATGTAACTTGAATTATGTATTTTAATTTTCATTTGTTATTGGAGTATCGTCTTTATATAAAACATAATAATAAAAATTACTAGATGTTCCTATTGAATTGCCACTTTCAACATAATCATATAATTTAATGCTTTCATTTATATTTCCATACCAAGCATAATACCCATCACTTTGTTGTATAATTATAGTATTTCCATATCCTTCTTTTTCTCCTATGAATGTGACAATACCAGAATTTTTTAAATATACTTGATCAGTTGAAGTCATATAAATTTTTTTACCATCTAAATATTCTTCACTTTTTTCTATTTCATTATTTACAACTTTATCTGCTTTTGGTGGCGTAAATACATTAGTAAAATTATCAATTATATTATTAAATAAAGTAAAGTCCATTGTTTTGTTTAATACATCATCAATTAAAAATGAACGAAATTTAGGGCTAAAATTGCTTATTATTAATATACTCATAGTAAATATAATAATGGTAAAAAATTTACTTATTAATTTTTTTATCCAAGTCTTCTTTTTCTTATTATTATTTTTTTTATTTTTATATTCTTCATATGTCATAATAAATAATATTCTATTTAGTATTTATATATTCATAAAAACTAAAATAATTTTCATCTCCAAATATAATATGGTCTATTACTGGTATTGCAACTAATTTTCCTATTTTCATAAGTGCATTTGTGGTTTCTTCATCTTCTTTACTAGGCGATGAGTCTCCACTTGGATGATTATGTATTACAATAATTGAGTAAGCACTTTCTAAAAATGCATATTTAAAAACTTCTCTTGGATGAACACTAGATGAATTAATAGTTCCTTTAAATAATAATCTGTATGATATTAATTTTGATTTTGAATTTAAATATATTGCATAAAAATTTTCTTGTTTTTCATCAATAAACAAATCTTTAAAATAATTATATATTTTAGTTGTTGTGTTTAGTTTAATATCTAATTTTTCTTTTTTATAATATACTCTTTTGCCAAGTTCTAAAGATGCTAATATTTCTATAGCTTTAACACTGCCAATTCCATCTATTTTCATTAATTTATTTAAAGTAATATTCTTAAGTTCGCTTATATCGTTTATTGATTTTAATATTTGATTTGATAAATCTTTAACAGATTTATTTTTGATTCCTGTTTTTAATATAATAGATAATATTTCTTCATTTGATAAGCTAGAAGCTCCATATTTTATAAATCTTTCTCTTGGGCGATCATTTATTGGAATATCTTTTATTAATATATTTTTCATAGTGCTCCTTTCATATATATAATTATCTATATATATATAAAACACTATAAAAGCATTCAAATAGAATGCTTATTTTAATTTTTCTATTACATCGTCAAGTGTTGTTGCCGTTATAATTTCTATATTATAATTATTTTCTTCTTTTAATTTAATTGCTTCTTCGTAATTATCTTTTGGAACTATAAATACATCAGCACCTTTTTTAACAGCACCTAATAATTTATATTTAACTCCACTTATAGCTCCAACTATTCCATTTTCATCAATGCTTCCTGTTCCACTTATTATTCTACCTTTTGTTAAATCATATTCAGTTATTTTATTATATATATCAAGAGCGCATAATAATCCTCTTGATGAACCACTTTCATTGTCTTCAAATACAAATTCTACTTTGGGATTAGTTTTAACTTCCTTTAATATTGCAAGAGAAATACCAATAACTAAAGTTCCATTTTCTTCTTTAAGAACACTATAACATTCTTTCTCATTATTATCTCTTAATATTTGTATGTTTATTCTATCATTTACTTTATATTTAAGTAATTCATTTTTTAAACTATCGTAATCATTTATTTCAACTCCATTTATACTTTTAATAATATCACCAATTTTTAAATTTGTTTCTGCACTATCAAAAACATAACTAATTGTTAAATTTTGATTTGTTATTTCATATTCAAGATTAGCTGACTTAAATGCTGCAATCACAGCATCATAACTTGTTTCTTTTAAATAAACTTTCCCTCTTTCTTCTATTTCTTTGGCACTTTCATTTTCAACTCTTGATTCGTCTAAATCAACTATATCCCATGAGGGCATTAAAAATGCAATAATTAAATTAATAGGAGTTGCTCTTCTTGCAGAAACATATGTTAAATTAAAACTTCCATCATAATCATAAGCATTATCGACTATTATTCTATCATTTAAGTTCTCAAGACCACCTGGCGTATATATCTCATAATCTAGTGGAATTATTCCCATTGTTATTATTATTACTATAAATATATAAAACCATTTATTTTCTTTTATTTCATTAATTACTTTTTTAATCATATTTGTATCCTTTCAATAATATTATATCACATATGAAGAAATATATTATTTTAACATTTATATTATTTATATTTTTATTTAATATAGATATTGTGTTATTTTCAGTTAAAGATGCATCATTATTATTTTTTAATAAAGTATTTATATCAATATTTCCATTTATTTTATTAAGTGATATTTTGATACATTATAATTATCAAATTTTTATTAAAAACAGCTTTATAGGAAAATTTATATCTAAATTATTTAATATTGATTACAACTGTACTACTGTTTTTATATTAAGTTTATTATCTAGTCATCCAAATAATGCTGTTTATATTAAAAATATGATAGATAACAATTTAATTGATAATAAATCTATAAGCAATTTATTAACTTATACATATTTTCCATCAATTTCTTTTGTTATAGGCACTATTGGAATTATATTATTTAACAATATTAAAATTGGTATATTTCTATATATTGGATGTTTAATTAATAATATATCAATCGGCTTATACTTAAGAAAAAATAATAATATTTTTATAAATAATTCAATAAATATAGAAAATAAAAATAATTTCTTTAATATGCTTAAAAATAGCATAACAAAATCCATAAATACTTTGTATACAATACTTGGAAACATTATAATATTTACTATTATCATTAATATATTTAACCATTATATAAATATCAATGATACACTTCAAATATTAATTAGTGGTATTTTAGAATTAACTAATGGAATTATTAATACATCAAATTTAAATATTGATTTAAACAATAAAATATTTATAATATCATTTTTATTAAATTTTAGTGGTTTAAGTGTATTATTTCAAAGTTTTTCAATACTATCAGAATTCAAAATAAATATTAAAAAAATATTAATAATAAAATTAATATTTTCTTTACTAACTAGTGCCACTTTGCATATAGTGTCCTATCTTTTATTGTAATTATATTGCCATCAACTACATCTTGATAAATAATAAAATATGTATTTGTTGCAATTATGTTTCCATTTTCATCAACTATTTGCACCTCTTCAGTAGTTCCATTGCGATTATATTCATAATAATATCCATCAAATGTATAACTATATCCATTTTTAGATACGGCAGTTGGAACTTGTATTTTATTAACTTCTTTTAATATATTTGTTTTTCCTTCTTCCGTTATATTATAAACATAATACCCAACGCCATATTTAACAACTAACTCATCATTTGGAACGGTAATATTATTTATATCATTTTCTATACCATAATCTGCATCAAATACTAGTTTGATTTCATCTCCGACATTCATTCCAGGCGCAAAACTTGATGCTGAATATAGAGTAATACTATATGTAGAATCATTTTGATCTATCATATCATTTATTTCTATATTTATTGTAGAAATTCTATTTCTAAATGGAGATATTTTATTAATAGGATCCACAAACTTATTAGTGCTCTCATATTCATAACTGTCAAAACTCATTTTTCCAAAAATATAGCCTACAGTATATATTCTATCTTTTTGAGCATCATTATTCTTTGTTAAAGTTAATGATTTTAAATAAATTAATTTTCCATCTTGATTTTGATCAACAACATCTGTCATATCTTCATATTTAAGCGTAGTAGTAATATTTTTAATAGGACAATAATATATTATTTGTCCTTCTTCATTTCTTTCACATGTACCATTTTTTATTTTGCATTTAGGAGTGCTATCGCAATATATTCCAGATATACTAACACTTTCATTATTTTGATTTAATCCTGTTGTTACAAAAGGAGATATTTCATTTGTAATTATTGTAATTCTTCTTCTTTGATTATTAGCAAGTATAATATTACAACTATCTCCTTCAACATTACAATTAACATATCTAATTCCACCATTTTTGCTTAAATCATTATTCAATATTCTTGATACACTTGAACTATATATTAAAGCATCTGTATTTTCATTTACAATAGAATAATTTTCTCTTAATTTTACTAAAGTAGCAAGCATAGAAGTTAAAACTACACTTACAAGAACTATACTTAATATTACTTCTATCAAAGTAAACCCTTTTTTATTCATAGTATTCCTCCATGCAACACTTATTATTTTACTTAATTATAATATCATTTTTAGTCTTAAAATTCAATAATTATTACCATAC
>CASFKI010000025.1:0-5178 GCA_949295285.1 uncultured bacterium
TACTGGACCAACGGGACCTACTGGTGATACTGGACCAACGGGACCAACAGGGCCTACTGGTGATACTGGACCAACGGGACCAACAGGGCCTACTGGTGATACTGGACCAACGGGACCAACAGGACCTACTGGACCATAGAATATCAAACACGAAATATTTTAAAACCTCATTTCTTTTACATAAAAATGAGGTTTTAATGTTATATGAAACATTGATTTTAAAATTATTATAAATTTCAATCATAATCTAATAAGTTGTTAAATTTAAATTTCTTTTTTTATTAAAATATACTCTTTTAAATTTAAATATATTTTATATATTTTCATAATATATATAGAGGTGAATTATGAAATATAAAACTTGTGTATATGCTATATGTAAAAATGAAGAAAAATTTGTTGATAGATGGTATAATTCTATAAAAAATTCTGATTATATATGTGTTCTAGATACAGGCTCAAATGATAATAGTGTGGATAAATTGAAAAAATTAGGTGTTAAAGTTAAAGTTAAAAAAATTACACCTTGGAGATTTGATGATGCAAGAAATGAATCATTGAAACTTATTCCTAATGATGCAGATATATGTATTGCTTTAGATTTAGATGAAGTATTATGTGAAAATTGGAAAGAGAATTTAATAAGAGTGTGGAATGATAAAACTGATAGAATCAGATATATATATAACTGGAGGCTAAAAAATAATATTCCACTTGTAAGTTTTTATAATAGTAAAATACATGCAAATGGTAAATATAAATGGGTTAATGCTGTTCATGAGGTGTTAAAATATATTCCGGAAAAAATAGAAAATATACTAACAACTGATAAAGTTATTATAAATCATTATCCAGATGATAACAAATCAAGAAGTTCATATCTAAATTTATTAGAGTTATCTGTAAAAGAAGATCCACAAAATGATAGAAATGCACATTATTTAGGAAGAGAATATATGTACTATGGTAAGTGGAATGAATCAATAGATATGCTAATAAATCATTTAAACTTAAAAACTGCTACATGGAAGGATGAAAGATGTGCATCGATGAGATTCATATCTAGATGCTATATTAATTTAAAAAGATATGATGAAGCTAATATGTGGCTTGATAAAGCAATTAAAGAAGCACCTTATTTAAGAGATGGGTATGTTGAAAAAATGTTATTATTATATAATTTAAAAAAATATAAAGAAGCAATTAAATATGGTTTATTAGCACTTAAAATTAAAAAACATGAAAAAACTTATATAAATGAAATATTTTCATGGAATGAAACTATTTATGATGTTTTAAGTATATGTTATTATTATATAAATGATAAAAAAACTGGTTTGAGATATTTAAAAAAAGCAATTAAAATGAATCCAAATAATGAACGACTAGTTGAAAATTTAAAATTTTTTGATTGTTAAATTATTGTTAAATTTGATATTCTTCTAATTGCTTCTTCAATCTTATAAGATTTATTATTTTATATATATCATATACTATTATAAATAATGCAGGTATTAATACTATTGCTATCCAACCTTTTTTAGATGTTAAGAAAAATTGAATTTTACCAAGATTAGGAATCTTAATAATTACTTTTCCTAATATATTTTTTGCAAGTACATTATCTTCATCTTCAATAGCATTAGCATCACCTTTAACTTTATACTCTACTCCATCATTAGTATTTAATATTTCAACTATTCTATGTGTTATTGGTGTACTTCCGAAAAATTTATTTGTCGATTTAAAGGTAATTATATCTCCAACTTTTAAATCATTTGGATCTACATTTTTAATTAGAATAACATCATATACATTAATACTTGGAACCATGCTAGAACTAACTATTGTATATAAACCAAATGGTGGTATCTTTCCTTGTTTTACATAAAGTTTACTGCTAAAAATATAGTATAATAAAAAAGAAGCAACTATCATTAACATTACTATTATCGTGTAACTAATTACTTTGCTTATATTTCTAAACATTTTTTTAATTTTAATGCTCTTATCTTCTTCCATAAAACACCTAGACTTCTATACTAACTACACTTATTTTAGCCACAAAAACCTTTTCAACTAAATAATTTGTTTTACTATTCTTTAATTTTAAGTTTAATGTATATTTATGTGTATTACCAGGTGTTATAATACCAGTTCCTAAGTCTTTTGATACTATTGGGATTGGTGTTTCATTTCTATTAATTATTTCATTAGTTTTATCATTACTTAATGATTCTGAATTTAATGTATATACAAAATTTTCATTTATTATATTAGAAGAAGGTGTTATAACTTCAAATACTAACTTGTACTTTCCAATTGTATCTTCACTAAAATTTTCAATAGAAAAAGTATATGTATCATTATAATTATATCTTAAATTAGTTAAAGAAATATTATCAGTTTTATCATATTTAACAAGTAAATTTAATTTTTTATATGAAATAATATCACTATGATCCTTGATATGATTATTATAATAACTAATACCCAAACCAATAGTCATTGTTAAAACAGATAAATAAATTAAACAGTATATAATTAAATATGACTTATTTTTTTTCATCTTTTACCCTCTCATTATTATACTACTATACTAATAATATCAAATTTCTATTGAGTTTACAATATCAAAATAAAAAGTGATTTTTATCACTTTTTATTTTTCGCTTTGAGTTTCTTCCAACTCAACTGTTATATATGCTTCAAATTTTTTTCCCTGTAATAATAATGGGTTTACTGTATTATTCAAAGAAACTGAATAAGTGTAATCATGAGTTTCATATCCATCTATTACACCACTACCAATAATAATACTTGTATTAGGAACATTACTTAATTCCAAATTAGCAAGAGTACCTCCATTTGAGTTTCCTTTACCAGTTAATGTATGTATTAATAAATTATTTTGCTCTTCTGTATTTATTGTATTTTCAGTAATATTTAATTTAATATTATATTTTAATAACTCAGTTGCCGTTCTATTAGTCTGGGAAATTTTAAAATTCTTAGTAATATTTTTAGTTGTTAATAAAGTATTTGTATCAATTGAATCGCCATTTTCAAAAACAACTGACCCTAATGTTGATTTTGTTATTATAATCTCTTCTTTATCATCCGTATTTGACAACTTTATACTAAACCATGCAAATGTAGCACCAACAATAGCTACTAATAATGTAGCAATTGCTACTACCATTAAAAACACAGATTGACCCTTTCCTTCTTCCATCACAAGCCCTCCTAGTATCATATTTATAATACCAATTTATAGAAAAAAATTCAAGAGGTAAACTTATATAGATAGTATAATAATTAATACTGTGTCATATTAAGACTTTTATTTTTTTCTTTATAAGAAATACATGCATCCCAAGGATTAATAATAAGATTTTTAATAAATTCCAATCCTTCTTGTGGTGTCAAAAGAACTTCTTTTTCAGAATCTGGTAATATTCCATATTCTAATGCTAATTGTTTAAAATCACAACTATTAAGACTTTCTCTTCCTTTATATTCATATGCATTTAAAGTAATTGCAGAGTCTTTCTTTTTTATAAATGGATGTAATTCATTTAAAACTTCATTATCATAATATGTGAATTTTAATTTAATACCATTATCAGTAATATCCATAGTATCGATACAAATTTTTCCATTTTCATTTGTCATATCAGCTTTAATTTTAAATACACCAGGATATGAATTAGAATTTTTTAACAATACAGCATATTCTTCATTTTCATCATGATTAATTATTTTCACACATTCAGTTCCATTGATATAAAAATAATATTCTTTTTTAGGATTTTTTTTATCATATTTTTTTAAATATACCTCTCTTTTACCATGTCTTTCTTCAACTTGCTTATCTCCTGAGATTTTAAAAGATGTATCATTAAAAATTTCTTTAAGTCCTAAAATATCATTTTTAAAAATTTTAGTCATTTTTAATTCCATACTTAAATCATATATCATAACCAACCCTCCTTGGCGAATATTATACCATATCACATATTTAAAATCAAGTATTATTTTATAATTACTACTTATTTTAATAATGTTATTACTGGTTTAACATAATGATACGCACTTAATTCTTCATTTATATATACATCATTATTAATATCAATCATGGATGATTTATTATCCATAAATGTATTTAATATCCAAAGATTAGTACCAATTATATTTTTATTTATTTTTTTATATAAATTATTATATTCATCATATGTGATTAATCTAATTTTATATTTCTTATAATTATTACAAGTATAATTATTGTTTATAATCTCTTCTTTTGTATATCCAATACATTTTTCATTACCACATATTGAATTATTATCAACACAAACCTCTTCTTCAACAATATTATTTTTAGTTTCATTAGATAAAGAATTTATGTATTCAAAATTCAAATATAAATTAATATATGAATTATCCCATATATACTGATTATCTAAATTAGTTAATTGACATTCACCATTTTTATTTAAAATACAATGAGATAACTTTTCTTTTATTGGTTTATCTTGTATTAATGTAATTTTATTATTTGTATCTTTTAAAACTATCCATTTAATATTATCAATAGTTACTTTAGAACCACTACAATAAAATACAGATGAATCATAACTATTACTAATTGTATCTAAACAATCAACATTAAATTTAATTGGTTCGCTAATATTACCATAACTATCTTTAAACCAAATATAATTATCTCCTTGAGTATAACTATTTAATACCAAAGTACCTTCGTTATTTTCAATCCAAGTACCATTTAAATCATCTTTATTTGAAATTAAATACTCGCTTTTATTTATATTTGTTATAAATGATAGTATATTATTGTTTCTAATAAATTCTACTTTTATTTCTTTAAAACCATTACACTTTCCTTTACTTATATTAATGTTTCCTAATGAAGTTTTACTTATACAATATTTATTTGTATCAATATAAAACTTTACATTACCATATTTATCTACTTCTATACTTCCATTACCACTAATATCATATTTATCTTTAACATATGTATTATCATCATTGTATATTATTCCATTATTAAAATTATATTTTCCTTTTTTCAAAACATACATCTGTTCTAAAATATAATTAGCTTTATTTTTTAAATCAATTTTTTCATATTTATTTATAAAAAATAATATAATA
>CASFKI010000026.1:0-17230 GCA_949295285.1 uncultured bacterium
TAAATAAAAATTTACTTGAAAATGATGAATTATTTAATAATTGGATAAATGTACAAGGAGAAAATGCAAGCTATCCTCTAGAATGGTATTGGACAAATAGAGAAAAAGTAAATTGGGGTTCTGCAGTTCAAGCAGGAATATATGGTGCAGTATCATCACTTATTATGGGTGCTTCAAGTGCGGGAATTAAAACGGCCTCATATATTAAATCAAAACATTCAGGCTTAGTTAATGCATTTATGCAAAGTAGGATAGAGCAAGGACATTATTATGATGTTATAGGAAACATTAATGCACTTTTTAATTATATGAAGGGTTTAAGCAACAGTAAGATTACTGATATTAATCCATTTCTTAATAATATTAAGAATAACCAAAAATTTGAAGAAACATATTCATCATACTATGATTATATGAGGGCTAATGGTGTAAAAGAAAGTAATATAAAATCTAGAGATGAACTTGCTTTACAAATGTTTGTAGAACTTACAAGTAAAATGAATTCTACAGTATTATCAGGATTAAATCCTGAATATTTAAGAGCCAAAACAACATCATATGAAAGTAATATTAAAAATTTATATAATATAAATAAAGAAATTGAATTATTAAATGAAAAAATATCTAAAGAAACAAATAAAGAAACAAAAGAAAATCTAAAAAAAGAATTAATCGCTCTAAAATCACAAAAAAACTCATTAGAAAGTTCAATTAAAGAGCAAGAAATATTATTAAAAAGAGAACTTGCTAATTTTGAAATGATTGAAAATATGAGTGAAATGACTCCTGAAAAAATATCATTAGAAGTTAAGTCAATACAAGAACAAATGAATGAAATAACTCAAAAGATTAATGATAATAACAGAGCAAAAGTAGCACAAGAAAATAATTTAAAATCATTAGGATCAGGATTTGTTGATTCAACAACTGGCAAACATATGTCAAAAGAACAAAAGAGTTCACAGATGAGTAAAGCTCAAAAAGAAATAAATAGAATAACTAATGAAAATGTTGAATTAGAATCTAAATTATCTGAGTTAAAATCTAATTTACTTAAAATGAAGATGTATGAATTATTAAGTAATCCTAATGCAAAATTATCATCATTAACAAATGAAGAATTTAATTATTTTATTTCTCATGCGACTAGCGGGATGATAGATTTATATAGTAATGAGATAGTTGAAAGTATTAAAAATATTAATGAAGAAAATATTCAAGATTTTTATGATAAAATGAGTGATATGTTTGCTAATGGATATAAAAATGAATTATATTCTAATTTAGATAATATATCAGATGAAAACATAAGAAATAAGTGTACAGAAATTTTAGATAGTAAAGTATCACCAGAGAATTTTTATGCAAGTCTTTTTGATTTATATAATCAAAAATATAAACTTTCAGAAGAAGAATTAGCTAAGTTAAATAAAGAAAATCCTGGACTTATACAATTTATAAAGAATAAATTTAATGAAGCTAAAACTAAAAAAGAAGACCTTAAACGAATAAAGAATGAACAAAGTAGTGAATTAAGAACTAAAATAAGAAGAGAATTAGAATTAGAAATACAAAGTATTAGACAGGAAATAGAAGAAAGACCAAAACCTGAAACTGCTAAATCAAAAGATAAAATACAACAAAGACAAAGCATAATAGATAATTTAGAAGCAAAAATAACAGATTTAAGAAATATTTATATAGAATTATCTAATAATTTAAATGATCCAAATAAAAGTATCACAAATTTAAGTACACCAGCATTCAATCGTTTAGTTAATATAATGACACAAGAAAATATAACAACATTTAGTAGTGAAATAATGACTAGATTAAATGATATTTCTAATGATAACTTTGTTAAATTGCTTGAAAAAATGTCACTTGATATAATTTATAAATATAAGAGTAATTTATCTGAAAAAATAAATTCAATAGAAGAAAACACAAAGGAAAGTATTAAGTTAAAAGAAACAGCAAATTCTTTATTAATAAATGGTATAAATGATTATATTGATATCAAAGCTAAGATAGAAGAAACTGTAGATGATGCTATTAGTAGTGATTTGAATATCGTACAAACTATAAAAAATAAAATAGACTCTTTATTAAAAATAAATACTGAAAGAGTAGCAAAAATTAATGAAACTAGAGAAGAAATAAAAAATAGAGTATTAAATAAAATTGATGAAGAGATAAATCAAAGAAAAGAAAGAATAAATAAATTAGAAAATTCTAATAAAACTAATGCAACCAAAGTTCGTAAAACACAACAAGAAATTGATAGATTAAATCAAGAAATTAATAATTTAAATGCTATTAAAGAAGAAATAAATAATAAATTTTCTAATTCAAAAACAAAACTATCAAGATTAAGTAAAGAAACATTAAATTATTTATATGAAAATATGAGTGATGAAGAAATTGCTTTTTATACTCCACAAATTATTAGTGGATTAAATAAACTTAGTAATGAAAATTTTAAAATATTTGTTGAAAATCTTAGTGAAGAAACAATTTATAATTATAAAGATAAATTTATAAGAAGAGCATCAATAATAATAAAAGATGTTAATAATAGAGAATATATTTTAAATCTTATTGAGCAAAAAAATAACAATTTTAATGTAAAAACAAACTCATCTGTTGAAACTGTAGCAAGAGTTGTAGTTGATGAAACAATAAATTATAGTAATATCGATGTTAGTTTAATTGTAAAAATAGTTAATTTATTGTCTGGAAAAGTATCAGAAAAAACAATATTAGAATTTATGTCAAAAAATAATATAAAAGATTTGTCAAGTGAATCACTTAATGAAATAATTCTAAATTTAGATACAGAAAATTTAAATAATTCTGAAGTGTTATCACAAATTATGGAAGTGATAAACAAGGTAAGAGATAATGTGGTTTTAGGATTAATCAATAATTTGACTAATGAAAATTTAACTAATAATAAAGTTAAATTGAAAACAAGAGTTAATAATATATCATCAAATTCAATTAAAACATTTACTCAAGGTTTATTAGTTAATAAATTATTTAATAATAATATTGATCTCGAATCTAATAATGAAATATCTTCGAATAAAAAAACCAATGAAAAAATAATAGAATTAATTCAAAATAATGATAAAGTTCCAACAGAAGTAATAATAGATATTTTAAAAAATTCGATGCTAACCAAAGAGCAAAAAACAAAAATAACTAAGATATTAATAAATAACTATGTTAAAAATGAAAACAGAATGTTTGGAATATTAAACAATCAAGTTCAAAAATTAATAAATAATGTTAATGAATTAATTTCAAATTATAAAATTAATAACAGTAAAATAAATATGCTTGAAACTAAATTAAAAAATATTCAAATTAATATTAATAATAAATTAAAAACTCTAAATTTAAATATTTCTAAATTAAGAGATATAGTAAATAGTTTTAAAAGTGATTTTGATTTAATTAAAAAACTATATAATGGTTTAAATGAAAGAGTGAGTGATTGCTTAAATAAAATTAATGAAATTAAGAATTTGGCAATGATGCACATCAATAATATAGTCGGTATAGATAACATACTATATAACAGTGTATTATCAGCAATTGAAAGTAATACAAATTTAAATAGCAAAAAATTCAGAGAAAAGTTTAATAAATTAATACAAGCAGTGGATATAGATGCGAATTATGAATTATTGCAACGATTAATGGATAGTGTTACATCAAGAATGATGAATGGATTTAGATTTGATAGAGAAACATATAAAACAATATTTGAATCAGAAATATTTTCAGCAGACAATACATTTGCAATAAAATATTTAAATCATTATTTAGCAGAAATGGTTTCATCAGAAGTGGCTGATTCAGTAACAAAAATATATGAAGCTGCAAGAAGAACAACGAGAGAAGGAATGTCAGATTTGTACTCATATTGTGATCATACTGAAGGTCATGTATTACAAGTAGCATATTTTGCGATGCATGCGTTGAATGTACAAAATGATGCAATAAGAAATAATGCAATGCCAATGAGTTATAATATAAGTGAAGAATATAAAATGATGTTTTTAGCTGGATTATTACATGATTTAGGAATGGCAGCGAAAGATGCGAATACACCTGGAATGAATGCATATTTAGTAGAAACAGCAGATGGAAAAATAAAATTAGAAATAAAACAAATAAGAGAATTAAGTAATCCAAAGGATTCAAATGCAGAGTCTGGATCGGTAAGAGAAAATCATACATTAAATAGTGCGTTACAAATATTATTATTAAGGAATAAATTTGATGCTAAAAAAATAAATGTAGATAAGCTATCACTATTAGCATTGATAGTCTTTTCACATAGTAAATCCAACTCAGGAGTAGTAGATCTAACACAAAAAAATGATTGGAGTTTCTCAGTAGAAAAGATAATTGAATCAGTAAAAGAGTGGAATAATACACATGAAGAGAAAATAGAATTCAATGAAAATAATGTATTAGCGGAAGTAGATACATCAGAAACAAATAGAAAAAGAACATCAAAACAAAAAATTAAAAAGCCAAAAGGAAGAAAAGAATATTATGCATATGATGTAAAATTTGATAGTCAAACAATTATGGAGCTTCCAAATTTAGGATTAGCAATAAGAGTAGGAGATGCATATGTAAGTAAAGGAGCGATAAAACTAAAAAATCCAATAACATGGAAATATAATAATAAAATATATAAAACAGATAGATTAGTAAAAGCACAAACTGGAGTGTATATGGCATATGATTCATCAATAGATACATATAGAATGGAAGATATTGAAACAACAGAAGATATAGAATCAAATAACTATGGGGCGTACATTTATTTTAAACTTGATGAAAATGGAAATATACTTCCATGGAATGCTAAAAATCCAGAAACAGTATATACAATAGAAAATGGAGCATTTGTTATTACTGAAGAAAATAAAGATTGTTTGATGTCAAGACGTCCAATAACTAAGAAAGCAAAAATAATTGGAAAGAATGAAGAGGTAAAATGTATTTTAATAGAGGGAAATAGATATTTTGATCAAACAACAAATACAATATACACTTTATCTGAAACAACAAATACATTTATAAATCCTGAAAGAATACAAAATCCAGAAGAAGTAAAAATAGTATATAGTACAAGTGGTCAATTCTTAGCTGGAGAAAGTAATGTAATGTATTGGTATGATTTTAAAGATGGAAAAATTATAAGTGAATTTTATATTAAAAGTATAAGGGATCATATAGTTAATACAATAGCTAAAGGAATAAATGAAAGATTTGGTGAAATAAAATCAGCAGCAGGAGTAAAAAATTATATTGATGTGAAAGTAAACATGCAAGAAATTTTAGAATATTTTTTAAATCCAACATTAGAAAATAATCCAGCAAGGGAATTATATGATTTTATGAAACATAGTGAAGTTACAAATCCAATATATAGTTTTAATATAAATGGAAAGAGCATAAATACATCAACAAATTTTGAATCATTTGTAAATTGTATGAAGTTGTATTTATTAGAAAATATTGATACATTAACAGCAGAAGAAATTAAGATTATTAAATCAAAATATGGAACAATTAGAAAATTTAAAAATGAGATGTTGAATGATATAGTAAAAGATGGAAAATATACAATGGATTTTTATGAATTTATTAACAAGCACTTATCAAATATGAAAGATGTATATTATAAATCAATTATTGAAACATTAAAGAGAAATTCAAAAGAAATAATTAAAATTGAAATGGACGGAAAAATATCTGAAAAAACCCTTGAAAATATATTTAATAGAGGCAATAATAAAATAATTAAAGCATTACAAAATTATGATGTAAAAAATGGAAATATTTTTGCTATATATGAAGAAGTAATAATTGATTTTGCAAAAAGCATAATTAATTCAAAATTTAAAAATGTTGAAATAGGAATTGATTTAGCAAAACAAATAATTAGTTATAGTGAAGGAATATTTACTAATAATGTTTATAATGAAAGTGGAAATGTTATAGAAGCTGGAACATTCTTGAAAGAAATAAATAAATTAAATCCAAAGCAACTTAGAATATATAATGAATTAGTTAGAGAATTATGCAATTCAAATAATGAGGGAATGATAGGAAATGTAGCAACAGATTTTTATAATAAAATATTAGGATATATAAATGAAATGAATGAATCAGGAGATTATAAATTAAATGTAGAAGAAGAGTTATATGATGTATTTTTAATAGCAACAAGATTATGCCCTGCAAATTCAAGTATAAAAACTATAAATCATATGGTATCCGATTTAATAGGTAATATGTTTTATTCAAATTATTATATACAAGGCAGTCATGCAGACATAATAAATTATGTAATAAATAATGTAATTCCAAAATTAAATGGCATAAATTTAAAAGAATTAATAAAAATAGATGAAGAAAATGCAACTGCAACGATAGATGAAGACATAGCGAAAATATTTAATGGTTCATTAAATAACTTTGAAGTTAGAATGATTTATAATTATTTAGAAATAATTTTAGAAGGAAAAGTTAAACAAATTAAAGATAGTACAATTGAAGAAAAAATAAAGAAAACTAAAATCGCATATAATTTAAGAAACAATCTAAGAATTATTTCACAAACATTTATGCTTGGAGAAACTACATTGCCACCAACTGGAACAAATCCATTTAACCGTTCATTTGAAGGAACAATAGTATATAATACATTAAGAGCAATAGCAAATGGTGCAATTAAAGAAAATAATATTAATTTTACGAATATTATAAAAGTTATAGCAAATAATTATTTACCAGAACTTAATAACTATATTGCAGTGGATAACGCTAAAGTAAAAGAATGTATTAATAAGGCACTAAAAGAGCATCATAAAATAAGTGATGCAAATATAAATATATTATATAATGAAATAATAAAATTTTCTGAAAATATTGAAGATCAGTTTAGCGATATACTTAATAATATTCAAAATAAAGCATTTAGTTCAAATCAAGATGTTAATAAAAGCTTAAATATAATATTATTATCTAAAATAAAAAATGCTTTATATGGCACTTCAAAAAGTGAATCTATTATAGATTTAAATACACTTGAAGAGATACTTACTAGAGATTTCTATAGTGAATATATATCAAATATAAGCCTAGATGATGTATATGATCTTATTTTAAATATTTTTGAAAAAATGGGTTATATTAAATTTGATGAAATTGATCGTAATAAGACAAGCCTTGAAAATATTGAAAAAATATTAAAAGAAAAATTAGTAATGAAAATGACAACAGATTCAAATACAGTTGAATATAATAATGCTAAAGGAAAAGTTATTGCTGAATTTTTAGAAGCAACGATTAATACTATATTATTTCAAAATATGTCTTATGATGAAATTGCAACTCTTATAAAACAAATAAATCCAAATTTTTTCAATAGAAATGCTTTAGTAAATGAAACAGGATATAATAATTATAAGTTAAGTATTGGTATTAGTATTAGAAATGGAGAATTTAAATTAAATGGTAAAACGACATGGCCAAGTAATGCTGGTATGAAATTAAGTGGAATTGTATATGGAACTCAAATTTTTGATAGATTAGGTGAAACAGATGCTAATATAGTGAAAGTTACAAGGTATGGATCTAAAACAGGTAAGAGTATGACCGTTTCTAATAATTATTCTTTATACGATGAGAGTGCTAGAGCATTAATAGAAATTTATAAAGATAGTGATGTATTAATAGGTAATTTTAATAAAGCAAAATATAGGAGATTAATGGAAGGTGTTGCATATTTATATAATACTCAAATAAGAAAATCAACCGAAGAATTTAATTTTGGTTATTTAGAAAGTATTTTTAATAAATTAATGCCAAATACTATTATTGATATGATATTAAATAGTAATATTGAATCGAACTTAGAGTTTTTGCTTAAAGATGAAAATATAATAAAAGCACTACTTGAAGAATTTAAAACAGATCCAAATGTTAAACAATCAATTGATGATTACAATAATAGAAAAATAGATATTACTACATTAAAAGAATCAATTAAGACTGCATATATAAGAAAAATAAAATATGAATATGAATTTAATGAAAGAATACAAAGTAAAATCGATAGTTATATAAAAGGAGAAATAAACTACAGCGTACTTAATGAGATAATTAAAGAAGAATGTATTAGAAAAATAGAGTCAGAATTTGAACATAGTTCAGAAATAAAAGAATTAATAAATAATTATAGAAATGGAAAAATAGATTTTATAACACTTAGAGATATTGTTAACAAAGCTTATAAAGAAAAAATTGAAGAAGAAATTAGTAAATATCCAAATGTGTTAGAAACTTATATGCAAGGTTTAGAATCTAAAACCTTAGCAGATTTACGTGGAAAATATGATATTGGATATGGTGTACTTGGAACAGCAGTGCGATATGGACTATCTAAAGGAGGAGCGCCACAATTAACGACACCATTTGGTTGGAATTATTTAGAAGAGTATGGTATAATAACTTTAGATACACCTAGTTCATAAATTTAAAAATATACAAATGTTGAAAGATTTTAAAAAATATGATATTCTCTAGGAAAGGAGAGGTTTATGGAATGTGAGGTTATTGATAGAAAAGAACAAATAAATAATGGAATTACATATATTGTTGAAAATCTATGGATAAAAGATAAAGATTTATTTTTTAAAAAATCATTAACGAAAGATCCAAATAGAGTAATTATTTCATATCGTTTTAATGAAAGTTTAATTTATTCTGAAGCAATATCATTTATTAATTGTTTATCTGTTGAACTTGGATTTTCTGGAAATTTTAATGATAATTTAAAAGTGAGATTAGATAGAAATGAATTTGATGAGGGCTATTATCACTTTGAATTTGACATGAAAGATATACATGAATCTAATATAAATATAGTTAGTTTTGGTGAGTGTCAAGGATATGAGGTTACCATTAGCGGTCCAACAATTAAAATGGATGATAGATTTTATGATTCAAAAGTTGCTATGGCATATTCAGATTTTTATGATTTACAAGATAAAATACATATGTAATAAAAGGAGAGCATAAGTTCTCCTTTTATCAAAAATGGAAAGAGGTTAATAATATGTTTAATTTAAAAATATTAGGAAGTGTATCTCCTTATTGTAAAAATGATAAAAATTGTCCTGGTTATATAATTTATAATAATAAAAATAAAATATTATTAGATTGTGGTTTTGGCGTATCAAGATTATTAAATTTTCCAGAAGATTTAAATAATTTAACAATTATAATTAGTCATTATCACAAAGATCATTATGCTGATTTATTTGCTATTAAATATGCGGCAATTAGTTATAAAAATCAAAATTTATTGAAAACAAATATTAATGTTTATATACCATATGTAGAAGAAAATGATAAAAATTATTTAGATTACAATTTAATATATAATGAAAATAATGATTATTTTCATATTCACGAATATAAAGTAAATGATAAAATAATAATAGATAATTTAGAAGTTACTTTTTTTGAAACATTTCATGCGATTAAAAATTATAGTGCTAAAATTAAATATAATGAAAATTATATAGTTTACAGTGGAGATATGGGTTATAAAAATATAGATAAATATATTAAATTTGCAAAAAATGCTAATATATTTTTATGCGAGTGTTCATTTTTAGAAAGCGAAGGAGTGAATAATAATTATCATTTACATACAAACGAAGTTTTATTATTATCACAACAATTAAATATTAAAAAGACAATAATTACTCATATGTGGCCTGAACATGATAAAAAAGAATATTTAAAAGAATTAAATAATGTTAATAATACGTTTTATGTTGCAAATGAAAATGATATATTTTATAATATATTCGAAACATGATTGATAGGAGGTAATATATGGAATTAATAGATCGTGAGATAAAATCCAATGGCGAGTTATTAGAAGAATATCAATTATCTAATAGTATTGATACAAAAGATTTATACACATTTGTTGAACTTTTAAAAGATTTGGGAAATAATATTTTAAGTATTGTCATTAGCAATTATGATGAAGATGATGAATATTATAGAAAATTTCAAAACTCAAATAGTTTTTTTATAGATGAAGATAAACAAGTTGAAAGTTTTTCAGCAAAATGTTTTTTAAAAGGTAAAGAATATTATATTGCAATAGATTTAATACGAAATACAATAAATTCTATATACGAACAAACTATAAATGTCCCATATATAATTCAAAGATTTGAAGAAGAATTAGAAAAAAAAAGCGTAATGAAAATGTAGTTGATAATTAACTACATTTTTTATTGTATAAAATCTAGTATACCTACTAGTAATTTTTTAATATTTGTGATATACTACTTATACATTTGAACTTTTGATGAAATTTATTGGTTCTTAACATTTAATTATTTTAGTTTGAATAAAGGGAGATGATATTATGAGTAAAATAAATATTATGAGTTTAGGTGGGCTTAATGAAAATGGTAAAAACTTATATACAGTGAGCATCGATGGAAAAATACTTGTTTTTGATTGTGGTATGAAATATGCTCCTGAAAAAATGTATGGAGTTGATTATGTTATACCAGATTTTTCATATTTAGTTAAGCATAAAAAAGATATAATTGGATTATTTATTACACATCCGCATCATGAAAATATGGGTGCTCTTACTGATTTGATTTTAGAAATACCAGATATTAATGTATATGTATCTAACTATACTAGTAAGATAATAGAATATATTTGTGCTGAAGAAAAAATTAAAATTAAAAATCTTCATGTAATTAGTGCACATAAAAAAATAGATTTTAAAACATTTAGTATATTTCCATTTAGTGTAACTCATAGTAGTCCAGAAACTTTAGGATATTGTATTAATACTGATGATGGTGCGATTATATATATGGCAGATTTTGTAATTGATCCTACGATGAGTGGACATTATGATATGGATCTTGGAAAACTTGCTTATATTGGAAAACAAGGCGTTCTTTGTTTAATGGCTGAAAGTGTATTTGCAGAAAAGAAGGGTCATACAAGTCCAAATCATAAGTTAGAAGGATTTTTTAAGAAATTAATAGATAGAAATAAAGGTAGAATTATGTTTACTGTTTTACCTTTGCATATATATACTATTGGTGAAATATTTAATGCACTTAAGGGTAAAAATAGAAAAGTTGTTATTATGGGAAAAGAACTTCATAGTATAGTAAATATTTGCATTAAGAATGGATATTTAGATATAGATGCAGATTTAATTGGAAATTTAACTAATTTAAAGAATCCAAATACAGTTATATTAATTAGTAATGATAGAGAAACGCCATATATGAATATTAATAGAATATTATCAGGTCATGATAAATTTATTACATTAGAAAGTGGAGATACAGTATGTTTTGCTGAACCAAGTTATGATGCTTATGAAAAAATATTAGTTAAGACTATGAATGATTTAGCAGTTAAAGGAATTAATATAGAGTCTATACCAAAAGAAAAGAGTGTTAGGCATCATGCATCTAGTGAAGACTTAATGCTTTTAATTAAATTGTTTAATCCTAAATATTATATGCCTATTAAAGGTGAATATAGATACCAAGTAGAAAATGGAAATCTAGCATATAAAGTAGGATTACCTAAAGAAAATATTATATTAAAAGAGAATGGCGATATTGTTACATTTGAAAATGGTATTATAGTTAATAGTTTCGATCATATATTTATAGATGACATATTAATAGATGGTAAATCAAGTGAAGATGTGGGTGAGTTAGTATTAAAAGATAGAGAATTGCTTGGAGAAAATGGGCTTGTATTAATATCTGCTACATTAAATAAAAAAGATAAGAAAATATTAATTGGTCCTGAGGTGATAACTCGTGGATTTATATATGCTAAAGATAATATGGATATTATTGAAGAAATTAAAAATATTAGTTTAGAAACTATTATAGAGAATACGCATAATAAATATGCTGATTATGGAAAAATAAGAAATGATTTAAGAGAAAAGTTGGGATCTTATTTGTATAAAACAACTCAATGTAAGCCTGTTATTTTAACAGTAATACAAGAAATATAAGAGGTGTAATATGATATATTTAGATTATAGTGCAACTACTCCTGTTGATGAGAGAGTATTAGACTCATATATAAAAGTTACTCGTGAGTATATTGGTAATGCTAATTCTATACATACTCTTGGTAGTAAATCTAAAGAATTATTAATTCAAGCAACTAATCAAATAGCAGAAATATTTAATTGTCATCCAAAGGAAATAATATTTACTAGTGGAGCTAGCGAAAGTAATACAACTGCTATTAAAGGAGTAGCATTTAAATATGCATCGCGTGGTAAACATATAATTACTTCTTCTTTAGAGCATAAAAGTGTTTTAGAAGTAATGAAATATTTAAGTAGTATTGGTTATGAAATTGATTATGTTAATATATTACCTAATGGACAGGTTGACTTGCATCATTTAGAGAATCTTATTAGGGAAGATACTATTTTAATTAGTATATGTGCTGTTAATAGTGAAACAGGGTTTAAACAGCCTTTAAAAACGATTAGACAAGTTATTAATAAGAAGAATCCAAATGTTATATTTCATAGTGATCTAACTCAAGCACTTGGTAAGACAAGATTTTATTTAAGTGATTTAGATTTAGCATCTTTTTCAAGTCATAAAATATATGCTCCAAAAGGAATAGGAATATTATATAAGAAGAGAAATGTTATAATAGATACATTAATATATGGAACAACTGAAAATTGCCCTTTTAGAGGAGGAACTCCAGCATTACCATTAATAGTCGCATTTTCCAAAGCAATTAGGCTTGAAAATGATAAATTAGATTCTAATATAAAGAAATGTGAAAAATTAAAAAATGAATTATTGAAAGGACTTTCTAAATACCCTATACATGTTAATTCAAATGAACTTTGTGTGCCTAGCATTGTTAATTTTAGTTTATTAAAAATTAAAAGTGAAACTTTTGTACATGCTCTTGAAAAATATGATGTGTATGTTTCTACTACAACAGCATGTTCTTCATTAGAAGAAAGTACTATTTTAAAAGCAATATCAAATGGAGATAAAAATATATCAACAACATCTATTAGGGTAAGTTTATCATATCTAACTACAATAGAAGAAATACATGATTTTTTAGATATATTTGATAAAGTATGGAATGAGTTATTATTAAAATGAAAGATATAATATTAATAAAATATGGTGAATTAACTACTAAAAAAGATAATAGAAATTTTTTTATAAAAAAATTAAAAAGAAATATATTTGATAAATTATCTTCTTTTGAATTTGATATAATAGATGATTATTATAGAATGGTTATTATTCCTAAGAATAGCGATATAGATGAAATAGTTTTAAAATTAAAAAATATATTTGGAATACATGCAATAGTTATTGCCAAGATGAGTGAAGATACTTCTATAGAAAATATTAAAAATATCAGTTTATCTTTAATGAATAATAAAACTGGTAAAACATTTAAAGTTGTAACAAATAGAAGTAATAAAGCATATGAAATTCATTCTATGGAAGTAAATAATATAGTAGGTGGGTACATATTAAAAAATACTAATTTTAAAGTAGATGTTCATAACCCAAATATTTATATATATATAGAAATAAGAAAAGAAGCTGTATATATATATAATGATGAAATAAAAGGTAGTGGAGGTTATCCAGTTGGTACTCTTGGAAGAGCATTATTAATGCTAAGTGGTGGAATTGACTCTCCAGTAGCAGGATATTTAACTATTAAAAGAGGCGTAGAATTATATTATTTATATTTTGAGAGTAGGCCTCATACTAGTATAGAAGCAAGAAATAAAGTAATAGAACTTGCTCGTAAGTTAGAACAATATAATTCTTCTGGAAAACTATTAGTGGTTAATTTTACTAAGATACAAGAAGCAATATATAAAAATTTAGATACATCGTATTTAATTACTATTATGAGAAGAATGATGTATAGAATAGCTGAAAGAGTTGCTAAAAAAAATAAATGTTATGCAATAGTTAATGGAGAGAGTATAGGGCAAGTAGCAAGTCAAACTCTATCAAGTATATTAGCAGTTAATAATGTAACTAATTATCCTATATTAAGGCCTCTTTGTTCATTTGATAAATTAGAAATAATTGAAATATCAAAGAAAATAGATACTTATGATATATCAATTTTACCATATGAAGATTGTTGTACGATATTTGTACCAAGACACCCAGTTATTAATCCTAATTTAAAAACTATTTATAAAGAGGAAAGTTTATATGATTTTACTGATTTATTAGATGAAGCAGTTAATACTATAGAAGTAATTGATTTAAAAATTAAAAAAAATGACTTATTATAAAAAAGAAATGTATTTTAAATTAAAATTGTAAAATGAAAGTGTACATAAAAACAACTGTATGCTTTTTTATATATTTTAGTATAGAATATGAAATAGCATATATTTATTTTTATTTAAAAATTTGATAAAATTATATTAATTGGAGTATATATGAAACTAAATAATAAATCAATTAGTAATTATGTTATGTATAAATTATCTAAAATAGATAATGATTTTAGTTTTGAAGAATTAAATAAAGTAGATGAATTAGTTATAAATTTAAAAGATATAATTAATGATGAGGAAGATTTTAATTTTGATGATATAAGAAAATTTAATAATTTAAAAAGATTAACTTTAAGATTTTTTGAAATAAATTTAAAAACAATATTAATACTTAATATAATCAATAAATTACAAGATATTACTTTTGATAACTGTAAAATTAATAATTTAAATAAATTAAAGGAATTAAAAAGTTTATCTTTGATAAATTGTAATGTAAATGTTAATGTAATTGAAAATATGAAATCATTAGAATATTTAACTATAATAAATGATAGAATTAATTTGAATATATTAAATAATCTAAATAATTTAAAATATTTAAATTTATCATATTGTAAAGTCAAAGGTGAATTATATAATATAAATATTGAAACTTTATGTATAGATAATACAAATATAGAAAATTATAATTTTATTAAAAAACTTGTTAAGTTAAAAAATGTATATATAGATGTTTACCAATTTGAAACATATAAAAAATACTTTATTAATCTAAATATAAAAGTTGTTAATAGAGGTGTTGATAATGAATAAATATGATAAAATATTAAAGTTAGCAATACCTATTAAAAAAATGGATATAGAATTTGTTAATGATATAAGCAGACAATATCCAAATTATAAAATATTAATCGAAATTAAAAATACTAGAGGTTTATCATCAAAATTATTAGAAAATCTTAATGAAAATATTGATATTAGGGTTGAAGGTGGATATGACCAAACAAGAAGAAAAGCATTTAAAAATGTAATATTTTCTGATGGAGAAGATTCAAGTTATTATTATGAAGCTGTAATTTATTCTAGAAATGAATTAATAAATATTTTAAGAGAAATTGAAAAAATAGAAAATGGTATAAATAATTCTTGGATCGATTTAAAAAAAGTTATATACATATATCAAAAAATAAAAAGTGATATTATGTATGATCCAAAATTTGAAATACAACCCTCAAGAGATATTAGAAGTTTAAGAGGATTAATCTCTAAGCAGACTGTCTGTGCTGGATATTCTCTTATCTTAAAAGAATTATTAGATAGACAAAAAATAATATGTCACTATGTAGAAGGTAAAACAAATACTGGTGGAACGCATGCATGGAATATTATAAAAATTAATAATAGATATTATGGAATTGATGTGACATGGGATAATTTTCAATATAGAAAGGGCGATTTTTATTCTTTTAAAAATTTAGGTATAAACAAAGAAGAATTTTGTGATACTCATTTTCCTTTTAAATTTGAAGTTATACAAAATTATGATGAAACTTTAAATCAATTTGATTCAAAACTATTATCCAGTTTATATTCGGAATTACTTTTAAATAAAGAATTTAATTCTACTATTTATACAATTAAAAGAGAAGATGGAAGTACTTGTTATATATGTCATATAGGTAGAATTGTTAGTGATGATGGTGTTGAATATAACAAATATTTTTATATGGACTCTGAAAAATCAGATCCCAAAATATTATATACAGAATTTAATATGACAGAATTCATGTATTCAAAAATACATAATATTGGTAAAAAATATACAAATGAGATGTATCATGCAATAGCTAATAAATTATTTTCAAAGGATAATATTGCTACTGCATTACAAAATTCTAATTATATTGGAAGAATTTTTGATGAAAAAGGTAATTTTTTAAATAAAGTTGAAAAAAATAAAAAAACTAGTAAAAAATTATATTTTAAAACTAAGTCAATTATAAGAAGTGATAAAAGTGAGATATTATTAGAAGAAGAACAAGCATTTAATTTTAATGGAAAAAAAATATATTCTTTTTATGTTCATGAATTAATAAAGGACGCTAATAATTATACCATTAAATCAAATCATATCTTTTCAGATAAAAATTTATTAATAGATGATAGATCTGAAATATCAAATAAATTATTATCAAGAGAAAACATAGATAGTGCATGCAAATATTATATTGGTTATATGGGTTATTGTAATTTAAAGGGTGATATAGTTTTGAACCCAGAAATCTTAAGTAGAATTCAAATTTTTAATAAAAAAGATACAGATAATGAATATGCAATGTTACATATGATTTCATATTCTGAAGTATTATATAACATTTCTAATTATGATATAAATTTAAACAAGAAAAAAATTATTAATATTCAAAAGAATTACGAAGTAACTAATCCTAAAAAGATAAGTGACATAAAGTTTTCAAAATTTTGGCAAGAATGTATTAAGACAACTATGGATAAAAATATTTCTTTTAATGAAATGCAAGAATTTTATAATGATATATTTATTAAAATAATAGAAAGTATAAAGCGAAGGGGATTTATTGATACAATGAATATATATGAATATTATTGTAATTCTAAATATACATTTGCACCTCAAATAATAATAAGTTTATTTAAAAGTAAGATAAGATTAGATTTTTTATATGAATATTTTACTGGTGAAATTCCATCCATAGAACAAAAAGAACTACATAATTTAGATGTTAATATCGCAATAAAATAAATATAATATTTATA
>CASFKI010000027.1:0-2520 GCA_949295285.1 uncultured bacterium
AATGGATAAATTTGAGGATAATTATAATAAGATTATTAATAAATATGTAGAAGAAGTTAATAGAGATGAATTAATAGAAGCAGCTATTAAAGGAATGTATAATTATCTTGGCGATGATTATAGCGTGTACATAAGTAAAGATGATACAATCGTATTAGAAGAACAGTTAAATGGAGAATATAGAGGAATTGGAATAGAAATAACTTCTTCTTATACTAGTGATGGTATTGTTTCTAAAATTACCAAAGTATTTAAAGATTCTCCTGCAGAAAAAGTTGGTTTAAAAGTAGGAGATGTGTTAGTATCATTGAATGATGTGTTATTATCAGAAAAAGAAGCATCATATGTATCTAATACTATTAAATATTCTGAGAATGAAGAGAATATATTAAAAGTAAATAGAAATGGTAAAGAAATTGAATTTACTGTTAAGAGAGATTTAGTGTATATAGATTATGTACAAAGTAAAGTATTTGAAAATAAAATAGGGTATATCAAGATTGATTCTTTTGGTTCTACAACAGCCAAACAAGTAAAAGAAGCTATAGATAAATTTGATAAATCAATTAATTCTATAATTATTGATGTTAGAGATAATAATGGTGGATATTTAGATTCTGCTGATGAAATCGCAAATATATTTATTGAAAAAGGTAAAAATATTTATCAAATGAAAAATAGAGATGGAAAGATAACAATATATAAAGCTAAGAGGGATATATATAGAAAATTTGACAATATTGCTGTATTGGTTAATGAAAATAGTGCAAGTGCATCTGAAGTATTAGCACTAGCCTTAAAGGAGAGTGCCAATGCTGTAATAGTTGGAAATAAGTCTTTTGGTAAAGGTACTGTTCAAAAAACAGAAATTTTAGATAGCGGATCAATGGTAAAATATACAATAGCATATTGGTTAAGTCCAAATGGTAATTCTATAAATGAGGTAGGTATTGAACCTGATGTTAAAGTCGAGGATTCTACTAAACAATTAAATAAAGCCAAAGAAGTTTTAAAAAAATAAAAAATCTATAAATTCATAGATTTTTTATTTTGTTTGATAATATCAAATAAATTTGGTAGAATATAAATAGAGAAGAGGTGTCTAATGAGTATAAAGATAGGAGACACACTTGTAATTCATTGTTATAAACATAATGGAGTTATTTATGAATCATCTAGGGTTGCATACGTTTTGGATATAAAAAAAGATTATATAGTTTTAGGTGATGAAAATGTATTAATAACAAAACAAGATGGTAGAGCATGGTATACTAAAGGCTCTGCGATTATGATTTTTTATAATAATAGATGGTTTAATATAATTGCTCAAATGAAAGATAATGGTATATATTATTATTGTAATATAGCAAGCCCATATGTAATTGATGATCATATATTGAAATATATTGATTATGATTTAGATTTAAGGGTATTTAATGATGGTGCATTTAAGGTACTTGATAGAAATGAATATAATTATCATAAACGAATTATGAATTATCCTAAAGAAATTAATTATATAATAAAAGAGGAATTATCTTCATTAATAGAAATGAAGAAAGCAAGTGTTTTCCCATTTAATAAGGAATCTATAGATTATTATAATGAAATGTTTAAAAAAATAAGAAATAAGAAGTAATTTTCAAAAAAAAATTCATATAATAATATGAGTATCTATTGATACTCTTTTATTTTATAAAGTTGTAATATAGGTATAATAAACCATTTTAAGTTGACTAAAATATTAAAAATTAAAAAATATGTAAAAAAAATAAAAAAATTAAAAAAAGTTGTTGACATATATATTTAAAAGAGATATATTAGATAAGCACTTGAGAAATGGGTGCAAAAACGATAAAACATGTGGTAAACACTGAGGAAAACCAATTTTGGTTGACTATAATTAGTAATAATTTAAAAAGTGTAAAAAAAGTTTAAAAAAATCAAAAAAGTTGTTGACTTTATGGAAAACACATGTTATATTATATGGGCAGTTAGCAATAACTGGAATGATCTTTGAAAACTAAGTAAAATAATGAGTTTTGTAGACAGGATTAAGAAATCAATTCTTTAACAATAAAGATTTTTATTGAGAGTTTGATCCTGGCTCAGGATTAACGCTGGCGGCATGCCTAAGACATGCAAGTCGAACGAAGCACCCCATTGAAGTTGGAATGAAATTGATGAGCTTACTCTGAAATGGAATAATAATGGATTTGGATTCTGTGCTTAGTGGCGAACGGGTGAGTAACACGTGGGTTATCTGCCTTCAAGCTGGGGATAACGGTTAGAAATGATCGCTAATACCGAATGTGCTAGTAATAGTAAAGGCGCTTTAAAGCGTCACTTGGAGATGAGCCTGCGGTGTATTAGCTAGTTGGTGGGGTAATGGCCTACCAAGGCGACGATGCATAGCCGGACTGAGAGGTTGAACGGCCACACTGGGACTGAGACACGGCCCAGACTCCTACGGGAGACAGCAGTTAGGAATATTCGGCAATGGGGGAAACCCTGACCGAG
>CASFKI010000028.1:0-5057 GCA_949295285.1 uncultured bacterium
CATCTATAAAAAATATTATTTTAATTGGTAAATTTGCTTATGATATGTATCTTAGAATGCAATATGCAAAAATAGATAATAACAAAATTATATTAGTTGAAAATATTAATAATTTAAAAAAAGTTTTAAAGAATAAAACAAAAGGAAATATATACTCTATTGTTTGCTTTGATAAAGAAATGCAACTTAAAAATATTATAAGGGAGGAAAATAATGATTAATATTTTATATTTATACTATGATCTATTGAATCTTTATGGTGAAAATGCAAATGTTAGGTGTATAATTCGCAACTTAGAACTTAACAAAATAAAAGCAAATGTTGATTTAAAAAGCTTAAATGATGAAATTGATTTTGATAAATATGATATTGTTTATATTGGTAGCGGTAGTGAAGAAGATATATTAATATCCCTTGAAGATTTAAAAAAACGAAAAAAAGATATAATAAAATATATAGAAAACGATAAATATTTATTTTTAACTGGAAATTCTATGATTATGTTTGGAAAAACTATTGATACATTAGATAAAAAAATAGATGGTCTTGATATATTTAAATACTATTCTAAATATGTTAGTGAAGATGTATTTCACAATGCATCTAAAAATAGAATTGTAGGAGAAATTATTGGAACATGTAAATTAATCAATAATAAAATAATAGGATTTCAAAATAGATGTGATTTAGTTTATAATATTAATAATACATTATTTAAATTAGATAAAAAATATTCTAATGATTTAAATGACGAAAATGAAGGATTTACTTATAAAAATGTTTTTGCTACTCATATTATTGGCCCATTGTTTGTTAGAAATCCCTATTTAATAGATTATTTTTTAAATAAAATATGTAGTGAAAAAAATATAAATTATAAATCTCTAGATGATGATAGTAAAAAAGCCTATAAAAAATACTTAGATAACTTTCTCTAAGTATTTTTATTTTATAAGTTTATTATATATTCTAGTAAGTAATTTTGCTTTACCAATCCTTTGTCCATATTGGACTATAGTTTCTATATTAAAAAGAGAATTGTTATAAATATCATCATCTAATTTTATAGTATTTTTTTTAAATAATAATACAATAGTCGAACCGCCAAATTCAAAATAACCTTTTTCTTCTCCTTTTTTAAAAATATAAACATCATGATTATTTTTGATTTTTCCAATACACAAAGCACCAATTTCAACTTGAATCACTTTTCCAAAATTACTAGTGTTTAATATACACCATTCCCTATTATTTGTTTTAAAAAAATTATATTTTTTTAATGTAATTGGTTGTACTGTGTGATAAACACCTTTAATATGATTATTAACTCCCTTATTTCCATTATCAATATAACAATATCTATGATAATTATCGGTAGACAATCTAAAAACTAATGCAAGACCATCTTTATACTCATTTATTATATCATTATCAATTAAAGTATCAATACTATAATATGAACCTTTAATTTTTAGACACAAATCTTCTGTTATATTATAAGCAGTTAATTTACTATCACATGGACTTATTAATATTCCACTTCTTGCGTTAATTGGTCTTTTATAACTTATTACTTTTCTTGTAAAAAAATCATTATATGATTTATAATTCTTATCATCATATTCATATATATTAATATCATTTTTATCTACAAATCTTTTAATCATATGTTTTGATAAACTACTATTCATGTATAATGCAACTAAATTTGATACTGGTTTACTAATTACTACTCTTAATAATAATCTGGTAATTATATTACTATACAAAAAATCAAGAATCTTTGGAGATTCTGTAATTATATTTTCTTCACTATTTCTTTGTCTAGATATATATTTCATTTTAACGCACCAATATTAATATAAATTCGATTAAACCTATTATTATAAAACCTATCATTACTTTAAAGCTAGGCTTTTTAATTTTTATTTTAGTTATAAATAACACCCCAACGATTAATAAAACTAAAGCATACACATACACAAAATATTCCTTTAATATATTTTTAAATATATATATAAACGGGAAAATTAATGCTGATGATGTTACTGGTAAACCAGTGTATTCTTTTACCGGTGTAGAACTATTTCTAGTAATTTCAAGCACATTAAACCAAGCTAATCTAATAAGTGCTGACAATGAAAAAAACACTAGCAATACTAAAAAATAAGAATTATTAAGTCCTATAGAATAACCAATAATAGATGGCAAAACTCCAAAACACACTACATCTGACAAACTATCTAATTGAACCCCAAAATGTCTTTGTTCTAATGTTCTTTTCTTTTTAGTTCTTGCAACTCTTCCATCAAACATATCACATAGCCCACAAAACATCAAGCATAAAATTGCAGGAAAAACTTTATCATTAAATGCATTTAATATTCCTAATATTCCAGATGAAAATCCAAGATATGTAAGTAATACAGTATAATCATATACACCTATCATATAACACCTCTATAAATATTATACTAATAAATATAATTAAATGCAATTTTTAGACATAAATTTAATCAATATTATAAAAAAATCTAATTAAAATTATTAATTAGGTTTTTCTAATTATTTTTGTTTGCATAATTTATCGTAAAAATTAATTTTATCATAATCTTTTAATTTAATTTCTTCAATTTTCTCTACATCTGAAACTTTATTATCACCAAGATATTTCATTTTATAAATTCCACCTACTACTTTATCTTTATGCTTTTCATATTCATCACAAGTACTAATAACAGCTAGTGAGATTTCATCATTACCATAATAGAAAGAATTTTCATTAATAAAATTACTACCATATAAAATAATTTCTTTTGTTTCAAAATTATTATTATCATCAAAAACATCTTTTACTTCAAACTCATTTAAAAATATTCTTGCATCACTATCTAGTTCAGATATAATTCTTTCTTCATTATTTGTATTAATATCAGAATCAAGGTTTATTAAAAATAAACTAGTAATTAAATTATCAACTTTTTGTTCAATCATAATCAAGCTATCAAAAGTATATATCTTATCTCCTAAAGCAGGAAATCCATTAGTTCCATTAAATCTTTGTTCGTCATTAATTTTAAGAATATAATTATTATTTTTATCATTTATTATATCTATTTTATTTGAATTGAACTTATATGTATTAGTACATTCATTATTAATACAATTATCTATTTTTATTTCTGTAAAGGTTTCATACTTTATAACAAAATTCAATATTACCATAAAACACAAAAATAATGATAATATGATGATAATAATTTTTTTCATACGTCCTCCATAATAGTTGAATAAAAGCCTCATTATAGAGGCCTTATAATACAATTTATTCAGTTGTAGTCTCTGGTTTGTTTATTGCTGTAACTGGCGTATAGAAGATTTTGTAATTATCAAACTCAATATCATTATCAAAATAATCTTTATTAGTTATATAATTTCCTTCTCTAAAACTACCATCTTCAATACCTAACATTGCAGCATTAGTATATTTAACCATTTTATTATTTTTATAATATACAATATCAATAGCAACTGATTCAACAAGTTCACCTGAGTTATTAATTATTTTTAAATGTAATTTATTATCTTTTATTTCATCTTCAATAACTACTTCTTCATGACCATATATTTTTAAATTAGTACTTTCTTTTACATCATAAGTATATTTAAATGTATCATATTGTTTAGGTAGATTACCTGTATATACCTCGACAAAATGAGTTTTATTTGATGGAAGTACATACATAGTATATTCATCATTTTCAATAAGCTCATTATTACTATCATAAAAGTCTACACTAAATACTACTTCAACATTAACTTCATTTTTATTAGTTGCTCCAAAAATTAATAATTTACCATCACTTAATGTATCTTGTGTAACGTCTACTAAATCTTTTAAAGTAGGCTTAGGTTGTTCAATTTGAGTATCATCATTATATAATAATTTTATAAGCAATATAGTGCCTACTATTACTACAACTAAAGCAACAACTATAGTAATTATTAATTTAGTATTATGTTTTTTATTTGGGGTATTATCATTATTAGTATTATTTTCACTACCAAAATTATCTGTATTAATATTTGTACTATTAATATTATTTTCTTCCATAAATAACCTCTCTATTTTGCTTTTCTTATAACAACAACTCCAGAACCTCCACATCCAGAAAACCAACTATAGTTTGCTGCAGCTCCTTGGCCTCCGCCTTTATTAGTTGCACCATTTCCACCTTGATATCTTGGACTACTTTCAAAATAACCTCCAGAACCACCTTTTCCGCCACCACCTACGCCACCAGCTCCTGAAGTCCAATAACCATTATTAGCCCAAATGCCTCCTCCGCCTCCAGCGTAAGCATAGTTAGTACCTCTAGTGCAACCACTAGTTGTACCTTCATCAAATTCGCAAGTAGTTCTTCCCTGACCATAAGATCCTTCCCATGAATCCCAAGTTCCATCGTTACCATAAGAACCACCTGATGCTCTATTTCCATAAATAGCAGAACCTCCGCCTCCAGAACCACCTTTTCCGCCGCCGCCGCCGCCGCCAGATACAGATTTTCCAAATGCAGAAGTAGCACCACCACCTCTACCAGTACTAGAACCAGTTGCACAACCACCTGCGCCTATTGTAACATTCCAACTTCCTCCAGATCCAAGAGAAATATTTGGAAATGTTTCAGTATAACCTCCAGCACCGCCTCTAACACCATATCCATTTGAGTTAGTATATCTACTTGCTCCACCGCCTACCAAAAAAGCATCAATATTAATTGTACTACTTACAGTGAATACACCGGATGTTAGTAGTTTTATTCTCCATTCACTGCCATCTACACAACTTACTGAGCAATTACCACTATAACTTATAATTGGATTTGATCCACTACCATAATTTGCGCATTTAACGGTTGTATTACTATTAGAACAGCTTACTTCAGATAAATTATAATGTGCATATAATGTCGAATTATTTGCAATATTCCATGTTCTTGCACTTGTACCATTTGCATTATAATATTTTGTTCCACTTCCATTAGTTCCACTATAG
>CASFKI010000029.1:0-22919 GCA_949295285.1 uncultured bacterium
ATGATAATACATTAACAGTTAATTTAGATGATTTAAAGAAAGATAATTATGTAGTAGTAAAACCAATAGTTATAGAAAATAAAAATTATACAGCTGGATATTATAATATTGTCTTTACAAATTTAGTTAATTCTAATTTAGATGGAGAACTAGTGGTGAGCGCTAAATGCAAAAGTGATGATTGCCAAGATATTGAAGAAATACCTATAGTAAATTCAAATGGAATAGATGAATTGGTAATCAAAAAAAACATTTATATAAATAGTAATACTACTCATAAATATGATATAATAATCGAATTAAAAAAGGATAATAATGATGAAGCAAAAAATGTTGAATTAGAATTAGGTGTTGTTGAAGTAAAAAAAAGATTAAATCAATTGATATATGATAATCAAGGTGGTAGTGGATGTAGTCAAAAAACAATTGAAGTAGATGGAAAATATGGAAATTTGTGTACACCAACAAAACTAGGTTATACATTTATTGGCTGGTATGATAAAAAAACAAATGGTAATAAAGTAAATGAAAACACAATTTTAACAGAAGATAATAACCAAACAATTTATGCATATTATGAAAAAAATGAATATACGATTAATTTTAATACTAATGGTGGAAGTGTATGTGACAATAAAACTATATTAATGGATGAAGAGTATGGTGAATTATGTACTCCTAGTAAAAAAGGATATACATTTTTAGGCTGGTATGATAAAGAAATAAATGGTAATAAAATAACAAGTAAAACGATATTAAGAGATGCTACTAATAAAACTTTATATTCATATTGGAAAGCAAATGAATATAAAGTAACATATAAAACTAATAAAAATTATGTATGTACTCCTACAAGTGTAACATATGGTGGATTTTATACGGATTTATGCACACCTAGCACTAAAGGATATACTTTTTTAGGTTGGTATACTAAAAATGGCGATAAAGTAGAAAATAATAGTATATATTTATTAACAAGTGATCAAGAATTAACTGCTAAATGGGAAGCTAAAAAATATACACTAACATTTCATAATGAAGGAGAAAGTGTATTTAAAACAAAAGAGATTACTTTTGATGAAAAATATGGAGAATTATATAATCCTTTAAAAACCGGATATACTTTTTTAGGCTGGTATGATGATAAGAAAAATGGAAATAAAGTAAATAGCGATACTATATTAACTGATGAAGCAAACAAAGTTATATATGCTTATTGGAGAGCAAATGTTTATATTTTAACATATGATAATAATACAGGAAGTGGATGTACTACAGAAAATATAGTATATGATGAAAAATATGGAAATTTGTGTACGCCTACTAAGAAAGGCTATACTTTTTTAGGCTGGTATACGGATAAAGATGGTGGAGAATTAATAACGAGTGATACTGTAGTCTCACAGGCTTCAAATATTACATTATATGCTAGATATAAAGTTAATAATTATTTATTAACTTTTGTAAATCCTAATGAAGAAGATCATTTACAAAAAACTATAACATTTGACAAATCTTATGGTCAATTATATGTTCCAATTAGAAAAGGATATACATTTGATGGATGGTATGATAAAGAGATAGATGGAAAAGAAGTAAATGAAAAAACTATATTAACTGAAGATAAAGATCAATATATTTATTCACATTGGACAGCGAATAAATATACATTAACATATGATAATAATACAGGAAGCGGATGTGAAAATAAAACAGTAACATATGATAGCATTTATGGAAATTTATGTATACCAGAAAAAGTGGGTCATAGTTTTGTTGGTTGGTTTACAGATAAAGAAAATGGAATTCAAATAACAGAAAATACAATAGTAAATACAGATAACAATCATACACTATATGCACAATGGACAGCAAATAAATATATACTAACATTTAATAATCCATCAGGAATGGGAAATGAAACAAAAGAGATTATTTATGCAGAGAAATATGGAGAATTATATACACCAGTAAGAAAAGGATACACATTTATAGGATGGTATGAAAGTGAAATTGGAGGAGAAGAGATAACTAGTGAAACTATATTAATGGAAGCTAGTAATCAAAATATTTATTCACATTGGACAGCAAATAAATATAATGTAACATATGATAATAATACAGGAAGTGGATGTACAAATAAAGAAGTAACATATGCACAAGCTTATGGAGAGTTATGTACACCAGTTAAAAAAGGATATATATTTACAGGTTGGTTTACAAATAAAGATGGCACGAAGCAAATAACAGATAAAACAATAGTTGACACTGATATGAATCATACATTATATGCACAATGGACAGTTAATACTTATAATTTAGTATATAATAATGCAGGTGGAAGTGGATGTACAACAAAGGGAGTAACATTTGGAGAAAAATATGGAAATTTATGTATACCTGTAAGAAGTGGATATACATTTGATGGGTGGTATAATTTAGATAATGAAAAAGTGACAGAGAATGATGTATTAATTGATGATAGAGATCAAATACTAACAGCCCATTGGACAGCAAATAAATATACAATAATATATGATAATGAAAATGGAACAGGATGTATAAACAAAAGTGTTACTTATGATTTACCATATGGTGTATTATGTGAACCTGAAAAAATTGGCTATACATTTAAAGGTTGGTATAATGAAAATGCTAAAATAGATTCTGCAACTATTGTTTATATTGCAAATGATCATACATTAAAAGCTAAATGGGAAGCTAATGAATATACATTAAATTATGATAATGTTGGTGGAAGTGGATGTATTAATAAAGATGTAGTATATGATAGTTCATATGGGAATTTATGTACACCTATTAAAAGTGGGTATACATTTATAGGATGGTATACAAAAGAAACATCAGGTGAAAAAATAAATGAAAATACGATAGTTAAAACACCAAATACACATACAGTGTATGCGCATTGGCAAGCTAATGAATATACATTAACATATGATAATAATAATGGGACAGGATGTGAAAATAAAACAGTAACATATGAAAGTAGTTATGGAAATTTATGTACACCAACAAGAGTGGGATATACATTTAGTGGATGGTATACTGATAAAAATAGTGGAGAAATTATAAGTGAAGATGATATATTCTTAGAACCAAATAATAAAACAATATATGCACAATGGACAGCAAATAATTATACATTAATATATAATAATAACAATGGAAGTGGATGTACAACTAAAGTAGTAACATATGATAATGCTTATGGAAGTTTATGTACACCAACAAGAGTGGGATATACATTTGATGGATGGTATAAAGATGAAGATAATAGCGAAGAGATAACTGAAGATACTATATTGACTGATGCAAACAATCAAACAATTTATGCACATTGGACGGCTAATAAGTATATAATAACATTTAATAAACAAAATGGTTCTAATGGAACAAGTTCAACAACTGCAACTTATGATAAATCTATTGCTGACATTACTGTTCCATCAAGAGCAGGATATACATTTGATGGATATTATACTGGTACCAATGGTAGTGGAACTAAATATTATGATATTGATGGCAATGGTTTAATAATATATCAAACATCATCAAATATAACATTATATGCTCATTGGATAGCTAATAAATATACAATAACATTTAACACAAATGGTGGAAGTGGAGGAACTACAAATACACAAGCGACATATGATTCTACACTGCCAAAGATTACAATTCCTACTAGAAAAGATTATAATTTTATTGGGTATTATGATAATCCAACTAATGGAATACAATATTATGATTCAAATGGTAATGGAGTAAAATTATATACAATAACATCAAATATAACATTATATGCCCAATGGAAACTTAATGAAGTAACAGCGGAAAATTATTCAACTACAATAAAATGTGCTAACTTCAATACAGCTGCAACTTCTGCAATTATAACTTATACTGGAAATTGTAGTATTAGTGTTGTAGATTCCACTGAATGGAGAATGAAATTAACATCAAATGGGTCATTCAGTAGTTTAATTGATATGAATATCGATGCATTTTTAGTTGGTGGAGGTGGAGCTGGTAATACACAAAAAGGTGGCTCTGGTGGAAAAACATCAACTTATAGTAATATTGCATTAACCGCTAATACATCATATAGTATAACAATAGGTGCTGGTGGTAGTCCAAATGGTGGAAGTGGTGGTACAACATCTGCATTTGGAAAATCAATTGCAGGGGGATCATTGTCTTCTGGTGGATCTGGAGGATCTGGAATAACTTATATGTTAGGTTCAGCTCCTGGAGGGTCATATGGAAATAGTGGTGTCGGAGGATATTTTGGAGTATCTGCTGGTTCTGGACAAGGACGTACGACATGTGAATTTGATGAGGGTACATTAAGTGGATGTACTAGAGGTACTAATTATGCTTATGCCGGTGGTGGCGGTGGCGCTGGGACTGGAAGTAATGGATATTGGGGAACTCAACCTGGAGGAGTCGGTGGTGGCGGCTCATCAGGTAGTGGTGGAGATCCTAATTCATCTGGTATTCGTAGCGCTGGTAGAGCCGGAACTGCAAATCGTGGTGGAGGTGGCGGTGCTGGTAGCACTGGTGGAAAAGGTGGCTCTGGTGTTGTTGTCATTAGAAAAGCAAAATAATTAGAAAATAGCACTGAAAAGTGCTATTTTCTTATAAAAAAAATAATTAATTACTATAAATGTAATAATATTTAATGTATAATTTATATAGGTGAAGAAAATGAATTTTTATGATTTTACTCAAGAGGAATTAGAAAAATATTTAATTGATAATGGATTTAAAAAATATAATGCTATTCAAATAATAGAATGGGTTTTTAATCATGGAGTAAATGATTTTGAAAAAATGAGTAATTTAAGCAAAAAATTAATAGAATTTTTAAATAAAAATATGATTATTGAATTACCAAAAGTTATAGTAGTAGAAAAAAGTCCTCTTGCTAATAAGTATTTACTTGAACTTAATGATGGTAATAGAATAGAGAGTGTATTGATGAAGCATGATTATGGATTTTCTATTTGTATTTCTAGTCAAGTTGGCTGTAATATGGGGTGTGCTTTTTGTGAAAGTGGAAGGCTTAAAAAAATAAGAGATTTAACTTTGAGTGAATTAATAGGACAAATAATATGTATTTCATCATATGAAAATATTAGGCCAGATAGTATTGTTGTTATGGGTATTGGAGAACCTTTTGATAACTTTAAGAATATTAAAAGATTTATTAGTGTAGTGACTAATAATAAAATGTTAAATATTGGTCAAAGGCATATAACTATTTCAACTTGTGGGATAGTTTCTAAAATATATGAATTTGCAGATCTTCAAACTGGGGTTAATTTAGCTATTAGTTTACATGCATCTAATGATGAAATCAGAGATAAAATAATGAAAATAAATCATGCATATAAAATAAAAGAAATATTTGATTCTATTGATTATTATATTAAAAAGACTAATAGGAGAGTAACAATTGAATATATAATGTTAGATGATATTAATGATAGTGAAGAGTGTGCAAAAGAATTAGTTAATTTAGTTAAAGATAAACTTGTTTATGTGAATTTGATACCTTATAATGAAACTTCTCATATTGAATTTAAAAGAAGTAATGACTTTAAAATAAAGATATTTTATGATATACTTAAAAAGAATAATATTAATGTCACTATAAGAAAAGAAATGGGTGGCAATTTGTCTGCTGCTTGTGGACAACTAAGAGCAAATCTTAAAAAGGAGTAAATATGAAAATATATTATCAAACAGATCCAGGAAAAGTAAGAAATCATAATGAAGACTCTGTTACAATAGTAAGCAATGAAAGTAATGAATATTTATGCGTAGTAGCTGATGGAATGGGTGGACATAAAGCGGGTGAAGTGGCCAGTTCTCTTGTCGTAAATGAATTAGGTAAAAGATTTAGTGGATTATCAAGTATTGGTACTAAAGAAGAAGCAGTAGTATGGTTAAAAGAAATTATAGATGAAATAAATGTAAAAATACTTAAATATGCAGAAGAGCATATTGATGCAAATGGATTGGGAACTACATGTGTATGTGCTATTTATACTAAAGAATTTCTATTATTTGGAAATATTGGGGATTCTAGTGGATATGTAATTAAAGATGGTAAGTTATATAAAGTAACTAAAGATCATACTCTTGTAAACATATTACTTGAAAATGGTGAATTAACAGAAAGTGCTGCTAAAGTACATCCACAGAAAAATGTTCTTATGAAAGCACTAGGTGCTGCAGAAGAAATAGAAATGGACATTTTTGATGTAGAAACTAATGTAGATGGTATTTTCTTATGTAGTGATGGTCTTACTAATATGCTTAGTATAGAGCAAATGGAAAAAGTATTAAATGATCAAAATTTAGAATTAAAAGAACAAATTGAAAAAATGATAATGAAAGCAAATATGCGTGGGGGGCTAGATAATATTACAATAGCATGTATAAGATTCGGTGGTGAATAGTGTGATAGTAAAAGGATCTAAAATTAATGATAGGTATCAAATAATTAAGACATTGGGTGAAGGTGGAATGGCAAATGTTTATTTGGCTCATGACACTATATTAGATAGAAATGTTGCGGTAAAAGTATTAAGAGGAGATTTAGCAAATGATGAAAAATTTGTCAGAAGATTTCAAAGAGAAGCTTTATCTGCATCAAGTTTATCACATCCGAATATTGTAGAAATGTATGATGTTGGAGAAGATGATGGGCAATATTATATTGTAATGGAATATGTGGATGGTAAAACTTTAAAGCAAGTCTTAAAGCAAAGAGATCATTTATCTATAACAGAAGTTGTTGATATAATGTTACAACTTACGGATGGCATGGCACATGCTCATGATTCTTATATTATTCACAGAGATATAAAACCTCAAAATATTATGATTCTTTCTAATGGAATGATTAAAATAACCGATTTTGGAGTTGCAACTGCATTAAATTCTACTCAATTAACTCAAACTAATTCAGTTATGGGAACAGTACATTATTTACCACCAGAACAAGCACAAGGAAAAGGGTCAACTATTAGAAGTGATATATATTCTATGGGAATTATGATGTATGAATTATTAACAGGACTTGTTCCTTATAAAGGCGATAATGCTGTAGAAATTGCTTTAAAACATTTAAAAGAGCCTTTGCCTAGCATAAGAAAAATCAATTCAGCAATTCCTCAGTCAATTGAAAATATTATTATTAGAGCAACAGCAAAAAATCCTAAAAACAGATATACTGATGCAAGGGAAATGCATCAAGACTTAATGACTGCTTTAGATGATTCAAGAAAAGATGAAAAAAGATATGTATATAAGTATCCAGAAAATGATTTAGATGAAACTAAGGTATTGGATAAAGAAGTAAATAAAGTGAAAGAAGAAGTTAAAAATAAAGTGAAAAAAAACAAAAAAGAAAATGATGAAATAGATATTGAAGATGACAATGAGCCTAGAAAAACAAATAAATTATTAATAGGTTTGATTAGTGTATTTACTGCATTAGTATTAACTACTACTGTAGCTTTAACTATATATTTTGAAAAATCAGAAATTAAAAATATAATAGTTCCAGATGTAAGCAATTTATCTCCTATTGAAGCTTCAAATAAATTAGTAGATGCTGGGTTTGATGTTGAAAGTGAATATGCTTATGAAGCAAGTGATACTATTAAGGAAGGAAATGTTATTAGAACTACTCCAGAAATAGGAAGTAAGAGAAAAAGTGGAACAATTGTAACATTATATATTTCTTCTGGCGTTGGGGTATATGTTATGGAAGATTTTACTGGTGAAAATTATTTGGTAGCAAAAGGTAAAATAGAAGCACAATGTGAATGTAATGTAGTTATCGAAACAGAAAAAGTAAGTGAAGAAGATGATATTAAGGAAGATACGGTTATTAAAACTATACCTGCTAAAAATGAAACAAGTAAGCTGGGTGAAACGATTACAATAATTATACCGGAAGTTGAATATAAATATCCTGATTTTACAAGTGGTTATACTATTGCTAAAATAGATGAATTTGCAGAAAAACATGAATTAAAATTAGAATATAAATATCAAATAAGTGAAAGTGTAGAAGAAGGAACAATTTTAAAACAAAGTAGAGCAAAAGGTTCAGTTGTAACACCTGGTGCGACTTTAGTTATAACGGTATCAATTAAACCTACTGAAGAAGAAGAACAATTGCCAGGAGAGGTAACAGAAGAAATACCAGATGATACACAAACAGGGGAATAATATGAAAGGTAAAATAATATGCATTAATACATCAATTCATAGAGTATTATTAGAAGATAATACCATTATAGATACTAAAACTAGAGGTAAATTAAGAAATCAAAAAGTATTTCCAGTAGTTGGAGATAATGTAATTGTTAATGTTGATACAAAAACAATAGAGAAAGTAGAAGAAAGAAAGAATTATTTACAAAGACCATTAATAGCAAATATAGATAAATTATTAATAGTTATGAGTACTAAGATTCCATCTTTTTCGACATATTTAATAGATAAGTTTTTAATATTAGCTTATAAAAATAATATTAAACCAATAATAGTTATTACTAAGATGGATACATTAAATAAAAAAGAAAAAGCTGCAATAAAAAAATATATTTATTATTATAGAAAAATTGGTGTTAAGGTTTATATTAATTCAAATATAAGTAAAATAAAAAAAGAATTTAAAAATAGTACTGTAGCTCTTTGTGGACAAACTGGAAGTGGAAAATCTACTTTATTAAATAAAATAGATAGTAATTTAAAATTAAAAACAGGTGAAGTTTCTTTATCTTTAGGAAGAGGTAAACATACTACTAGATTAGTTGAACTACTTGAAATAAATAATGGATTAATTGCTGATACTCCAGGATTTAGTTCATTAAATATTGATATAGATAAAAATGATATAAAAAATTATTATAAAGATTTTAATCTTACTTGCAGGTATAAATCATGTTGTCATATTAAAGAAGATGGATGTAAAGTTATACAATTAGTTAATAAAGGTAAAATTCCACAATGGAGATATGAAAATTATATTAAATTTATAAGTGAGGTAAAATAATATGAAAGTAAGTATATCTATATTATCAAGTGAAATAGATCCAATTGATATTGTTAAACAGTTAGTTAATTCACAGGTAGATTATATTCATATAGATATAATGGATGGAAAATTTGTTAAAAATAAAACATGGACAATTTCAGAAGTAAAAAAAATATTAAAGAATTCTAATTTACCTTTAGATGTACATTTAATGGTTAAAGAACCATTAAAATATTTAGATGATTATGCGCTATTAAATACTGTTTATTTTACATTTCACTATGAGGCAGTTAAAGATATTAGAAATGTTATTAATAAAATTAAAGAATGTGGTTTAAAAGTTGGTATATCAATATGTCCCGATACTAATGAAGATGTATTATTTCCGTATTTAAAAGATATAGATCAAGTATTAGTTATGAGTGTAGTTCCAGGTAAGAGTGGACAATCATTTATAAATACCTCTATAAATAAAATTAAAAGATTAAGAGAAGAAATAGATAAAAATAAATATAAAACTATTATATCTGTTGATGGTGGTATAAATAATGAAACTGCTGTTTTATGTAAAGAAGCAGGGGTTAATATGTTAGTATCAGCATCATATATACATAAAGATGTAATTAATAATATTAAAATTTTAAAAAATATATAAAATAGTTATATATTTTTTTATTTATTTCATAAAATTCATTAGAGGTGAAATAATGGATATAATAAAAGTATCTAGTAAAAGTGTATCTCAAAAGGTAGCTGGTAGTATAGCTAATTCTTTTAGAGAAGGAAGTAAACAAGTAGAAATACAAACAGTAGGAGCAGGTGCTGTTAATCAAGCAATTAAAGCTATTTCAATAGCAAGGGGTTTTGTAGCTCCACTTGGATTTAACTTAGTTTGTACCCCTGCATTTTATGATGTCATTATAGAAGGAAAACAAAAAACAGCAATTAAGTTAATTGTAGAAACTAAATAATTAGTTTCTTTTTTAATTAAAATATTTGTAAACAAATTTAAAATTATAGAAAAAATATAGAAATTAATGATATAATATTTATATAAACAGAGGTGGGATATGTTAAATACAATATTGAATATTGGTAGTAAAGTATTAGACATTGCAATTGTTTGGTATATTTTTTATCAACTATTGAAATATTCAAGAAATAATTTTAAATTAACTTTAATTTTTAAAGGTGTACTTATAATAGTTATTCTTAAATTATTAAGTGATTGGTTAAAATTAAATACAGTAGGAATAATTTTAGAATATGTAATTTCCTGGGGACCACTTGCACTTATTATTATATTTCAGCCTGAAATTAGAAATGTATTAGAAAGTATTGGTAGAAGTCAATTGCTTGGAAGACATAAAACTCTTACAGTTGATGAACGTGAAAAAGTAGTATATGAAATTATTAATGCTATTGATTATATGAAGAAAAATAAAATTGGTGCATTAATTGTACTTGAAAGAGATTATAGTTTAGCTCAATATATAGAGCCAGCAAATAAATTATATGCTGATATTAGTAGTGAGTTGTTAATTTCTATATTCTTTCCAAATAATCCATTACATGATGGTGGAGTAATAATTCAAGGTGATAAAATTACTTGTGCAGGGTCAGTATTTCCAACAAGTATGAATCCAAATATATCTAAAAGGCTAGGAACAAGACACAGAGCAGCTCTTGGTATAAGTGAAACTTCTGATGCAATAGCAATAGTTGTAAGTGAAGAAACAGGTAGAATATCAATAGCTATTCAAAGTGAATTAAATTATAATTTGTCAACAGATGATGCTAAAATAATATTGTTGGAAGAATTACAACCTAAAAAAGAAACTTTCTATGAGGTTGATAATGAAAGTGAGGGTGATCAAAATGAAGAAAACAAAAAATAAGATCCTCAAAACAACAACCAAATTTTTTAGAATAATATATAGAATATTAGATTTATTATTAATAACGCCTATATCTAAAGCTGTTTATTGGATATTAGATGTTATAAATAATAGAAGTGGAAATTTAGACAAATTTTTAAATAATCCAAATACATTAGTATATATATCATTATTTTTTGCATTCTTAGCATTTTTTGCTATTGATTTAAAAGCTGTAAATTTGTCTGAAACAGAAGCTATAGTACTTACAAATCAAGAAATAAAAGCAGAATATAATGAAGAAGCTTTTGTCGTTGAGGGAATACCTGAACATGCTGATATAGTATTGATGGGTAAAAAAAGTTCTTTGTATTTAGCAGAACAATTAGGAGATCATAGACTAACTCTTGATTTAACTGGTTTAGGAGCAGGAACACACAAAGTTAATATTAAATATAATAATCCTATAAATACTTTAGACTATAAATTAGATCCATCAAGAGTTACTATTGTTATATATCCAAAGGTAAGTATATCTAAAACAGTTACTACAGATATATTAAATACTGATAAATTAGATTCTAAGTTAGTAATTAGTTCTGTTGAATTAAATAAAACAGAGGTTATTATTAAGTCCTATAAAGAAAAGTTGGAAACAGTAGCAAGTGTTAAAGCATTAGTTGATGCTAATGCATTAAATGCAACTAAGGCTGGGGTTTATACTCTGGATAATGTTTCGTTAATGGCATATGATGAAAAGGGTACTGAAATTAAAGATATCGAAATAGTACCAGATACAGTTACTGCAACAGTAACTGTTAAGAGTCCAAGCAAATCTGTACCAATTACAGTTGTACCAGTTGGAACTGTTTCAAGTGGAAGTGCTATAGCATCTATTACTCCAAATGTAAGTACTGTTACATTATATGGTGATGAAGATATTTTGAAAAATATAGAAGATGTTAAAGTTGAAATTGATGTTGAAGGATTAAGAGAGAATAAAACATATCAAGAAACTATATCTAGACCAAATGGTATTCGATCAATGAGCGAAACAGCAATAACAATAAAAGTTACTATGCAAGAAGAGACAACAAGAGAATTTTTAAATGTACCAATAGATATAGAAAATCTTGATACTAGTAAATTTACTGCAAAGGCGGTAAATGTTGAAGACACTTCTGTTGACGTAGTAGTTAAAGGAGTTAAATCATTACTTGATAAATTGACTATGTCAGACATAAAAGCTTATGTTGATTTATCCGATATTGATGAAGTAACAACTATTGATGTACCGGTCTTAGTTACTGGAACTGATAATAAGCTTGTTTATACAGTCAGAAAAACAAGAGTAAAAATAAAAATTGATAGAAAAACAAATTAAAATACGTTCAAATGAACGTATTTTTTTAATTATTTCGTTAAAATACCACCTTTATAAAAATCATTTACATTAGCATCTTTAAATAATATGGATATTTTTTCTCCAGCGATTGCACTAGAAATAGGCTCATTATTTTTTGATATGCTTTTAATTGTATAATATTTTTTATTAAACTTAATTTTATCAGTATTATCAATTTTTCCAATAGAAACTGTTCCGTAAACCACTACGCCTCTACTAATAAGTTCATAAGCATTATCAATTACCAAAGAAAAATCGTTATTATTAACTAAAGTAGTACCTTTATTTGAAGTGATTTTAGTTTTAACATTGTCATTTTTAAACCAAAAATCAAAAATTCCCATACTTATCACCCATTATTATTTTAACATATAACATATTATTTATAAATATTTATTGTTTAAAATAAAAGCAGTATTATAAAATAAAGAAGAAAATATATAAAAATATTATTAATAGTTTTAATAATAACAATAGTAATTAAAATTATAGGAGAAAATAAGAAATGTTTAAAATAATAGCAATGACAAATATGGATTTTACATTTTATTAAAGTCAAACTCAAGAAATAAATTTGATACAAGTAATGTAACAAATATGATGTGTATGTTTTTAAGTAGCAAAGAGTTATGTGAGAACAAAAGAAGATATTAAAAAACTTAATTTAAGTTAAATAATTAAATATTAAAAGAAATTTGATAAAAGATTGTAACTTGTTATTATAAGTTATAATCTTTTTTATAATGATAACTCATAAAATAATATAAATTATATTTATGAGATTATTAAAAATATTCCAATATAAAAAAGATTTTTCTGAAATTAACAATTTAGATGATAAAATATTTAAAATATTATCTAAAAAAGTTAAATTATTTTAAAAAAATATTTACAAAACATAAAATATATGGTATATTCTTATCGTTGAAGTGACCAAAGACAGTAAGTATAAAAATAAATCTTACCGAGGAAACATTTATATAATGACGATTATATTATAGTTTCCTTGCCTTGGGAAACTTTTTATTTAGTGAAAGGAGACACTATATGGCAAGTAGAGAAATTCTTAAACAAAAAGAAGCTATTGTTAAAGAAATAACTGATAAGTTAGATAATTCTAAGACTTTCTTATTATTAAATTATCAAGGACTTACAGTTAGTGAGATATCACAGCTAAGAGATAGTTTAAGAAGTGTAAATTCAGATATAAAAGTTTATAAAAATACTCTTATGAATTTAGCGTTAAAAAATAAGAATATTAAATTAAATGATTATATGCAAGGACCAAATGCTTATCTTTTCTCAGAATCTATTATTGAGCCAATTAAAGTTATTAGTAAGTTTGCTAAAGAACATCCAGCTTTACAAGTTAGAGTAGGATATATTGATAATGAAATAGTTGATACTAATATTATCAATGAATATGCAACAATTCCAAGTATGGAAGGATTACTTACTATGTTTGCTGGTGGTTTAATAGAGCATGTAAGAAATTTAAGTATTGGATTGAATTTATATGCTGAAAAGTTAGAAAAAGGAGGAAATAACTAATGGCAAAGATTGAAAACAAAGAAATAATTGAAGCTTTAAAAGAAAAAACTATTCTTGAAGTTAAAGAATTAGTTGATATGATGAAAGAGGAATTTGGTGTGGATCCAAGTGCTGTTGCAGTTGCTGCTGCTCCTGCTGAAGCATCTAGTGAAGCTGCTGATGATGGAGCTAAAACAGTTGTATTAAAAGCTGCTGGTGCTCAAAAATTACAAGTAATTAAAGTAATTAGAGAAGCTACTGGATTAGGACTTAAAGAAGCAAAAGATATAGCTGATGCTGGTGGAAATATTAAAGAAGGTATTCCTGCTAGTGAAGCTGAAGAATTAAAAGCTAAATTAGAAGAAGTTGGCGCTACTGTTGAATTAGCGTAATGATTTAATAAGCCTATTTATTAATAGGCTTTTTGTCTTATAAGAGAATAGGAAGGAAGTGTATTTATATGAGTCATTATTTTATGAATGATAACAATTTACTCAGTGAAATAAGAGAACTTAATTATAAATATGCTTCCTTTTCTTTTACTTTTTTATCTGATAATGGTGTTTTTAGTAAAAAAAATATAGATTATGGTAGTAAGTTATTATTAGAAACATATTTAAGTATTGATAAAGAAAGTAAGAAAGTGCTTGATGTAGGATGTGGTTATGGGTTTATTGGTATTTGTATTAGTATAATAAATAATTCATATGTTGATATGATTGATATTAATAAAAGAGCTATTCACTTATCTAAAAGAAATATAAAAAAATATAAAAATTTCAATGGAAATGTATTTTTAAGTAATGCTTATAGTGAAATAACTAATAAATATGATGTAATTATAACTAATCCTCCAATAAGAGTAGGAAAGACTAAAGTATTAGAGATATTAAATGATGCTTTTAATCATTTGAATACTGATGGTAGTTTGTATTTTGTTATTAGAAAAGATCAAGGTGCATTATCAATAAAGAAGATATTGGAAGAAAAAAGAAATGTTGAAATATTAAATAAAGATAAAGGTTATATTGTTTATAGAGTTAAAAATAAATAAAAGATGTAAAAAAACAATAATTTTCATTGACATATTGAAAATATGTATGATAAAATTTTATATTGCAGTACATTTGTTTTATTTTTAAAATTTGTGTTCTTTAAAAATTTAAGATTGGGGTGAAAAAGTGGCATACAAAACAGTAAAATTTGGTGACCATAGAGAAAGAAGAAGTTTCTCAACAAAGCGTAGTACGCTAGAATTATCTAATTTATTAGAAGTTCAAAAAGATTCGTTTGATTTATTTTTAAAGGAAGGAATTAAAGAAGTATTTGATGATATTTTCCCAGTAGAAAGTTTTTCAGGTTCATTATCACTAGAATTTGGTGATTATTATTTTGATGCACCTAAATATTCTGTTAAGGAAAGTAAAGAAAGAAAAGTTACTTATTCAGCTCCTTTAAAAGTTAAAGCAAGATTATTTATTAATGAAACAGGAGAAGTAAAGGAACAAGAAGTATTTTTAGGAGATATGCCCTTAATGACGGATACAGCATCTTTCATTATTAATGGTGCAGAAAGAGTTATTAACTCTCAACTTGTTATGGGGCCATCTTGTTATTACAAAAATGAAATAGATAAAAATGGTAGAAATATTATTTCAAGTGAAGTTAGACCTAATAAGGGAACTTGGTTGGAATATGAATTAGATGCCAGAGGCATTTTATATGTAAGAATAGATAGGACTAGAAAAGTTACAGTTACTACATTATTGCGTGCTTTAGGACTTTCTTCTAATGAAGATATATTAGAATTATTTGGTCAAGATGAATATATAATTAATACATTAGAAAAAGATTCAACTAAAAATACTGATGAAGCATTAATAGAAATATATGAAAAATTAAGACCAGGAGAACCAGCTACATTAGACTCTGCTAAAAATCAATTGATCGTTAGATTTTTTGATAAATTTAGATATGATTTAGGAAAAGTTGGTAGATATAAATTTAATAAAAAACTTAATGTATTAGATAGACTTATTAATAATAAGATTGCACAAGATATTAAAATTGATGGGGAAGTAATAGTTAAAAAAGGAACTGTTATTACAAAAGATATCTTGGAAGAAATTAAGCCTTATTTTATAAATGGTTATGGTGTTAAAGAAGTTAAAATTAATGAAGAATTAGATACATATAATAAAATACAAGAAATATTAGTTTATGCTAATGATGATAGTAATAAAGTAATTAAAATAATAGGTAATGATCAAACTATTGATACTAAAAGATTAACTATATCTGATGTTTATGCATCATTATCTTATTATATTTGTTTATTATATGGCATTGGTAAATATGATGAAATAGATCATTTAGGAAATAGACGTGTAAGACAAGTTGGTGAATTAATTCAAAATCAATTTAGAATTGGTGTTGCACGTATGGAAAGACAAATTAGAGATAAAATGTCTACTCAAGATATTGACACTGTCACACCAAAAACGTTAATTAATATTAGGCCAGTAACTGCTGCATTAAAAGAATTCTTTGGATCTTCACAACTATCAAAATTTATGGATCAAATTAACCCATTAGCAGAGTTAAATGATAAAAGGAGATTAAGTGCTTTAGGTCCAGGAGGATTATCTCGTGATAGGGCAGGTATGGAAGTTCGTGATGTAAATCCATCTCACTATGGTAGAATATGTCCAATTGAAACGCCTGAAGGTCAAAACATTGGTCTTATTACATCACTTGCAAGCTATGCAAGAATAAATGAGTATGGATTCATAATGACTCCATATAGAAAAGTTGTTGATTGTCAAATAACTGATGAAATAGTTTATATGACTGCTGATGAAGAAGAGGATTACTATATTAGCCAAGCTACTATTGATGTTGATAAAAATGGTTATATTATAGAAGATTCTGTACCAGTTAGATTTAATAAAGATAATTTAATTGTTAAGAAAGAAAAAGTAGATTATATAGATGTTTCACCATCACAAATAGTATCTGTTACTACAAGTATGATACCATTTATGGAACATGATGATGCTAATAGAACACTAATGGGTGCCAATATGCAAAGACAAGCTGTACCATTAATGATTACAGAGGCACCAATTGTTGGAACTGGTGTTGAAGCTGCAATAGCAAGAGATTCAGGATGTTCAGTTGTTAGTGATATTGATGGTGTAATTGAATATGTTGATGCTAAGAAGATTATAGTTAAAGGTTTACAAGAAAAAAGAGTATATGAGTTAATTTCATATCAAAGAAGTAATGCAGAAACTTGTTATAATCAAAGGCCTATTGTTAAAAAAGGAGAAAAGGTTCATAAAGGAGAAATTATTGCTGATGGACCTTCTACTGATAAAGGTGAGATAGCTTTAGGTAAAAATTTAGTGGTAGCTTTTATGACTTATAATGGTTATAATTATGAAGATGCTGTTATATTGAATGAAAGAATAGTTAAAGATGATGTTTTAACTTCTATTCATATAGAAATGAAAGAAATAGAATGTCGTGATACAAAATTAGGACCAGAGGAGTTTACTCGTGATATTCCTAATATATCTGAAGAAGCTCGTAAGAACTTAGATGAAAATGGTATTGTAAGAATAGGAACAGAAGTTAAAGAAAATGATATTTTAGTTGGCAAAGTAACTCCAAAAGGATTACAAGAACTATCAAGTGAAGAGAAATTGTTACATGCTATATTTGGTGAAAAAACTCGTGAAGTAAGGGATACTTCATTAAGAGTTTCTCATGGAAGTAGTGGTATTGTTCATGATGTACAAATATTTACTAAAGAAAATTCTGATGAATTACCAGCTGGTGTTTCTAAAGTGGTTAGAGTTTATATAATTAAAAAGAGAAAAATTCAAGTTGGTGATAAAATGGCTGGTAGACATGGTAACAAAGGTGTTTGCTCATTAATATTACCAGAAGAAGATATGCCATATTTACCTGATGGTACTCCGGTTGATGTTATATTAAATCCATTAGGTGTTCCATCTCGTATGAATTTAGGACAAATTTTAGAACTACATTTAGGTATGGCTGGTAAAAAATTAGGTGTTCATTATGCTACACCAATATTTAATAGCGCTACTGAAAAAGATATTGTAGAACAAACTCATGAAGCTGGATTAGATCCTGATTATAAAACATGGGTATATGATGGTAGAACTGGAGAAAAATTTGATAAAAGGGTTTCAGTTGGTGTTATGTACATGATTAGACTTATTCATATGGTTGATGATAAGATTCATGCTCGTGCTACTGGTCCATATAGTTTAGTAACACAACAACCACTAGGTGGAAAAGCACAATTTGGTGGTCAAAGATTTGGTGAAATGGAAGTTTGGGCATTATATGCTTATGGTGCTGCTCATATTTTACAAGAAGTATTAACAATTAAATCAGATGATGTAGTAGGAAGAGTTAGAGTATATGAAGCACTAGTTAAGGGTAAACCAATTCCAGCACCAGGTGTTCCAGAATCATTTAGAGTATTAATTAAAGAATTCCAAGCCTTAGGATTGGACATACAGATAATTAATAAAGATGGAAGTCTTAAAGATATAAAAGATTTAGAAAGAGAAGAAGATCAAGATGATACACCAGTATCAATCGAAGAAATTGGTAAACCACAGGTTGAAGAAGTAGATGAAAGTGAATATGAAGATGTGCAACCAGATGATGATGATGAATTTGATGATGAGTATGAAGAAGAATATGGTTTAGATGAATCATATGAAGATGCATACGAAAGGGGTGAAGAATAATGAATGAAGTTAATGAGTTTGATGGTATTCGTATTGCAATCGCATCACCAGATAAGATTAGGCAATGGTCTTATGGAGAGGTTAAAAAGCCTGAAACAATTAACTATAGAACTCTAAGCCCTGAGAGAGACGGATTATTTTGTGAGAGAATATTTGGACCTACTAAGGATTATGAATGTACTTGTAAAAAATATAAAAGATTAAGATATAAAAATGTAATTTGTGATAGATGTGGAGTTGAGGTAACTCGTTCTAAGGTTAGAAGAGAAAGAATGGGACATATTGAACTTGCTAGTCCTGTTAGCCACATTTGGTATGCTAAGGGAGTTCCACCAAAAATTGGATTAGTCCTTGATATATCTCCTCGTGAATTAGAAGAAGTATTATATTTTGTAAGTTATATAGTTTTAGATCCTGGAACTGCTCCTTTAAATAAAAAGCAAACATTATCTGACAAAGAATATAGAGCATATTATGAAAAATATGGTGATGAATTTAGAGTTGGTATGGGTGCTGAAGCTATTAAAGAATTATTGGTTGAAGTTGATTTAGATAAAGAAATAGCACAATTAAAAGAGGATGTAGAAAAATCTCAAGGACAAAAGAAAATTAGATTAATTAAGAGATTAGATTGCTTAAATTCATTTAAAGAAAGTGGTAATAGACCAGAATGGATGATATTGGATGTTTTACCAGTATTACCGCCAGATTTAAGACCAATGATTCAACTTCCTGGTGGAAGATTTGCAACTTCTGATTTAAATGATTTATATAGAAGAATTATTAATAGAAATAATCGTCTTAAAAAATTATTAGAATTAGAAGCTCCGACTATCATTGTTCAAAATGAAAAACGTATGTTACAAGAAGCAGTTGATGCTTTAATTGATAATGGAAGAAGAGGAAGAAGTGTTCAAGGTGTAGGAAATAGGCCACTTAAATCTTTATCTTCTATGTTAAAAGGTAAACAAGGTAGATTTAGACAAAATTTATTAGGTAAGAGAGTTGATTATTCTGGACGTAGTGTTATCGTAGTAGGACCTAATTTAAAAATGTATCAATGTGGTGTACCAAAAGAAATGGCATTAGAATTATTTAAACCATATGTTATGCAACAATTAGTTGAAAGGGGTATAGCACATAATATTAAAGCTGCTAAGAAGATTATAGATGTACAAGATGAAAGAGTATGGGATGTAGTAGAAGATGTTATTCGTGAACATCCTGTATTATTAAATCGTGCTCCAACTTTACATAGACTTTCTATTCAAGCGTTTGAACCAGTTTTAGTAAGTGGAAAAGCACTTAGATTACACCCATTGGTTTGTAGCGGATTTAACGCCGATTTTGATGGTGATCAAATGGCTATTCATATTCCAATAAGTGAAGAAGCCCAAGCTGAAGCTAGATTATTAATGCTAGGTGCTAATAATATACTAGATCCAAAAGATGGAAAACCAATTGTTACTCCATCTCAAGATATGGTTTTGGGTAACTATTATTTAACACTTGAATTACCTGGCGAAGTTAATGAAGGAAAGGCTTATAAAGATGCTAATGAAGCATTAATGGCTTATGAAAGAAGAGATATAACGTTACATACAAGAATATGTATTCCAACTAAAGAATTAAAACATAAAATATGGACTGAGGAACAAAAAGAAAAATATTTAGTTACTACTGTTGGTAAAATAATATTTAATGAGATTTTTCCAGATACATATCCTTATATTAATGAGGGAAGTAAAGAGAATATTGAGTATATGACTCCTGATAAATTCTTTATAGAAAGGGGTAAAAACTTACCAGAAGAAGTTGCTAAAATGCCAATTATTCCTGCTTTAATTAAGAAGGATTTGGGAAAAATAATTGCTCAAATATTTAAAAGATATAAAACTACAGAGACTTCTATATTTTTAGATAAGTTAAAAGATTTAGGATTTAAGTATAGCACTAAATCTGGTATTACAATATCTCTATCAGATATTCCCGTTAATAATGAGAAACAAACAATTATAAAAGAAACAAATGAAACAATAGAAAAAATAAACAAACAATTTAAACGTGGTCTTATAACTGATGAAGAAAGACATAATAAAATAATTAAGTTGTGGACTGATGCTACTAATAATGTTCAAAGTAGACTTGGTGAAATATTAAAAGAAGATGTTGAAAATCCATTATCAATGATTATTAACTCTGGAGCTAGAGGTTCTGCTAACCAATTAGGACAATTAGCTGGTATGCGTGGTATCATGGCTAAACCAGATGGTGGACAAGTAGAAATCCCAATCTTAGCATCATTCCGTGAAGGATTAGATGTTCAAGAATTTTTCTTATCAACACATGGTTCTAGAAAAGGTACAGCTGATACAGCATTAAAAACAGCAGATGCTGGATACTTAACTAGACGTTTAGTAGATGTTGTACAAGATATTATTGTTCGTGAAGAAGATTGTGGAACAATTCAAGGTATTGAAGTTGAAGCATTTACTGATGAAAAGAGTGGAAATATAATTGAATCTTTTAGAGATAGAATAGTAGGTAGATATTCTAATCAAAAATTATTACATCCACAAACTAAAGAAGTTTTAATTGATAAGGGAGCTTTAATTACTGAGAGAATAGCAGATAAAATTGTAGACACTGGTATTACTAAAATGGAAATTAGAAGCGTATTAACTTGTAGGTGTACAAATGGAATTTGTCAAAAATGTTATGGTATTAACTTAGCAACTGGAAATTTAGTAGAAGTTGGTGAAGCAACTGGTATAATGGCTGCACAATCAATTGGAGAACCAGGTACACAACTTACAATGCGTACATTCCATACAGGTGGTGTTGCAAGTGCTGCAGATATTACTCAGGGTCTTCCAAGAGTAGAGGAGTTATTTGAGGCTAGAATTCCAAAAGCAAAAGCTACTATTGCTGAAATAAATGGTAAAATTACTAAAATTGTAGATGAAAAAAATAGATTTAAAATATATATAACTAATGATGTAGAAACTCGTGAACATGCTACTCAATATAATGCTAAATTAAAAGTAGAAAAAGGAGATATTGTTGTTGCTGGACAAGCGTTAACTGAAGGAAGTGTTTCTCCAAAAGAATTACTTGCAGTAACTGATCCAACAACAGTACAAGCTTATATATTAAAAGAAATTCAAAAAGTTTATAAGAGTCAAGGTGTTGATGTTTCTGATAAGCATATTGAAACAGTTGTAAGAAGAATGATAACTAAAGTTAAAGTTATTGAACCAGGAGATACAAATCTATTTGAAGGTGCTACAGTTAACTTAAGAGAATTTGCAGATATTAATAAACCTATAATATTAAAAGGTGGTATACCTGCAACTGGTAAGCCAATTATGTTGGGTATAACTAAAGCATCATTGGAAACAGATTCATTCTTATCTGCTGCGTCATTCCAAGAAACAACTAGAATATTGACAGATGCAGCTACTAAAGGAAAAGTAGATATGTTAAATGGACTAAAAGAAAATGTTATTCTTGGAAAATTAATTCCAGCTGGGACAGGTGCAAAGCAATATAATAACATTGAAGTAATTTTAAAAAAACAATTATTAGATGATGATGCTGCTGAAATACTTGAAGAAAATTTTTTAACCGATGATAAAAATGAAGAGGTAGTGGCACCAGCTAATGAACAAGATGACGAAAGTAAAGAAGAAAGTATTGAAAACTAATACTTTCTTCTTTTTTTATTATTTACTATTTTATTTTATTAAAAATATGTTATAATTATATAGAGTATTATATGGAGTTGATAGATGTGAGAAATATAATTTTAAGTATTGGATGGAGTATTTGTTCTATATTTATGTTATCAACAATATTATATTTATATGTTTCTAAGAGAAAAGATAGTAAATATAATAATATGACATATAATTTTATGATTGCAATTATATCTATAGTTGTTTTTTTAGAAATATTATCATCATATACTATATCTAGATATAATGATATGCCTATTTTAAATGAGATTGTATGTAAGTCTTATTTATTTTTTGTGATTTTAGGTACATTTACAATTTTTGAACATTTATTGTATTATGATAAAAATATTCCTAAAAAAATATTTAGAATTTTAGAAGTAATTATTGGGTTAGTTGGACTTATATCTTGCATTTTATTACCAGTATCATTTACTTATAGCATTCCTTATTCAGTTTATGGAATTATATATAAATATATATATATTTATA
>CASFKI010000030.1:0-4693 GCA_949295285.1 uncultured bacterium
ATAATATAGATTTTAGATTATTTTTATATTAAAAACATTTAAAATTATTGTAAATGTATTTAAAATATTATATACTATTGATAGATAATAAGGAGATAAACATGAGTAATGAAACTATAGAACAATTAAAAAAATTTCAATCAGCATTAGCTGTTTGTATACAAGATAGATTTAAAGGTAAGCTTACTCAAGAACAAATAAATATATTAACAAATAGTAATTATATAGATCAAAATGAACTTTCTCAATTAAAAAGTGGTATTGAAATTCAAGGTTTAATATTAAGAAAGATGCTTCGCAGTATCTTGAATATTGAATGTGAAAAAGTATTACAAGTAGATCAAGAATATAAATCCATAAAGTATGGTAAATTATTAGAAGACTTAATAATAGAAAATTTCGCAAATGATATTTCAAATAAATATAAATTTCAAATAAATATTGATAGTAATTTACAAAGTAAATTAAGTGTAATAAATGAATTAAAAAATATACTAAGTGATACATTTGATACTCTAGTGTTGAATAAAAATGCAAAAGATTTATTAAGCCTGGATAATTTAAAACCTATTGAAGCTGTATTTGATGTTAATGCTATTGACGAATATAAAAAAACAACATTGCAACAAATGCCTACATCTAATAAAGAAACTATTAGTCCTAATACAACTATGACTACTAATTCAATAAATACACAAGTTTCTAATTACAATCAATTAAATGAAAAATATGAAGAATTAGTAATGAAATATGCACGAGGAGAAACATTAAGTGATGATGAACTAAAAGTGTTATTAAAATCTACTCCAGATTTAATGGATGAAACACAAATTGAAGAATTTACAAATAAAAATTCAGGCCCTACACTAGAAAGAACAGATTCATCAGCTGGATTTAGTTATATTAAGATGACTTTATATTTAATAGTAATAACTAATATATTAGGATTTATAATAGCATATTTATTAACAAGATAAAAAAGTAATCATTAATTACTTTTTTCTTTATATAAAATCATAGCAGAAAAACAATATATTTGTTCTTCAGAAAATATAGATACTGCGGTTCTAAACTGTATATCTATTATTTCTTTATTAGAATTTATAAACATATTAATTTTGTTTTCTAAATCTTTTTCATGACTCTCATCAAATATCTTAACTTTTATCATAATATTATTATATACAATAAAAAATAAATAAAATGTCGAAATGATATCTTATTTATTTTTTTTAACTTTTTCTCTTATTTCTTCAAGTTTAATAGAATTGGTTTTTTCTATATTTTTATCACTAATTTCTTTATTCAAACAAAGTCCAATAACAAATATGTATGCCATTATATAAAACCAAAATAATAATATAACGACATTTGCTAAATTTCCATATACTACATCATACCTAGCTATATTATTTATATAGTATGAAAATATCATAGTCACAATTAACCAAGCTATAGTTGTAAATGCGCTTCCCCTATTAACCGCTTTTCTTGATACTTTCTCATCTGGTGCAATTACATAAATAAATTTAACTAAATAAAACATTATAATCATAGTTACTGGAACTTTTAATATAAAATATAATATATTTACATTAGTTCTATTATCCGATATAAAATCTGTAAATGTTGAAATAATGTTAATTATTGTGTTACCTAATAAAGGAACAATAAATATAAATGTAAACAATAATGTTAAAACTACAACTATAACCAGTGATTTTATTAATTTTTTTATTAATGATGAATTTTTACATTCATATATTGTATTACTAGCAATGATAATTGCCCCACAACCATTCATAGCAACAACTATACCTAATATAATAGGAATAAATGACTTAATAGACATATCAGTGTTAAAAACCGGTTTTATTAATTCAGCTACTCCTTGTGGAAATGTTTCAGATATAAAATTTAATACTATATCATTTGGTAAATTAAATGTAGTTGTAACATAAAATATTAATGAAACTATAGGTACTAACGCTAAAAAGAAAGAATATGCAAGATTACCTGGTAATATTCTAAGCTCATTTCTTGATAAAGAATTAATAACAGATTTTATAACACTTTTCATACTTTTATCACCTATTTGATTTAGATTTTTTTATCATAGTTAATGAATCATTTATAGCATCATCAATAGTAGTTTGTTCATTCAATATCATTGCATATCCAATAGATATTCCATATTCTTTATTTGGCAAAGATGATGTAATTTCTCTATTTAATTTGTGTATTAATGTGGCTATTTTTTTCTCATCATACCCTACTAAATAAATAATAAACTCATCTCCATCAGTTCTCATTATTTCAGAATTATCTTTTTGAGTTTTAATTAAAACACTAGCAACTGCTTTTATTTGATTATCTCCAACTTCATGACCATACTTATCATTCAACAATTTTAATTTATTAATGTCAATAACAATTATTGCTTGTGGATAAACTTTAGTAGATGACCAAGAATCAATATAATCATTTAAATAATTTCTATTTTTTAAATTAGTCATAACATCAAAATAATATAATCTATCTTCCTTTTTAGTTTTTTTATCAGATAATATTTTTTTAATAAAAGCATAACCAATAAATGAAATAATTAATAAAATCGCTGCTATATAAATTAAATTACTAACAATAAAATTAAATACTTTATTATTTTTTAATGTTTCTATTACTTGATAAACACTTTCATTTCTAACCTCATTAGTACTAAGTGTACTTAAATAAAAATCAAATAATTCATTGAATGATTCATTATTTTTATTTAATAAAAACGAATTATTTAATCTAACATTATCGGTGTATCTTATACTATATTTTTTTAATTTATTATCTTTATAATAATCATACACTTCTTTTTCTATTATAATAATTGAGTTTTCATTTATATTTTTAAACATTGAATCAAGTGATGAAAAATCATTTATTTCAAATAAATTTTTACTTGCCATATTATATTTTAAATTCATATTAGCAAGCATATCAACATTTATATTTTTCAAACTGTATAGAGAATTTACTACTATATTATTATCAACATGAGCAAGAACTACATATTCACTACTTCCAAGATTCCTACTATTAACATAATTATCACTACTAAGTGAATAATAATTAAGTGCAAGATCTATTTTCTGATTAGATAATGCATCTGATAATTCATCAATATTTTCATATTCAATATATTTATAAGTTGCTCCAGTCATATTAGAAAATCTTGTTAAAAATGTATTAGTAAGTCCTGTAAAATCATTACTTATTTTTCCCTCATAAGGTAAATTATCAATATATCCAACTATAAAATCTTCATCATTAATAGATGCTTTTTCAAGCTCAGTATAATTTTTAACAGTATAATATTCATTTAAAAATAAAGTATTAATTTCTTCATTAGACTTATTATGCCATTTATTATAAAACTTAGACATTATACTTTTTAAATTCATATTGTCTAAATTAAAATCTAAACAATAATATGAATATAAGCCATCCAAATGATAAACTATAGAAAAATCATTTTCTATTATCTCATCTATATATTTATACATAGGTATAATCATATAGTTTATTTGATTATTTTCAAGAGCTAATTTTAAATCATCAAAATTATTATATTTTCTATAAACGATTTGATTGTATTCAGTCAAATAATATCCTATAACATCTTGATCATTTAATAAAATTCCAATTGTATTATAATTTAAATCTTCTATATCATCTATATCATTATTACCAATAACAATATAATGATCTTTATAAAATATTACATCATCATCATCCACGCCGTTTTTATTAACTAAATCTATTTCAGAAGTATCTGTAGTTACTATATTAAAATTTAAACCAGTATCTGTTTTTAAAGCCGTCAAATAATCATAAAAAACACCACTACCATTATTTGAAAATACCGGATTGTTTGGTTCTACATAAACATCAAAAGATGTTGTTAAATTACTATTTATCCATTTTTTTTCTGCATATGAATAATTATTTATAGTACTAGAAATATAATAAAGTGTTGATAAAAATATTATAATAAGTACTAATATGATTATAACTGATACAACAATATATTTTCTTTTTTTAGCCTTCATTTAAATCACCATACTACCTTTAAACTATTTGGATTTTTTGAGCCAAAAACTGGAAAATTTTCATTTTCTTCACTACCAGAATAAGTAAGAATAAATTGAAGCTCGTAAAATGTTAAATTCTTCTCACCTATCTTATCAAGTGATTTAATAGCTAAATCTTCAGCCTCACTTACTTTAATAGATTCTTTAAAATCTATAATAATGTAAATAATTTTTCCCTCAACTTCTATATTAACACTACCAACACTACTTTCATCTTTATAAATTAATGCAATATCATCATTTAAAGTTTTACTTAATGGATATGATTCTATTCCATCTAATCTATCACCATATTTATCAGTTCCAATACCATAATAAAAATTCTTAAAAAATATAAATCCTATTATAACGAAACAGACAGCTAAAATTCCAAGTAATACCCATAAAACAATATAGTCTTGACTATTACGCCCTTTTCTTTTTTTCATTTTAAAATAAACACCTTCCCTTGGTTTTAAATATTATACTATATTTTATTAAAAATTTCAAAATATTACATTATTATTATTTACTAATAAATAATATATAACCCCTTTATGTTAATTTTA
>CASFKI010000031.1:0-6039 GCA_949295285.1 uncultured bacterium
AGAGATAGTGAGATGCGCACATGGTTAAATACAACTATATATAATGCATTACCAAAAGAATTAAGAAATGTAATAAGTGAAACATACGCAGTATCAAGCCATGGTTCAAGTGATACAAATAATTTTACAACAATAGATAAATTATATTTATTATCTACTAAAGAATTATATGGTAAGAATGGAACAAACAATGTAATATACTATGATACAGCAGAAGCAGAAACAAGACAACTAGATTATTATAGTAGTATAGGAGTGACAACTAGTAATTATAGTGGTGTAATAAAAAAGAATGCTAGCAATTCTGCATATAATTGGTGGTTACGCTCAGCCAATTCTTATTATAGTAACATTTTCTATGTTGTATATGGTAATGGCTCTTGGAATAATAGTTATGCTACCACTGGCAATTGGGTAGCGCCAGCTTTCCGACTTTCATAAAACTTATATGTTAAAATTAAAATTATTTGAATGAAGTAAATACTCTTTAAATTTAAGAGTATTTATTTTATAATTAAATAGAAAGGATTAATGTTATGAATATAAGTGTAGGAATATCTAATAGACATGTGCATTTAACAACAGAAGCACTTGATATATTATTTGGAGAAGGTTATGAACTTAAAGTAAAAAATAAATTAAAACAAAAAGGACAATTTGCGGCTGAAGAGCAAGTTAAAATACATAAGAATGGCAAAACAATAGAACATGTAAGAATTGTTGGACCATGTAGAAAATATACACAAGTCGAAATACTTCAAAAAGATAATGAATTTTTTAATATAGATGCACCTGTTAGGACAAGTGGAGATTTAGATGGTAGTGAAAGTGTTATGATTGAGGGGCCTAATGGTGTTTATATGGCTAATGAAAGTACTATTGTTGCTAATAGACATATACATATGAGTAGTGATGATTTAATCAAATTTAACAAATCTAATGGTGAAATAGTTAGAGTTATATGTGAAAATGGAGTTATTATGGATAATGTGCATATAAAATCGGACAATACTTGTGTATTAGAATATCATATGAATAAAGACGAAGCAATTAGTCTTGGTATAGAAAGTGGGATGAATGTTAAGGTATGTTAAAATTAGAACATGTAACAAAATATTATGATGATTTTAGAGCAGTAAACGATTTGTCTTTTGAGATTAATGAGGGAGAAATATTTGGATTATTAGGGGTAAATGGTGCTGGTAAAACAACAACTTTTAGAATGATTATGGGTTTACTTGATATTACAAGTGGAAAAATAACATTAGATGGAAAAAATATAGATTATTCAGTTAGTGATAAAATAGGATTTTTAACTGAAGAGAGGAGTTTATTACCATCTAAAACTGTGTTAGAACAAGCCATATATTATGGTGTTTTAAAAGGTATGAATGAAAAAGAAATAGAAAAAAAATTAGATTATTATTTAAAAGAATTTAACATTGAAGATTATAAAAACAAAAAAATAAAAGAATTATCTAAAGGTAATCAGCAAAAAATACAATTTATAACTAGTATCATTCATGAACCTAAATTACTTATATTAGATGAACCGTTTAGTGGATTAGATCCAATAAATATAGAATTATTTAAAAAAGAAATATTAAGATTAAAGAAAGAAAAAACCATTATTATTTTTTCATCTCATATGTTAGATCATGTAGAATATTTTTGTGATTCACTTGTAATATTAGTAAATGGTTGTACCATATTAAAAGGAAATATTATAAAGATAAAAGATGATTATAAAAAGAAAAATATAAAAGTGGTTGCTGATATAGATGAAAAAATTGTAAAAAAAATTAAGGGTGTTTTGAGTGTAGAAAAAAATAAAAATGAATACACAATAAAAGTAGAAGATAAGAATATTATAGATGATGTTTTTAAATATATATCTAAGTGTAAAAATGTAGAAAAATTTGTTGTTGAAGCTCCTACATTAAATGAAATATTTATAAGTAAGGTAGGTTTAGCATATGAAAAGTAAGTTTAATTTTTTAACAAAACAAAGCATAAAAAGCAAAATTCGTACAAAAGCGTTTATAGGAATAAATATATTTTTATGTATATTATTAATTTCACTTATAAACTTAGATAGTATTATTAAATTATTTGGTGGAGATTTTGATGAGTTAATTAATATTTATGTTTATGATAGTGCTGGTATTGAAGATGCATTTATTACTTATATGAATGATGATACATTAGATGTACTTGGCAATTATAATGCAAAAGTAATTACAAGTGATAAAGATATAGAAGATTTAAAAAAAGAAATAATCGATGATGAAAGTTCAGATATAATTGTTGAAATAACTCCGTATGAAGATGTAACTTTAGAAAATATATTTGATGCTAAAATAATATCATATGAGTATATAGATAATATTTTGTTACAAAAAATAAATATGTCTTTAAATGCGATAAAAACAAATATAGCATTAGATATGAGTAATATAAGTGATGAAATACTATCTAGTATTAATAAGCCTGTAAATATACAAAGAGTATTATTAAATGAAGATTTGAATGAAAATGAAGAATTAATGAAATTAATAGGGTCAATAGCAACTATTATATTTGTTCTTCCAATATTTATGTTAATAATAACTGTTGTACAAATGATTGGTGCTGAAATTAATGAAGAAAAGACATCTAAAGGTATGGAGATAATAATATCTAGTGTATCTCCTCAAACACATTTTCTATCTAAATTAGTATCATCTAATTTATTTGCATTGTTACAAACATCATTATTGTTTGTATATAGTGTCCTTGGAGCGGGAATTAGATATATAACCAGAGGTACTTTAAATATTGGACAATTGCTTAGTAATTTAGCAACAAGTGAGAATGCAAGTGTTGGTGCTAATGAAATTATGGAATTAGTTAAACAAAGTGACATGTTAGTGCAATTGAAAACAGGCATACCATTTTTTATAGTTCTTATATTGTTAACTTTTGCAGCATATACATTATTTATTGGTATTCTTGCAAGTATAACTACTAATATGGAAGATTTTAATCAAATACAAACACCAGTAATGATTTTCTTACTCGCAGGATATTTTCTTGCAATATATGCATCTGTGTTTCAAGGATCTGTATTCTTAAAAACTATGTCATATATTCCTTTTATATCGGGTATATTAGCTCCGGTAATGTATTCATTGGGTGAAGTTGGTGTAATAGATTTATTTATATCAATAATATTACTTGTAGGAACTATATTAATATTGTATAAATATGGATTAAAAATATATAAAGTTGGTATATTAAATTATTCATCAAGTAATTTATGGAAAAAAATATTTAAAGCATTGAGAAGTTAGTAATTACTGACTTCCTTTTATTTAGGAGAATTTGACAACTTATAATAAAAATGTTATAATATTGCAAGTTTCATAAGGGGGTTGTTATGAGAAAAATTGAGGATCTAGTATTACCATCTATACCAAGTGATTTTAAATTTTTACACATTAATAGTGGTAATGTTGGAAATTGTTACTTAACAAAAGATGGTAAACTATTTAAAGAATTTTATAATAGTACTGATGAATATGGAATGTTAAAAAACATTTCTACATACTATGATTCAAAATTTTTAGCATTACCAGAAAAGTTTATTTTTTTAAAAAGAAATAAAAATGAATTAATAGGTTATATTAGAGATTATATACAGGGAGATACTTTATTAAGATTACCTAATTCTGTTAAAATGGAAAATTTTATACAAGCTTTATATGAGTTTGAGTTAGATATTAATAAAAATGCCCAAATAGGTTTAAATTATGTTGATATGCATGCTGGAAATATAATCTATACGCCTAATAATGAATTTAGAATAATTGATGTGGATTTTTTTGAACAATCATATGAAGAAGTAAAAGAAGTAGTGCGTAAAGCATTATATAATTTATATTATGTTTTTGGCTCAGATATGCTTAATGCTTCAAAAATAGTGGATCCTGATATAAATGAAATAGTTTTAAAATCATCATCTGTGGGTAAAAAAGAATATTTAAGACCTTCTCAAATGTTTGAAGAATTAATTTTTAAACTTGAAGAAAAGTACTTATGTAACATAGAAACATATAAAGATTTTAAAGATGGGTTAACATTAGCAAAAAGGAGATAATAATTATGGCAAAAATAGCAATAGATATTGATGATACTATTACTAATAGTTCTAAAGTAATAAGAAAATATGCAATGTTATATCAAGATAAATATACAAATGATAAAATATTAACAAAAAAATTAGATGAAGTATTAAGAGGAATTTTTAATGATGATGCTATTAAAGAATTTTTTAAAGAATATGCTTGTGAAATGGCGAATAAATGTAAAATTAAATTTAATGCAAAAAAAGTGATAAATAAGTTGCATAAACAAGGCCATCAAATATATATTGTTACTGCAAGGAGTGATAATTACTATATAGATAGTTACAATTTTTGTAAAAATTATTTGGATAAGAAAAAAATTAAATATGATAAATTAATAACATCTCAATTATATAAAGTAAAAGTATGTCAAGAAGAAAGTATCGATATTATGATAGATGATGCAGTTGATACTTGTGATAGTTTAAATAATGTAGGTATTAAGGCATTTTTATATAATAGTAAGTTAAATAAAAATAAAAAGACTATTAGTACTAGAGTTAATTCTTGGAATGAAGTATACAAACAAATACAAATATATTTAAAAAGCAACATTTAAGTTGTTTTTTTTATTAAATATGGTATAAAATATATATATAAGGTAGGTTTATATATGATTATGGAAATACTAATATTAATTATTTTAATAATTATTAATGGAATTTTTTCAGCAACTGAAATTTCATTTTTATCAATTAATAAATATAAATTAAATAAAGCTATAAAGAATAATGATAAAAAAGCTATTAAAATAGCAACATTATTGAATGATACAAGTACTTTTTTAAGCGCTATTCAAGTGGTTATAACTTTATCAGGATTTTTAGCAAGCGCATTTGCAGCAGAGAATTTTGCAAGTGAACTTGCCCAAATAATTAATATTTCATTTTTATCAAAAGATGTGCTTACTACAATATTATTAGTTATAATAACATTAATATTATCATTTTTTACTTTAGTATTTGGAGAATTATTACCTAAGAAAATAGGATTAGCATATTCATATAAATGGTCATTTATGATGATAAATACTGTATGTTTTACAATTAAAATTTTTAAACCATTTATATTTATATTAAAAAAGACTACAGATTTTTTATCTAAATTGTTAAAAATAAAAGATGAAATAATATCAGAAGATACACTTAAAGATAGTATTAGTGATTCTAATTTAGAAGAACTAGAAAAAAAATTATTATTAAATGTATTTGAATTTAATGATGTTACGGTTAAAGAAATAATGACACCTAAGAAAGAAGTTGTAACAATTAATATAAACGATAGTAAAGAAAAATTATTAAATAAAATAGTTAGTACTAAATTTACGAGGTTTCCAGTTATTAGTGATAATAAAATAATTGGTATATTTAATGTTAAAGATTTAATATTATGTAATGAGTATAACATTAAAAATGTATTAAGAAAACCAATTAAAATTAAAAGTAATATGATAATAGATGATGCTTTTATGTTATTGAATAGTAATTATGAGCCAATTGCAATAGTAGAAGAAAATAAAAAATATATAGGAATAGTTACAATAGAAGATATTATAGAACATCTAATAGGCGATGTTTTTGATGAATATGATAAAGATAAAAAACAGTAGAATTTAATTTACTGTTTTTTATTAATTTAGTATTAAGAGATTTAATATCAATAAATAACTTTATGCATAATAATACAAAAAATTAATTTGATATTGTATCAATATGTATAGTTAAATTTATACTATATTGTTTTTTAATATCATTTTCAATCTTATTAATAGTATTATATATTTCATTGAAATCTATATTATTGTTTACCTCAGCATGTAATGTCATATAATCATTATTATATCCATAAGTATGTATAATTAAATTATGTATTC
>CASFKI010000032.1:0-8329 GCA_949295285.1 uncultured bacterium
ATAATCTAAAAATGCATCTTAAAAGCTTTAAATATTATTTTAATATCCCTAGAATCATATATATTACTTTACCATAACTAGATGCAATTGATATGGAAATATTTTTAATCGCTTTCCCACATTCTTTTCCCTTATAATGAGATAATATTAATAATAAATTATAATTTTGAATATTTTTGCCAACAAAATTTTTCTTTATATGTTGTCCATTTTAACATCCAATTTTATATAATTATTTTTTATCTAGTAAATTGAAATTATAATCCGTTATCATTTATGTGCATTTAAAAATATATTCATTAGTTTCATTCCTTTCCCTAGAATATTCAGTATTACATTCTACAATAATTCTATGTAAATAGTCAACTATAACTCTCCGAAATAATGGTTTTATAAAATTTTGATTACTTTTTTACCAAAATGAACTTTAATTTCAACATTTCCATTTAAATTTATGCCTGATTTATTGCATATTTAAACAATATTATTACTAGTTGTTTTTCTTGTAAAATAAACCTTTGATTTTTTCATAAATTCTTTCCCCTATCTATTATTTATATAATTATATCACATTTTATTGTAAATTAATTGTTAATTTTGAAACTTTACTAAATATTTATAGTATAATTTAGTGGGTGATATTATGTTCGAAAATAAAAAATTTTTTATTCTTGGCTTTGCTAAGAGTGGGTATGAGGTTGCAAAAACACTAGCTAAGCATAATAATAAAATAATTATAACTGATATAAAAGAGCAAGACAAAGATAAAGTAGATGAATTAGAAAAACTGGGCATTAAAGTAATAATCACTGATAAACCAGAAGATTTACTCAATGAATCTTATGATTATATAGTAAAGAATCCAGGAATTAAATTAAAACATCCAGTATGTGTTAAAGCAGAAAAACTTAACATAAAAATTATAAGTGAAGTTGATGTAGCCTATGAATTTTTAAAAGATAAAGTAGATATTATTGCTATTACTGGTAGTAATGGTAAGACCACTACTACTACATTAGTATATGAATTTTTAAAAGAACATAAATGTAATGTTAAAATAGGTGGGAATATGGGATTTCCTGTTTGCTCATTTGTTGATAAAGCTAAAAAAGGAGATATTCTTGTTTTAGAAATCGCTGGACATCATTTATATAATTGTTATACATTCAAAACAAATGTTAGTATATTAACTAACCTTAGTGAAGTACATCTAGATCATTTTGGTGATTATGAAACATATAAAAAAACAAAAGTTAAAATATTTAATAACCACACAAACAAAGATATAAATATATATAATGCTGGTAATAAAGATGTTGTTGAACAAATTAATAAGAATAATTTCAAAGGGAAAAACATTACATTTACAACTCTTGCAAATATTAAAAGTAATTTATATTTAAAAAATGATGCTATATATTATAATGATGAAAAAATAATTGATACAAAAGATATCAAAATAAAAGGTAATCATAACTATGAAAATATTATGTGTGCTATCGCTGCTACATTCGAATACGGGGTAACTAAAGAAGATGTATATAATGTCTTAAGTAAATTTAATGGCGTAGAACATAGAATAGAATTTGTACGAAAAATTAATAATATTGACTTTTATAATGATAGTAAAGCTACAAATGTTAAATCTACTCAAATAGCCTTATCCACATTTAATAATGATACTATATTAATAATGGGAGGACTTGATAGAGGTCATTCATTTGATGATTTAAAAGATTATCTTGGCCATACTAAATTAATTATTTGTTATGGCCAAACAAAAGAAAGGATTAAACAATTTGCAAACAAAATAAATAAAGCTTGCATAGTTGTTGATAATCTTAAAGAGGCAGTAGAAGTAGCTTACGAAAATGCTAAAGAAAATTATATTGTATTGTTAAGTCCAGCATGTGCTAGCTGGGATCAATATAAATGTTTTGAAGATAGAGGAGACGAATTTAAAAATATTGTTAATAAATTAGTTTGAGTCATAAAACATTTTATAATACTCATTAGCAAGCCGTTCATTCTTTTTAATATTTAATAATTTACAACCATTTTCGTAATAATATCTTGCTAAATTATAATATGCATATTTGTTTCTTTCTTTAATTGGGCAATTTATCGCCCTTTTATAATACATAAATGCAAGTTTTAAATCATTATTTAATCTATAATACTCACCTACTTTATTTAATGCCCAACTATTATTCATATCCGCACTTATTTTATAATATTTAATTGCTTCACCAATATTATTATTTTTTTCATATAACATACCCAAATTATTAAAAGCAAAAACATATCCTAAATCACTAGCTATATTAAAATAATATTTAGCTTTTTCAATATCAACTTTTTTTTCTGGACATATTCCACGCATATAACATAAACCTAAAGTATTATATCCAGCTGCACTACCCAATTCAATTGATTTGTTTAAATATTTCCACATAGTATCAAAATCATACTTAACCCTATTAGTAAGCATTAAATTAGCTATCATCCAACAACTCTTTGGATGGTTTTTATTTGCTGCTTTTAAATAATAATAATATGATTTATCAAAATTAACTTTTCCACTTACATGACCATCAAATTCTAATGATGCGAGTTCTGCACATGCATAAACATTGTTTTTTCTAGCAAGTTCTAATAATGAAGAAATATAACTTTCTCCCCAAAATAATTTAATTTTCATATATTCATTTAATTCTTGTTTATCAAATTTAATATTAATACTTTGTATATATATAGGTTGTTTATTGATAATAATCGCATAATATAATAATTCTTTTATCGTTTCATATTGATTAGACTTGATAAATATGCCAATATTATCAATATGATCATCTATTTTAGCTATATTCAATAAATCATCTATTACTAACCTAAGTTTTTCATTATTATTTATTATATTTATAGCATTTTCATTATAAATATATATCTTATTATCCAAAATACTAACTAATGATAATATATTTTGAACTAAATTATCAGAGTTATAATTATTTTCAAAAACATTTTTATATTCAACACCTATTGCTCTAATACCAATACAATAATTATTGATAGTAGTATTATTAATATTATTAACACCAAAAATCGAGCAAAAAATTTCCATTTGCATAGCATTATTATTGTTAGATACCTTTTTTATAATGTTAATTACATTACCTAAAGATAAACATTTATTATTATTCATTTTTAAATAATTTTTCTTCATATATAAAATTATACCATAAATAATTTAAAAATATGTGGATTATATGTGGACTATGAATTATAGATTTTTTACAGAATTAAAATATATAATTATATTAGGAGGAAAATTATGAAAAATTTATTTAAAAGTTACAAATCATCTCTAGTACTATTCTTATCTATAATAATAGGAACAATATTAGCATTAGTATTTAAAGAAAAAATACTATTCTTAAAACCTTTAGGAGACTTATTTATTAATATGTTACTAGTAGTCGTGGTACCTTTAATATTTTTAACTATTACCACTTCTATTGGTAAAATGAAACAACCCAAAAGAATAGGGAAAATCTTAAGAAGCATACTAATTATATTTATATTAACTTCTATGATTAGCGTAACATTTGGCATCATAACAACTAAAACATTTAAATTAGTTGAAGTACAAAATAATAATATAATTAAAGATACTCTAAATAGTAGTCAAAATACTGGTGAAGAAGGAATTAATTTTTTGCAAAGAACCATTGATGCAATAAGTGTATCTGATTTCTCTTTGTTATTATCAAAAGATAATATGATTGCTTTAATACTTATTTCTATATTAGTTGGTATTAGTATAAATATGAGTAAAGATAATGGTAAAAAATTATTAGATGTATTAGATAGTGCTAATATAGTATTACAATCATTAATAAAGATTATAATGTATTATGCTCCTGTTGGACTTGGATGCTATTTTGCTAGCTTAATTGCTACTTTTGGAAGTGAAATTGCAGTTGGATATGGCAAAACATTTATAATATATACTCTAAGTGCTATTATATTTTATTTTGTATTTTATTCATTGTATGCTTATATTGCAGGAGGTAAAAAAGGATTTAATTCTTATTGGAAAAATATATTTCCCGCAACTATAACTTCACTTACTACGTGCTCATCTGCTGCTTCTATTGCTGTAAATACAAGGTGTGCTAAAAATATCGGTGTTTCTGATGATATAGCAGATACTACAATTCCACTTGGTACTAGTTTTCATAAAGATGGTTCTATAATAGGTAGTGTATTTAAAATTATGTTTTTAATTTATTTATTTCAAAGTGATATATCAACAATAAAAGTGTTTGGCGTTGCTTTAATTGTAACATTACTTGTAACAGCAGTCCCTATTGGCGGTGGAACTATATCAGAAACTTTAATTATAACAATGTTAGGTTTTCCATTATCTTCAATTGGTATATTAACAATTATAGCTACTATAATAGATCCTGCTGCTACAATGTTGAATGTTGTTGGTGATAGTGCAAGTAGTATGCTAGTAGCAAGAATAGTTGACGGTAAACAATGGATAAATAATAAAGCAAAAAAATAAAAAGTGTATTTTTTACACTTTTTTATATACAATATTTTGTTATTATGTGTATTAATTTAGTGAATCATATAATATTTGATATTCTTCATTTGACAAATTTTCCATCATTTTATTAAGTGTATCTTTTGGTATCATATACTTTTCAACGATAGTTTTACTTTCTCTTTTAGTCATTTTTTTATCATGAAACTTAGCAAATTCAATTAATGCTTCTATTAAATTATTCTTAAGTTTTCTATTTCTATGAAAAAATAATTCTCTAAATACAAATCTTTTAAAACTATAATACAATTCTTCTCTTTTAATAGGTTGTATCCTAATCATAGATGACATAACTCTAGGTCTTGGAGCAAAAGAATCAGGCGTTATATCCATTATTTTCTCTACACTAAAAAATGAATTGGTTAATAATGGTAATTTTGCAATTTTATTATTTACTACAGAATCTGCAAATTTTCTACCCACTATTAAAATTGCACACTTAAAATCACATTTTATTAATTTTTCTATAAAAGGTTCTGTAATAGAATATGGTAAAGAAGATAATATTTTGTCACAACTAGGAATAAATATATGTAAAGCACTTCCATAAATTACTTCAACATTTTTATGCTTATTCATTAATACATTTAAAAATGGTTCTAAATTTGTATCAAGCTCTACACATGTCAAATGATTTACTCTTCTTGCTATAATATCACTTATTTTACACTTACCCGGTCCTATTTCAACAATATTTTCATTAATTTTTAAATCAGCAGCCTCTATAAAACTATTTATAACAGCTTTATCAATTAAAAAATGTTGATCATAAAATTCAATATTATTAATAAAATCTTCTTCCATTTTCTACTTCCTTTACTATTATTTATTTTAGTTTATTAAATTTAATATTAGAATCAACTATTTGTTTGTATCTTCTAGCTTCCTTTTCTTTATCAGCAAGCGTATATATTAAGGCATATCCACTTTCCCATATCAATAGCCAACCTCCAATATTAGATATTTCAGCTAAAAGACTATCATTATGATCTAAAAAAGAAAAACCGATTACTAATAATATTACTCCTATTAATATTAAAATAATACTTTTTCTATACAATATATCAATATCTTCTTTTAAATCAGTATAATTTTCTCTAAATTCTTTTCTTAATATTCTAATATATTCACTCTGTTCTTCACCACTTATTTCATAATCAATATTAATAGTTATATTTAATTTATCTTTTGTACTATATCCAACTAATTCATTTAATATGTATTCCTTTAGCTCTCTATTTAATGTTTTCTTATTATATTTACTTATAAATCGATTTTTATTATCTAAATCAATAAATAAATTAATTTTTTCCAATTAAATCACCTCCTAAAAATATCAAATGGTTTTCTATTTGGAATGTCTAATTCAAATATTAAATGCTTATTTGTTATAGGATGATAAAATTCTAATCTTTTTGCAAATAATGCAAGTTGTTCATGAACATGTGCATTTTTATTATATTTTTGATCGCCATATAGTGGATTAGAATTATGGGCAAATTGTACTCTTATTTGATGACTTCTTCCTGTTTCTAATACTATTTCTACTAAAGAAAGATTATTTTTATATGCTAATGTTTTATAATATAAAACAGCTTTTTTACCTCTATTATCTACTTTTACTATATTTTTTTTAGAATCCTTTAATAAATAATCTTCTAATTTCCCACTAGCATCAATTTTATTTAAACATACAGCATTATATACTTTTGTGAACTTTTTATCTCTTATTTGTTTAGATAATCTTGAAGCACATTTACTAGTTTTGGCAAATACCATAACTCCTCCAACTGGTCTATCTAATCTATGAACTAAACCTAAGTATACATTTCCTGGTTTATTATATTTTTCTTTAATATATAATTTTAACATATTAAGAAAATCATTATCTTTACTTTTATCTTCTTGAACCGGAACATTAATTGGTTTTTCTACTACTAATAAATGATTATCTTCATATAAAATATTAATTTTATTTTTCATACAAAACTTTCTGTGCTTTCAATCCTTTATATACTATTAAATAATCTATATCAACATTATCTTTTTCTAAAGCGTACATTAATGTAGTTATTCTTCCATTAGTCCATTCCACATAAATGTTATCAATACTCGCACAAGTCAAATAATACATATATCCATCATTTTCATAAAAATATTGCTGTTCACCGCACTTATTATTAATGTATTCATTTTTATCTATAACTCTATAATCAATTAATTGATTCTCAACTTTTGTATTCATTAATGAAGAAGCTAAATTAGATGATTTATTATATCCAATAAAGGAAGTAACATATAAACAAACTACTATTATAATTAAATATGTAGTAAATATATTTTTAACAGCATTTTTAAATTTCATCTTCCTCCCACCTTCCATACACTCCACAAGGAAGCACTAATTTTGAATTTGTTATTTTTAATCCAATTTCATCTGTTGTAATTTTTCCATAATTTAATTTTTCTAAAACACTAGTAATTAATATATTTTTTAATATTTCAGGAGTTATTCCTTTAGTATATGAATTAACTAAAATAAATAATGGTTTATCACTTAATATATCAATACATGCATCTAATAATTTATTTAAACTAGTTTCAAATTTCCATAATTCTTTAGATGGACCTCTTCCATATGTTGGAGGATCCATTATAATAGCATCATACTTATTCCCTCTTCTTCTTTCTCTTTCTACAAATTTTAAACAATCATCGCAAATATATCTAATTTTTTTATTTTCTAGATGTGATAATTTAGCATTTTCTTTTGCCCATTCATTCATACCAGATGATGCATCTACATGAACTACTTCAACAGCTCCCGCATAAGATGCAGCTATTGTAGCTCCACCAGTATAAGCAAATAAATTCAATACTTTTATTTCTCTTTTTGCATTTTGAATTTTATTAATTATAAAATCCCAATTACCAGCTTGTTCAGGAAATAACCCAGTATGTTTAAACCCCGTTGGACTAACTTTAAATTTTAATTTTCCATAATCAATAGTCCAAAATTCGCTAAACTTTTTTTTATTTTCCCAATAGCCACCACCCTTATCATTTCTGTGATAAATAGCATGATATTGGTTCCATTCTTTTATATCTTTATGAGTCCACAATGCCCAAGGATCTGGTCTTCTAAGGATTATATCTCCCCAACGTTCTAATTTTTCCCCACAACCAGCATCAATGCATTCATAATCTATCCACTTATTACTAATGAGCATTATTATTCCTCCTAATCATCTATAATAATTATAACAATAGTAAGTTGAATTATCAACATAACTAATATTATTATATTTTTTTTTACAAAGTTTTTATTTAAATAACTTCACTTTATTCTAATATAATTAATGTATGCAAATATTCCAAGTAAAAAAATTAATTTAAATAGTTATTTTCATATATAGTGCTAGCATTTTCTGATACAAACAAAAATCAATATAGTATTAATTATTTATAAAACCATAATCATTATATAAAAATAATGACATAATGATTTATTATATATGTTCAAAAAATGTATAATAGAAGATTATAAATGTAGGTTCTGTTGGTAATGCTATTGACGTCTTTAGAAATGATGAAAAAGATGGGGATGTTAAAAATACCACTGTAGCTAATTATTTAATTTTATCCGGTAATATTGATTCTAAAAATATTAATGAAAAAATTTCATATGAATTATTGTGTGTACCTTATGAT
>CASFKI010000033.1:0-12661 GCA_949295285.1 uncultured bacterium
GCAGAGGTATAAGATACTTGATCACAACAATCTTCAACTACCACATAAATTATTTTTTTAAATCATTATTGTTTAATATTCTTCTATAAACCTATTTATTAGATAATTGTTTTTTACCTATACTTCTTTAAAAATTATTTATATAACTTTATGATAATATTTATGTATTATTTATTACTTTTTTTAAATCTATTTGTAAAGCACTAAATATTTTATAACTTGCAAACAAATATATTAATCTACCCTTATGCCTAAATTAATATTAATTTTAATCATTTTGAAATGTGTTATTAATTTTCAAATTTAATAACAAAAACGCTTACTGCTTGACTAAATCAAAAAATACCACATTTATGAAACATAGAGTTGTTAACCACTCTTACAATAAATGTTTCACATCTATAAATATTTATTATTTGTATTTCCTTTTATATGTATTTAATTTTTATTTTTAATGTTATTTGATACAATTTTTTATAAACCATCACAAACAATACCATTTAAAATGTACATTTTAGTAAATTATATAATTCTTCTATTGCTTCTTTATATTTTCATTATTACTTCCACCATTCGTATTACCACACAACTTTATATGCTTGAAATAATGTTTCTAAATACAATATTTTCTCATATATTTCGTATGTTTGTTTTGCAATATTTTAATTATATATTTTGTTTATGAAACAAATACATAAGCATAATATACAATAAATAATATTACCATTATTATGCCTTCTCTTCTACTTAATACTTTATCACTCCTAGCAAATAAATAAAATATAAATGCTGCTATATAAACTATCATTACATCTATTATACTAAAATTAGTAGATTCGATTCCTCCATATATTAAAAGTGGTAATCCAAGTACAACTCCAATATTAAATATATTTGTTCCTATTATGTTTCCTAGTGCTATATCAACTTCTTCTTTCTTAGCAGCAACTACTGTCATCGTCATTTCTGGCAAAGATGTACCAATGACTACTATCGTCATAGTTATTATTTTTGTACTAACATTTAATTGTTCTGCTAATATTTTTGCATTTTCTACCACTAAATCACTAGAAAATATTATTAATATACAACATACTATAGTAATTAAAATAGATAACTTAATATTATATTTTGGCTTACCTTCTTCAAAAATACCTTTTTTTGCTCTAATAACAGAAATAATATATAATATAAATACTATAAATAACGATAAAAATAATAAACCATCTTGTCTATTTAAAAAATACTTACTATTTGAAAAACCAATTAAATGAAATAATATAGCTATTGAAAATGACGCAGTTACAACAATTAATATTGGTAGTTCTTTTTTTATCACTCCATCTTTTACCTTTATGGGATGTATCAATGATGCAAAACCTATAATAAGTAAAATGTTTACTATGTTACTTCCAAGAACATTTGATACTGCTATATCACCTGTTGCACTAGATATACTTTGAAAAGATATAGCAAGTTCTGGTGCACATGTTCCAAAAGCTGCTACTGTTAGAGCTATCATCATTTTAGACATTTTAAAATTAGTTGCTATTGAACTAACAGCATCTACAAAGAAGTCTGAACTCTTAATTAAAACAACAAAGCCTATTAACAAAAATACTATTGATTTTATTAGTTCCATAACAATATCCCTTCTATTCTATGAATATTATATAATATATTTTTGTTTTTTTAAAGAAGATTATGATTAAAAAAAAGATTATGATTCTTCTTCACAATCTTCTTCAATAGTTTTAAATAATTTATCTAAATTTTTTGTTGGCAAAAGCATAACATTATCCTTATTAATTGTTATTTCAAATTCTTTTTCATCATGTGTAAGCTCATCACCATCAATACACCAAGATGGCGGAATTTCATCAAATATTAACTTAATTTTATCAGTTTTAAAATATATAAATCCTGGTATATCATTCATTTCTCTTTTCTTAATATAATGAATAGATTTTAATATATCTAATTTATTTTTAATTTCACACATTAACACTTCAAATTTATTGTCATCTAGCTTAACATCATCATAAATATTATTAACACCACCAACTCTACTACTATTAGTTATAAATATAAATGAGAATTTTTTTTCATAAGTTACACCATTAACTTCATATTTAACATTATGAAACTGAATTTTTTGATTTAATTGTTGAATTCCGTAAATGATATATGCTAACCTTCCATATTTTTCTTTTAATTTTCTTGGAGTCGCATATGATATATCAACATACGGTCCAATACATGCAACATAAACAAATGGATTATTATTAATCATACAAACATCAATATTTTTAGAAACACCATTCAATAACATAACTAAATTTTTTTGAATATTACTATTCATTCCATACATATGAGCGACATCATTAACACTACCAAGTGGTAGGTGCCCAAGTAATATAGGTTCTTTTCTTTCTATATTACCAGAAATTACTTCATTTAATGTTCCATCCCCACCAGCACATAACAATAAATCAACATCTTTTAATTTTTTTGTTATCTCTTTTGCATGGCCTTTGTATTCAGTATATTTAATTTCTGTTTCATATCCATAGTTTTCTAATATTTTATATATTTTTTTTAATTCATTTCTATTTGTTAACTTTCCACTATTAGGATTATATATCACAACACATTTTAACATATCATCATTCCTTTGCAAATTTATTATATCATTTGAAAAAAAAAAATACTATACTCTTCTTTATAAGTATAGTATTAGTTTTGCATAAATATATCAATAAATATAATTTGTTATTTATTATTTTTTATAATATTAATACTGGAATTTAACTATGCATATAATTAAAATTTTAAATCATCTTTGTGTTTTAAAAAAAATATTTCTATTTTCTTTTTATTTCAAGATAGGCGCAAAAGCTGTGGTTACATTATAGTAAAAAGTTGCATAATCTGGATTTGTATCTCCAAAACTACTTACACTGAAAAATCTATTATTATTACTAGATTGTGCTGTTTTCAACCACCAAAAGATTGAATTTCTACTAGAATCAAATTTTATTGCACCACCATAATTGTTGGAATTAACACCTACGCTATTATAATAATCTAGCGGTCTTGTTTCAGTGGTAGCAGTATCATAATTTATCTTACTTCCACTTCCCCCATACTTCTTTAGTTGATAACAAATATAATTTATCTGTTGTTATAAAATTTCCACTATCACTAGCCCCATAGCCAAAGACCACAAATGTATCACTAATAACACTCTTTAATTCTTTAGGTAATGCACTATATATATCATTATTTATGAATATTCTTAATTTACTCTCTTGCCATCCACCTTTATTCGTATTTATTAAATTCATAGGATAAACAGTTATCACATCTACAAACTCAATTACAAAACAACATGCTGTTTGACTAAAACCTTCCATTGTACATTCTTCTGGTGTTGATTTATTTGCTATTCTTATTGTAAAAGTTCCATATCCTTCAACATTCACTTCTTTTGTATCTCCGACTTTATATTTAATTGTATTTTCATTTTCAACTGCCTTTGCTATTGTAGTCCATGAATCACTTCCAAACGATTTTGGATCTTCAAGATCAGGAAGCCTTTCGCATACATATCCATTTGGACAATGCGCTTCAGATAAATCATATAATTCATCAATTGCAGACTGTACATCTATACTAGTAGTACCACTATTTGTAGTATCATATTCTACTTCTGTAGCATTAAATAATGATACAGCGTAAACTAATCCTGATGAAATAATTATCCCTGATATTATACCTATAGCATATGAAATTACTACTATTAATTTTGCTTTATTTTTCATATGTTTCACCATTTAATATTTAATGTCTTATTCCAATTGTATATTCTATTTTTAGTATACAATGATACCCCACTTGCTTCAAGTATTCCTCTAACTTACAATAATAAAATAAATTATGTATAATTCTTTTATATTATCGATTTAAATATTTGTTATAAATTTAAATATATGTTAGAATATATTCAATATTATTTTAGGAGGCAGTAAATGAAAATGTTATTAGGAAGTAAGAATTCCTCAAAATTAAGAGCATTAGAATCTGCAATTAAGCAATTAAATATTACCAATTATGAAATAATCACATATGAAGTTAATTCAAAAACTAGCAGTAAGCCAATAGGTTTTGAAATAATTAGAGGAGCTGAAAATCGTAATCAAGCATTAAAAGAAATAGCAATTAACAACAATATTGATTATGATTTTTTATGTTCTATTGAAGGAGGATTTTCATTAGATGAAAATGGATTGCCATTTGTAGTTACTTACTGAAGGTAAAAAATCAACCGGGAAATCATTAGGAATTAGAATAACTAAAGAAATGTATGAGTATGTAAAAAATGGTAACTCATTAAATAAAATTATAGAATCTGTTTTAAATACTTCTAATAATAAACAAAAATTAGGAATTACTGGATATTTAACCAACGAATTATACACCAGAGAAATTGTTGATAGTCAAGCTGTTATATCTAGTTTTATTCCAATAATTTATTCGTATGAAAGACAAGTATTAAATGAAAAAATAAAAATGTTAATTAACTCAAAATAAAAATTACCATGAAATTATAACGATTTATTCAATTTTAATATTTATTAAAGTAATATTTTCTATTAGATTATCTTAGTATTATTCAAATACATTTGTTAATAATAATATTAGGGTGAAACTTATGAAAAAATCATATATATATTATATTATTATAACTATTTTAATTATGATAATACTAAGTATATTTTCAATATTTGGATTCTTTACATATATATATTTAAATTCACCAGAATTTAATACTAATTTATTATATAAAATTGAATCATCAAATATATATGATTCTAAAGGAAATTTAATTACTACTATAGGTACAGAAAAAAGACAAATTGCTTCATTTGAAGAACTACCAAGTATATTAGTGGATGCAATTATTTCAACCGAAGATGCTAAGTTTTTTGAACATAAAGGAATGGATATATTAAGATTTTTAAAAGCTGGATTTGCTTATATAACTGGAAGTAATGAGGGTGGCGCTTCCACATTAACAATGCAGGTATCTAAAAATTCCTTTACTAATACTAATTCTAAAGGTATAGATGGAATTATAAGAAAATTTACTGATATTTATTTATCAATATTCAAAATAGAAAAGGACTATGATAAAGAAGATATTATGGAATTTTATGTTAATGCTCCATACTTAGGAGCTGGTACTTATGGCGTACAAATGGCAAGTAATATATATTTTAATAAAAATGTGTCAGATTTAAATCTAGTTGAATCTGCTATGATAGCAGGTTTGTTTCAAGCCCCTAGTGAATACGACCCTTATGTTAATTCAAAGAAAACAAACAAAAGAAAAAATGAAGTTATAAATTTAATGCTAAGACATGGATATATCACTAAAGATGTTGCTGATATTGCTAAAAACATTAATATTGAAAATATAATTGTAGAACAAAATAATTCTATTAATAAATATCAGGGATTTATTGATACTGTTATTGAAGAAGTAATAAAAAAAACAGGTGATAATCCATATGAAATATCAATGGATATATATACTACTATGAATAAAAGTAAACAAGATATAATTAATAATTTTTATAATACTCACAAATTTAAAGACAACAAAGTACAAGTTGGTATTGGTGTTATTGATAACGATACTGGGGATATTATTGCTGTTGGAGCTGGAAGAAATAAAAATAGTGAGTTATCATTAAATTATGCAACACAAATCAAAAGACATCCTGGGAGTACAGCAAAACCATTATTCGATTATGGACCTGGAATTGAATATGAAAATTGGTCTACTTACACACCATTTATCGATGAACCTACTAAATATACATATGGCGGTTATATAAGAAATGTTGATGGTAAGTATCAAGGATTTTTAACTTTAGAAAATTGTTTAATTAAATCTAGAAATACATGTGCTCTTCAAGCATTTAAAAAATTAAGTAATTCTAAAATAAATGAATTTGTAACATCACTTGGAATAACTCCAGAATATTTAAATAAAACTTCTAATTATATTAATGAGGCTCATTCAATTGGTGGTTTTACTGGTGTATCCCCTATAGAGCTTGCTAGTGCATATTCGGCCTTTGGTAATAAAGGAATATATATTGAAGCACATAGTGTAAATAAAATTATTTATAAAAATGATAACCAAGAAATAATTAAAGATTTTAATTATGATCAAAAAAAAGTAATGAAAGAAACCACGGCTTATATGATATCTTATATATTAGAAAAAGCAACCAGTTATCAGATCAAAGTAAAAGGTAGTGACATAGCTACTAAAACAGGAACTAGTAGTTATGATGAAAACACACTTAAACAACTGGGATTAACAACTAATGTAATTCAAGATGCATGGACAGTTACATTCAGTCCAGATTATAGTGTTGCTATATGGTATGGATATGATGAATTAACTAAAAATACTTATAACACAACATCACACGCATGGAGTGAAAGAACAAAAATACAAAAAGAAATTATCAATAAAATAATGGAGGAAAATTCTAAATTTGAAGTTCCAAATGGTATAGTGTCATCAAAAGTAGTAGTTGGTTCAAATCCTCCGGAACTTCCTAATTCTACTACACCAAAGTCAAAAATAGAAACTCATTACTTTATAAAAGGAACACAACCAACTAAAGTATCATCTATCAACTATAATATAAATAATAAACACGATACTAATACAGAAAACAAAAATAACATTGATAATAGTATATTAGAATCTTTACTTAGATAATTATTTTTTATATAATAATAACCATGAAAAAAAATTTATTTGTCATAATATTAATTATGTGCATTGGAACGGCTACATATGGTATGATAAATATAATAAAATGGAAATGTGATAATATAAAAAATAAAAATATAATTAATGACATATATAACATTGTAGATAATGATAATAGTTATGATAATATTATTTTTGATAATCTAATAAAAAAGAATAGTGATACTATCGGATGGATAAAAGTAAATGGTACCAATATTAACTATCCATTTGTTCAAGCTAATAATAATAATTATTATTTAAATCATTCTTTTAACAAGAAAAAAAATTCTGCCGGTTGGGTATTTTTAGATTATAGAAACAATTTTGAAACATTAGATAAAAATAATATATTATATGCGCATGCTAGAAAAGATAAATCAATGTTTGGAAGTTTATATAATTTATTAGATAAATCATGGTATGATAATAAAGATAACCATATTATTAAAATTTTTACAAAAAAAGAAAATACTCTTTGGCAAATATTTTCAATTTATATTATCAATACAGAAAATTATTATATAACTATTAATTTTAAAAATAACCAAGAATTTATTAATTACATTAATATTTCTTTAAATAGATCTATATATAATTTTGATGTAAATTTGACAAGTGAAGATAAAATTCTTACATTATCTACATGCAATGGAAAATATAAAAAATTAGTTGTACAAGCAAAATTAATAAAAAAGGAAGTTAAGCCTCAAGAATAAAGTCTTTAACTTTACCCTCATAAATCATATTAAAATTATTGTTTTTAACTAAATCTTCGGGTTTAAATATCACATGATTTTTATCATATATGTTAACTTTATCACTAGATAAAACTTCATATACAAATTCTGAACAATAATATTTATTTCTGTGTAATTTAATTTTAAATAAAGCTAGTAATAAACCAATAATATTATAACCTTTATTGGTTTTTTCAATTTGTTTTATTTTATATTTTATTTGATTATATTGTTCATTATTAACATTTAATTCATAAATAGCTATTAAACTATTTTTATTTTTAGCAAATAATCCTTTATCCAAATGTTCTTTTTCAAATACACCATAAAAAGGAAAATAAACATATTTTCTACCAAATGAATACATATTTTTGCATTTATTATCTAATGAAATAGATGCGTGAGAATATTTCTCTCCAGAAATTATTTTTATAGCCCAAGCAATACATGTGTACGTTTGAGTTAATACAATATATATTTTTTTGTTTTCATTATTCATTATAATCAACAACTTTCTTAAAGTATTGTGGTATTCCTATATCTATTATAATTCTTTTTTTTGTAATAGGATGAATAAAATCAACCTTATTCGCAAGCAACATCATTTTTCTATATCCATCTTTAATTCCATACTTTTTATCTCCTAATATAGGCGTTTTATTATCACTCATGTGTACTCTTAGTTGATTTTTTCTTCCAGTAGATAAAATTAATTTTACTAAACTACATTTATTATTATAACATATTTTTTTATATATTGTTTTTGAATATTTACCATTTTTTTTATTATTAGTGGAATATGTAAATAAAGATTTAGTTTCTTTTAAATAAGACTCAATACATCCTTCATCTTTAACATTACCATGAACAACTGCTATATATTCTCTTGATACTTTATCCCAATTATTTTGCAAATACTCTTTAGTTTTTAAATTTTTAGCAAATATTACAATACCACTAGTATCTTTATCTAGTCTATGAACAACAAATATTTTTTGATTCTTTTTATGTAAATATTTAAAAACAGTAGAATATAAATTTTTTTCATTTTTATCATTATTAATTGTTAATAAACCACCATCTTTATAAACAATAATGATACTTTTATCTTCATAATATATAATTAAATCTTTACAATCTTTTTTCATAGTATATATTATACCATTAAGTATTATTTTTGACTATATTTCCTTTTTCGTATTAATTTAGTTAATTTTGTATCAGTTAATCTATTATAATTAACAAATAAAATAGAAGTTGATAATAGTATTATAACTACCACTATTAATTCTTCCAATGCATTTGTTAAAGCACAAAAATCATAAATAGCGTGAATAGTAGTTGGTATAATTATTGCTAATAATTTATAAATAATTGAAAATTTATGATTGATTTCTTTCACTTTTGATTTACCTAAAAATAATCCCATTAATACACCACAAGATGCATGTAATACTATAGCCGTAGCAGCTCTTTGTAAACCAGTTTCTACTCCATATTCAAAAACATATAATATATTTTCAAATAAAGCAAATCCAAGTGAAATGAAAACACCATAAACTATCATATCAAATGTATAATCATAATATTTGCTTTTATACGATGAGAAAAATAAAAAAGCAAATTTTGAACTTTCTTCAATTATGGCAATATTAAAAAATGAATACATTAATATATCTTTGTTAGTATGTACTATACTTTCTTCAAATATTCCAGTTGCATAGAAAAAAGAATTTAATAATATAACTGTTATTGAAGATAATATACCAAAAAATATTAATTTAAACAAAAATGTTAACGGTTCTTTTTCTTCATCTCTATTATAAATGTATAGACATATAATAAAAACTGGAAATATAGCAACTAATAATTCAATGTAATCCATAATCTTCACTTCCATATTAATATTACATAAAAAAATTGATCTCTTAAAGTTATAAAATAAAAGTTTACAAAATATTAGTAAACTTTTATTAAATTACCAAGTATTCCATAAGATAAAATCATCATTATAATACTAGCCATGATAATTCCACCCAAAATATAAATAAATGATTTCTTTCTATTAAGACCTAATACTGATGCCACCAAACATCCCGTCCAAGCTCCTGTCCCTGGAAGTGGAACGCCTACGAATATTAATAATCCTATATAACCATATTTTTCTATTTTATGTTTATTTTTATCCGCTTTCTTTTTTAAAGTATTTGATATTTTATTTATCCATTTAATTTTTGAATCGCTCATCCATTGTAATATTTTATTTATGAATAATAAAATAAATGGTACAGGTAAAACATTACCAATGATAGACACTATATAACCTATTAATGGTTCAACTGAAAGTAAAGATGATGCAAGAAGACCTCCTCTTAATTCTAATATTGGCATAATTGAAACAATAAAAACCAATATTTCTTTACCATATTTAAGATTCTCAAAATTACTAAATAATTCTATTATATAATTAATTATTGTTTCCATGATATCTCCTTATATCATTTTTTTAATTTACTATTTTTAATTCCATTATACCCATTTAAAATATTTGTATCAAATGATTTTATTTTTTTAGACTTATTTTTATAATCTTTTATTGATATTTGAATTATTTCGTTTAATAAATCTTTATACTCTAAATCACTTTTTTCCCATAAATAGAAAGATAAGCTTCCTGGTATTGTATTTGGCTCATTTACATAGTATTTTTTTGCTTTTGAATCAATTAAATAATCTATTCTACATACACCACTTAAGTTTAATGCTTTAAATACTTCTTTTGATGTCTCTTTAATCTTTTCTGTTAATTCTTTAGATATTTTAGCTGGTATGATTCTAGTAGCAGATGCCATTCCTTTACTAGGTGTCGTTTTTAATCCCTTAGTTTTCCCACTACCAATATATTTATCAACATAACTTAATATTTCATCTGCTTTAATTACTTCTTCTAATACACTAACTTTTTGATGTTCATAGTTTCCAATAACACTAGCATTAACTTCAGTTAAGTTTTCTATCATTTGTTCAACTACTATTTTATTATCATAAGATATTGCATCAGTTATACACTCATCAATATCTTTTTCACTCTTAGCTACTTTAATTCCAATACTGCTTCCAAGAGTTGCTGGTTTCACAATTACTGGATAACCAATTTTTTTTATTTTCTTTAATATTTCATCTTTATTCATTAAGTATTCATTATCATAAAACCAGACATAATCTACAATTGGAATGTCGCAAGACGCCATTACTTGTTTCATAACGACTTTATCTTGACCTAATGCTGCACCCAATACATGTGATCCAACATATGGAATACCTACACTGTCTAATAATCCAGCAAGCGTACCATCCTCCACATTATTTCCATGCACTATTGGCAAAACAATATCAATATCTGTTATTTCTTTTCTAAATAATCCAGTAGTATTTCCTAAATAAAATGAATTATCTTTTTTATAAAGCATTACTTTTTTAGCAAATTTTTTAACATTATCAAAATCTTTAAATGTTTCTATATCTGTTAATATATTTCCCGTATACCAAATTCTATCTTTAGATATATATATAGGAACTACTTCATACTTTTCTTTATCCAAATGTTCTATTGCTTGTAAAGCTGAAATTATACTAACTTCATGTTCAACTGTTTCTCCTCCAAATATTACCCCAATCTTAATTTTCATTTTACTCACTTCCTATTCATTAAATATATCTGGTAAATCATTTTCTAACAATGCATATGTTACTTTCCCACTAAGTTTTTTTATTAATGGAAATGCTTTTTTCACATCGTTTAATATATGTATATTTTCTTCATTATATTTTTCTTCTTTTAAACCATCCATTATTGGTTTAGTTTGTTTTTTTCCAATCAAAATTACCTCATCACAAACCTTAGCAATATGTTTCCCAAATTCTTTATTATATTCATATTGTTTTTCACCAAGTTCAATCATACCAGGTGTAACAATAATTTTTTTGCCTTCCATCATATTAAGAACATCTAATGCCATTGAAGATCCAATTGGATTTGAGTTATATGCATCATCAATAATATTTATATCGTTATATTTTTTAAGTTCCAATCTATGTTCAGTCGGTAATATTTTGCTAACACCAATTGCTATTTCTTCCAAAGTTAAACCAAATTCATAACTTAAAGCTACCGCTTGCAAAATATTATATACATTGGCAAACCCCAATAGCCTTGTCGTTAACTTTAGTTTTTCTTTACTATCACTAAATGTACAAGTAAAGGTCATACCTTTGCTTGATAACTCAATATCGCTAGCATATACATCTGCTTTTTTATTTTTAATAGAAATCCATACTTTCTTACATTTACTTTTAATATTATAATTTTCTTGATATTCATCATCCATATTTAATATAACAACCCCATCTTCAGGTAATGACTCAACTAATTCAAACTTAGCTTTACAAACATTTTCTCTACTTTCAAAACTTTCTAAGTGAGCTTCACCAATCGTTGTTAAAATCCCATATTTTGGCTCAAAAAATTCACACTTTTCTTTTATTTCACCTCTTTTAAAAGCACCCATTTCTGCTATAAAGATATCACTAAATTTATCAAGCTTATTATTAATTGAAATCATAAGACCATTCATAGTATTGAAACTTTTTTCAGTTGCAAATGAATTAAATTTAACATTTAATATAGTATTTAATATATTTTTTGTGCTTGTTTTTCCATAACTTCCTGTAATTGCTACTCTTTTTAAAGTTAACATTGAATTTAGCTTACTTTTTGCTTTTCTTTTATAATAATTAAATACCATTTTTTCAATAGGCTTATTAATTATATTTGAAATAAATATAACAAATGGATTCAAATAACAAAATATACCCAATATAAAATATAATAAATTGACACTATTATCACTATAATTATTAATTAATAATATAAATAATATTAAATATAATAATAACATAGTTATAAATAATCTTTTAATTCTTGCTGTTATAACAAGAGGTTTTTTAGATTGTTCCTTTGAATAATTGTTCTTTAATATAAAGCACCCTATTATATATAATATAATAAAAGCATAAATTGAAA
>CASFKI010000034.1:0-4614 GCA_949295285.1 uncultured bacterium
GCTTGTGCTGCAGCTAGTCTTGCAATTGGAACTCTAAATGGACTACATGAAACATATGTTAAACCTATATTATGACAAAATTCTACAGAAGATGGATCGCCACCATGTTCACCACATATTCCAAGTTTAATATCTGGTCTAACACTTCTTCCTTTTTCAACAGCCATTTTTATAAGTTCTCCAACTCCAAATTGATCAACCTTAGCAAATGGATCACTTTCAAATATTTGTTTAGAATAATAATCATTTAAAAATTTACCTGCATCATCTCTACTAAATCCATAAGTCATTTGTGTTAAATCATTAGTACCAAAACTAAAGAATTCTGCTTCTTGTGCTATCTTATCAGCAGTTATAGCTGCTCTTGGTATTTCAATCATAGTACCAATTTTATAATTTAATTTATAATTTTGTTCCTCGAATACCTTATTAATAGTTTCTACTACTATATTTTTAACATATGCTAATTCTTTTGAGTCACAAATTAACGGAATCATAATTTCTGGTTCAACTTTTATACCAGTCTTATCAACATTAATAGCAGCTTCTATAACTGCTCTTGTTTGCATTTGAGCAATTTCTGGATATGTAACAGCAAGTCTACATCCTCTATGTCCCATCATTGGGTTAAATTCATGTAATGATGCAATTTTATCTTTTAACTCTTCAAATGAAATTCCAAGTTCTTTTGCTAATGGTCTAATTTCATCATCAGTATGAGGTACAAATTCATGTAGTGGTGGGTCTAAGAAACGAATTGTAACAGGATATCCTTTCATTTCTTTATATAATTCTTCAAAGTCTCCTCTTTGCATTGGTAATAATTTTGCTAATGCTTTTTCTCTTTGTTCAATTGTTTCTGAAACTATCATTTGACGAATTGCAAATATTCTTTCTTCTTCAAAAAACATATGTTCAGTTCTACAAAGTCCAATTCCTTCAGCGCCAAATTTAATTGCTTGACGAGCATCTCTTGGAGTATCAGCATTTGTTCTAACTTTTAATACTCTCTTTTCATCAGCCCATTTCATAAAAGTTTCAAAATTACCACTAATTTCTGGTTCAACTGTAGCGATTTTTTCTCCATATACTTTCCCAGTAGAACCATCTAAAGAAATATAATCTCCTTCTTTAAATACTTTCCCATCTTTAGTTGTAATTGTTTTATTTTCCTCACTTATTGTTAGTTCACCACAACCAGAAACGCAACATCTACCCATACCACGAGCTACAACTGCGGCATGTGATGTCATACCTCCACGAATAGTAAGAACTCCTTTTGCTAAATTCATTCCTTCAATATCTTCTGGAGAAGTTTCTAATCTAACCAAGATTGTATCTTCACCATTTTTTGCAGCTTCTATTACTTCTTCTGCACTGAAATAAATTTTTCCACATGCTGCTCCTGGTGAGGCTGCAAGTCCTGTTGCAATAGGTGTTGCTTTTTTCAAACTTTCACTATCAAAGTTTGGATGCAATAATTGATCTAATTGTTTAGGCTCAACTTTTAATAAAGCTTCTTCTTTACTAATCATTCCTTCATTAAATAAATCAACTGCTATTTTTAATGCTGCAGCAGCAGTTCTTTTTCCGTTTCTAGTCTGAAGCATAAATAATTTACCATTTTCAATAGTAAATTCCATATCTTGCATATCTTTATAATGATCTTCTAATATTTTACAAGTTTTTACAAATTCTTTATATGCTTTTGGCATTGTTTCTGCAAGAGTGTCAATTGACTTAGGTGTACGAACACCTGCAACAACATCTTCTCCTTGTGCATTTATTAAATATTCACCATATAATTTTTTCTCACCTGTTGCTGGATTTCTAGTAAATGCAACACCAGTTCCACAATCATCACCTTTATTTCCATATACCATTTCTTGAACATTAACAGCAGTTCCCCAACTGGATGGAATATCATTCATTCTTCTATAATAAATAGCTCTTTCATTATTCCAACTTCTAAATACAGCAGTAACTGCTTCTATTAATTGTTCTTTTGGATTTTGTGGAAATTCAACACCAGATAATTCTTTATATATATCTTTAAATTTCATAGCTATTTCATACATATCATTTTCATCTAAATCTGTATCATATGAAACACCTTTATCTTCTTTAAACTTATCTAAAACTCTTTCAAATGAACTTTTTGAATAGCCTTTTACAACATCAGCAAACATCATAATAAATCTACGATATGAATCATATGCAAATCTCCTATTGTTAGTTGCTTTTGCAAAATTATCACAAACTTCATCATTAAGTCCTAAGTTAAGTACAGTATCCATCATTCCAGGCATACTAGCTCTTGCGCCACTACGAACTGAAACTAATAATGGATTTTCTAAATCTCCCATTTTCTTACCAGTTATCTGTTCTAATTCTGATAACTTAGTATATATCTCATCTACGATATCTTGACTGATAACTTTTCCCGCATCATAGTATGCAGTACATGCTTCAGTAGTTATTGTAAATCCTCTTGGAACAGGTAACCCTATATTTGTCATTTCTGCTAAATTAGCACCTTTTCCACCAAGAAGATTTTTCATGTCTTTGTTTCCTTCACTAAACATATAGACGTATTTCATTTAATCTCCTCCTTTATACTTAACTATTATAACATAGTAATTTTTTTTTATTAATTTTTTTTTTAATTTTTTTACATTAAATTTTAAAAAATTATATTACTCATTCAATTCTGAATTTTCTAAATTAATATTTAATACTTTTTCTAAATAGCATTTACCACAAAGTGATTCATATTGTATTTCATTTTCTCCATCAATCGCAACTTGATCACCATTAATAGTAAATTTACCATCCACTATTCTACCATTAAATCTTGCTCTATGACCACATCTACATATAGTAATAAGTTCTTCTAATTCATCTGCTAATTCAAATAGTCTTAAACTTCCAGGAAAAGAAATTGTTTTAAAATCGCTTCTAAGTCCATAGCACACAACTGGTTTATCCTTTAATTTTGCAAACATAAACAATTCATCTATTTGATCTCTTGTTAAAAATTGCGCTTCATCTACTAAGATGCATACAATATCATCACTTAAAGAATTTAAATAAGTGCTTAATTTTTCATTTTTTTCAACTAAATGATCAACTACTCTCTCTAAACCAATCCTAGTTACAACTTTATTATTTCCTTTTGTATCAATAACAGGCTTTAATATTACTACTTTCATTCCTCTTTCTTCATAATTATGAGCAACTTGTAATAAAAGAGTTGTCTTTCCAGAATTCATTGCTCCATACCTAAAATATAATTTACTCATTTTTATCACTCCTTGGAAAACATTTATAATATACTTCTTTTAATCTTTCATTTGTTACATGTGTATATATTTGCGTTGCTTTTAATGATGAATGCCCTAATAATTCTTGAACAACTTTTATATCACAACCATTATTTAACATATCAGTTGCAAATGTATGTCTTAAAACATGTGGTGTTATATGTGTTTTAATAGATAATTTATTTACTATATTACTTATTATATATCTAATTCCTCTATCTGTAATTTTATTTCCTTTACTATTAATAAATAAATAATTATTAAGATTTTTTTTATGCGTTAATAAATATTCTTTTAATATTTCTTCGGCATATTCTCCATAATAAACGATTCTTTCTTTATTTCCTTTTCCACAAACAACTATTTTTCTATTATTAAAGTCTATGTCATTTATTTTAATATTAACAAGTTCACTAACTCTAACCCCAGTAGCATAAAGCATCTCAATTATTAACCTATCTCTAATACCATCTTTATCTTTTGAAGATTCATTAATTAATTCTAATAAATCATTATAATATATAAATTTAGGTAATTTTTTTTCTGTCTTTGGATAAGAAATTTTACTTAATGGATAATTTTTTTTATCAATATAATTATTATTATATAAAAATTTATAAAACGATTTAAAAGTACTTATTTTCCTTCTAATTGAGGATGTTTTTTCTTTTTGCAAATTTAAATATTCTAAGTAGTCTCTTATATCCTCCTCTGTAATACTTTTTAAATCTTTTTTTATAAACACATAAAAATAATATAAATCATTTATATAAGATATTAAAGTATTTTTAGAGTATCCTTTTGATATAATATATTTTTTAAAATCATTAATAATATTTAATTTCTCAAAATCATTTTTTTCCATATACATTATTATAATACTTTTTATTTAAAAATAAAAGGCACTATTAATAGTGCCAATTCAATTTATATAAACACACTAGTGTGTGATTCAATAATTTATCTATTATATATTATTCCCATATTAATTTTTTTATTAATATTTTTGCCTAATATTATATTACATTAAACAAAATCTTACTTTTATTTTAAAATAATAAACGCTCATACTAAAAACCAACTCATTGCATATTGTTGTTTATACGGTAAAAATATATTAATTTCTATCTTAACTTTTTTAAATTTAAACATTATACTTCCATAAACATTAGTTTTATATATATTTTTTTAAAATTTTTCTATTGGTTCATCACTATAATGTCTATGTCTATTATTTTCACCAACTAGTATTCTAGTATTGATTAGTTAATACTTATTATTAATTAAAAAA
>CASFKI010000035.1:0-2727 GCA_949295285.1 uncultured bacterium
GAAATAAAAAATTTTATTGATTTTTTAGCTTTTTTGTGGTAAAATAATCTAAATTTTAAGGGGGAAGATTGTAATGAATTTAGAAAAAGCAAAACATAGTTTAATTAAAAGATACATGTATTTATATGAAAATGCACCATTGATATTAGCACCATTTATACATGAACCATCAGACATAGAATATATATTATATAAGACAAATATGAGAATAAAATATAATATAAATTGGCATAGCACGCTACTTATTAGTAAAGTGGATAAAATAAATGAATTATTTGAAGAATTTCTATTTTCTGATAAAAAAATAAAAGATACTAAGCTTTATCAATTAATAGAAAGTAAAAAAGAAGATAAAGAATATTTAGAAAATGTTAAAAGAGTAATGAATTTAGTTTCAAGTAAGAATGAAAAAGAAAATAAATTATTTAATACAAGATTAAATATTGAAACTATCCTACAAATAGTTAATAATTACATCAATGAACAATCAGGTGATTTGAAAAACAAAAAAAATAAATTAAAAGTTCTTAATGAATATTTCAATTTATTGTATTATTTCAATAATCAAATGTCTAGTACTTTATATAGACCTAAAATTGATTTGGAAAATCACAATACAATTGAATATAAAAAATCACTTAGAAGTAAAGAAGATGTAGGAGTTAGAAAAAATAATTTTATAAAAGCTATTTTAGCATTATCACATAACAAAAAAAATTCATCAATATTTACGGATAATGAAAAACAAAAAGTATATTTAAATTATCATGATGAATTACCATGGAATTTACAAATTAAATGTCAAGCTGGGAATGAAAGCCCTCAAGTATCAATTGTAAATAGTCTAAATCAATCAGATTATACTAATTCATGTAAAAAACTTTTTTTAGTTAATGAAAATGATATTTTTATAGATTCTAATAGTTTAGAAAATAGATATTATCAAATTTGTCCATATTGTGGTTATATTGTTAATATTCCTGAAAGTTTGTTATCTGATGGAATAAAACAAAGAATTGAAGAAAGATGTAAAAAAGACAATAAATTATTTAAAAAAATGTTATTATATTCTAAAATAATTAATGAAGATGAACCGGTTAAAAATAATAGTAGAGTAATGAAAAAAAATAGTTATTGAAAATAGGTGAGAGATACTATTTTACAATTATTTCATTTTATTTTGAAGCTTAAGAATTCCTTGAGCTTCTTTTTTATTTGATTTAGACAAAATTTTTTATAAATCATTGTATATAATTTGTTTTTTCCTTTTTATTATTACTAGAAAAATAATTATAATATATATGATTTATAAATAGAATTTAAAAATGAATTGTAGGAAAATACTTTATTTTTATGATAATATTAATTAAGACAAATTATATTTAAAATAAGAATTTGCTACTAAAATTATAATATAATGTGTTAATAAAGCAAAAAAAATGATATTATAAAACTTAAAAAATTCAAAGTAAGTTATTAAATTAATATACAAAAATTCATAAATTAGTGAATTAAAAACTTATATATATATTAAATGATTTTGTTAGATTGTAAGTCTATTTTCAAATTATAAAATAAAACTACTTATAAATTTAAATTGAAAGTAGTTTTTTATATTATTTCAAAAAATTTGCGTGATTATCAATGAGGGGAAGTACAACAATTTTTAAGGTAAAAAATAGTTAGTACTAATTATTAACTAACTATATTATAATACATAATTAAATATTTGTAATATCATTTTTTATTAACGTATTTTAATTTTTCTTTTTTGTTGAAATAATGCAATCATATCAGAATTAATTTCTTCTGGAGAAACACCTTCATTTATCATTCTTTTATATTCTTTTTGTACTTCATCAAAAGTATCTGCTACAGGGCTAATTTTTTCATCTGATAAATTCCATAATATATCAAAATCGTTAGTTGCATCAACAATATCACTATAATAATTTCCACCTATAGTCTTTGATAATTCTTCTGCAAAATAACAAGCCCCTAATGTAACATCTTCACCAGTTTTTACATTTTTACACATAAAATGAAAAATTGGTGCACCGTTATAATATCTAGGCATTTTTTGAAAATAATCATAATATAATAATTTTTTTTCTGTAAATTGTTCCATATATTATTAAACCTCCCTTGTGATTATTTATTATACCATATTTTTTGATTTTATTATTTTTTATATGTTTTAAAAAGATAAATTCTTTGTACATGCTAAATGATTATGTCAATGTGCAAGTGTGTTTCAGAATTATCAAAAATTTAATATAAACAAAGAATATGACTAATTAAGATAGCCGTATTCTTTTATAAAATTTCTGATTTTATAAAATTATTAACTTCTATTTCTTTATCAGTATCTTTAGAAATATCTATTAAGTCATAAGTGTTATATAAATTTTTTCATAATAGTCTTTCAAAATATTTGTTGTTTTATCCTTTTTTATTTTATTTTTTATAATACTACCATTCTAAAAAATCTTTAATCATTTGTAGTATATTTTTAATAAAATGATTAATTTTTTTATTTCCTTCATAAAAACTTCTCACTTTCCTCATAATTACAAAAAAACTAGATTGTACTTCTAGTTAATATTTATTACTATTCGAAAAGTTCGAGTAACAATCAATCTGGTGCGTGAGATAACCACGTTTGGAAATCGCAATTGAGGTCAATTTCTAATACTAGTATACCATATTTTATGATAATGCGTATAA
>CASFKI010000036.1:0-7179 GCA_949295285.1 uncultured bacterium
TAAAATATAAAACCCCAATTGAATATAGAACTCAATTAGGGTTTAAATGAATATCTTTTAATTGTCTACTTTTTATTGACAAGTTCAATATTACATACAATCTTTTAATTATATTCTACACTAATATAGTGATAACTGAAATAATAATTGCAATTACAAATAATATTAGTGCTAGTGGCCAAATTTTCTTTAACCAGTCTTTATATGAAACGCCAACATAGCTTAATCCTAAAGCTAGAACAGCACTTGTTGGTGCAACAAGCATTGTAACTCCATATATGCTTTGTGTTAGTACAGCAACGACAAGACTACTTACATCTTGAGCAGCAACTTGAGGAACTACATAGTTAGCTACATATAAAATGTCAACATGTAGTGCTGATCCTAAAATCATAACTATTGTGTTAAAGAATAAATTAAATCCTTTTCCTATGCTAAGTAAATGTCCTGCTATAGTTGGAAAGAACATTGCATTAGCTGCAAAGTAAACTACACAATAAATAAACATTACTAATAGTGCTGGTTTTAACATTTTAAGAGCACCATCTGACATATTTTTAAAAGTACCCTTAAATTTCATTCTATAGAATAATCCAAAAATAAATGCAGCAACTAAACAAACAATTGACATATCTGAATAGTACCATTCTCCAAATGCAACATTTTTGCCTAATAACTTGCTAAAAATAGCAACTTTTTCTTTTGAAAATTCAAATCCTTCTGTAGTTAGATGAATTTGTGGTAATGTAACTGTGAAATTTGTAATTGCATCATTTGCATTTGCAAATTCTTCTATTCCAAATACTTGACTCCACTTAGTACAAGCTAATATTAATATTATAAATAATAAACTCATAATTACTATAATTGGTACAACAGAATATTTGTTAGATATTTTTTCTCCAACAAATGTTGGTTCTTCACTTGCTTGTTCTAAGACAACTTTTTTTGTTCTTTTTGCTTTTGCTAAAAAAACAATTAATACAATTAGTGATAATACAAGTAATATGATTTTATAAATCATTCCTGTTGTAAAATCAGTACCTAATAATTCAGCAACAGTACCGGTTGTATTATATCCAAGTGTACATCCAATAGTACCTATTAGTATTGAACCAAATGTAGCAAGACAAGCAGTTATTCTATCATATCCCATAGTCAATATTATTTCTATAATGAATGGTAGGAATATAAATATAGCAAATCCATAATCAAATATAGATGTTATTAATGCTATTGTAATTGCTGTTCCAATTAAGAATACAAATTCTAATCCTTTTAAATTGTTTGCAATTCTATCTACCAATGCTTTATATTTTCCGGTTTTAACTAAAACCCCGTATAATGCACCAACAGATACAAGCATAAGTAACATTTGAATAAAATAGCTAAATGCAAATGAACTAAAAATTAATTGAAAAAAATCAAAAAATCCGATATTATACATTCCCATATCAGCTAATTCACCTTCGCTAAAATAACTTGCTGAACATAGCCATGTCATTACGACAATTCCCAATAGTACAAACATGATTATTTTAAATAATCCAGTTTTTTTCATTTTACCTAATCCTCCTCTTAAAAACATTATATAACAAAAAAGACTAATAATTCAAGAAAAACACTAGAATTTCTTGTTATATTAATCTTTCAATATGACTATAAATCTTATTTATACAGTTATTAAAATCACTTTCGTTTTTACAATTAACGATTTCATTTTTTAATTCTTTGTTATTTGGGATATTTTTTAAATAAGCAAGTGCATGAGTTTTAATTTCAAGAATAGCTTTTCTTTCATTGTATTTTTCTTTTAATGATTTGTAGTGATATACAAGCATATCTATAATTTCTTTATAGCTTGGTCTATCAATTATTTTATTGTTTTCCACATATTCTACACATTCATTAATAAACCATGGATTTCCAATTGCTGCTCTGCCTATCATTATGGCATCACAATTTGTCATCTCAAACATTCTTTTAGCATCATATATAGTTTTAATATCTCCGTTTCCTATAACTGGTATTTTAATAGATTCCTTAACTTTTTTAATTAAGGACCAATCTGCATTTCCACTATAACCTTGCTGTCTTGTTCGAGGATGAATTGCAATTGCACTGGCACCTGCTTTTTCTATTAATTTAGCAACTTCTACGCAATTAATATTATTACTATCCCAACCGGCTCTTATTTTAACTGTTACAGGTATTTTAACATTATCAACTACACTTTTAACAATTTTATATATTTTTTGAGGATTTTTTAATAAACTAGATCCTGCTTGGGATTTTATCGCAACTTTAGGAACAGGACAACCCATATTAATATCTATTATATCTGGTTTAATATTTTTTTCTACAAATTTAGCAGCATATATAAAACTATCAACTTCACTACCAAATATTTGTACACTAATAGGTCTTTCATTATTATTTATTTCCATCATATCTATGGTGTTTTTGCTATTATAAATAATACCCATATTGCTAATCATTTCAGAATAAACTAATCCTGCATTCATGTTTTTAATTATTTTTCTAAACACTTCATTAGAAACACCTGCCATTGGAGCAAATACAATTTTATTCTTAATTTCAACATTACCAATTTTCCACATAATATAACCTCTTTATTACTATTATTTTAACATTAAAATAAAAAAAATAAAAAAGATTTATACTTTTTTATTCAATTATTCAATTTCAAATTTACAAGTTATGTTTTTATTTACTTCCCTAAAAGTAAATTCTCTAGCTCCTTGGGTGTTATTTATGTTTGGTATTATATCCCCACAATTTAATATTACATTTTTATCAACTGGTGAACTTATTGTTAAGGTAAAATTCTCTCCTTGATTTACAATATTCTTTTGGGATCCAGAAGTAACAATAATATTATTATTAGCAGTGAATTCTGTTAAATTTTCAATCGTAATAGCATATGTTTGAAGTGCTATTTTATTAAATGTAACTATGCATGATGTATCATTTGTAATTTTATCAAATGTTAAACTATTATTATTGTATACAGCAACTTGCTCATTAGTACATTTAATAGTAGGATTATTGTAACCACTATTAGGCTCAATTACCATCAATTTACTATCTCCATATAAAGCTTTTTCTGTTGTTGTTCCAATGCCGTTTTTAACCGTAACATTAATCAAGAATTCTTTTTTCTCAAATTTTATAGTACACGCAATATCAGAAGTAATGGCATTTATTTCAACAATATTATTCTCATCATTCCAGGAAGCACCTTTATTATTAGCACAAACTATTTCTTTAAATTCATATCCTTCATTAGGTATTATCTTAAATTTGCCATCAGACTCTCTATTGACAATATTATTATTATTTTGATCTTCTAAGCCATTTATAACAGTAAATGTTACATTATATTTAGCATTAACAAAATATAATTTGCATAATGCATTATTTCCATTAGCATTTACTTTCCATGCATTTTCATCAAAATCTAATGTTACATTATTAGTACAATTATATCTTTTAAATATATATTGATTTTCTTCTATACTATCACTAAAAGTAGTAACATTAGTATTTTGTGGCATTTGAGGAACACGTATGTCTTCTAAATAATATTCGTATGTGATATTTTGCGTTTCTTCTTTATTATTTGATGTCATGTTTTTCCTATGTTGTAATAATCCGATAATGCTACAAAGGCTAAACAACAAAAATAATATACTTAAAATAACAATAAAAATTTTATTTTTCATATTAACCTCTATTCTATAAATATTATATAATGATGAATAGAAGTAGTCAAGAAAACTATTTGTTATAATTTGTAAAAATATTAAAAAATGTTTGACTTTTTATCAATCTTTTTATATAATATTTCCGGTACATTTAATGGAGATGTCATTTCTGTGGGAAAGAAATTACTATAGTTGCAAATATAGTTGACATCAAAATTAAAGAAGGGAAAAATTATGAAGACATTTATGTTAAAAAAAGAAAACATTGAACGTAAGTGGTATGTTATTGATGCAGAAGGTCAAACTTTAGGAAAAGTTTCTGTTGTTGCGGCTAATGTATTAAGAGGAAAACATAAACCTACATATACACCACATGTTGCTTGCGGAGATAATGTTATTATCATTAATGCTGAAAAAGTTGTGCTTACGGGAAGTAAATTAGATAATAAGATTTATTACAATCATAGCGGTTATCCAGGAGGATTAAGAGAAAGAACTGCTAAAGTTATGAAAGAAAAATATCCAGTAGAAATGGTAGAAAGAGCTATAAAAGGTATGCTTCCAAAAAATAGATTAGGAAGACAAATGTTTAGACAATTATTTGTTTATGCTGGTAGTAATCATAAACATGAAGCTCAAAAACCAGAAAGATTAGAGGTAAAGTAATATGGCAAAAGACAATAAATATACTGCTATAGGTAGAAGAAAAAGAAGTGTTGCTAAAGTAACTCTTGTTCCTGGAAAAGGTAATATTATAGTTAATGGAAAAGATGTAAAAGATTATATGCCTTATGAAACATTAATTATTGATTTAGTACAACCTCTTGAACTAGTTGATTCAAAAGATAAATATGATATTAATGTTGTAGTTAAAGGCGGAGGTTTCTCTGGTCAAACTGGGGCAATTAGACTTGGTATAACTAGGGCATTAATTCTTGCTAATCAAGAAAATAGAGGAATATTAAAATCAAATGGATTTGTTACTCGTGATGCTAGAATTAAGGAAAGAAAGAAATATGGTCTTAAAAAAGCACGTAGAGCACCACAATTTAGCAAAAGATAATAAAAAAACCAATAATTGGTTTTTTTATTTGAAAATAAATGTAAAAATATGTAATATAGATTTTAAAAAAATATTTAACATGATATAATCATATTGGAAAATAGGAGTTGAGGGTATGTCTGCTAAGGTATTTAAAACAATAGATGAACAGTTAGAAATTCTAAAAGCAAAAGGACTTGTGATAAATGATTATGATAAAGCTAAAGAAATATTATTACGAGAAAATTATTTCTTTTTAAATGGTTATAGATCTCCTTTTTTAGTGACTGGTTCAAAAAGATTTATTGAAGGATGTAAATTTGAAGAATTATATGCATTATTTACATTTGATAGATTTTTTAGAAATATTATTTTTAAAAATGTTTTGATAGTTGAAAATAACTATAAATCAATATTTAGTTATGTATTAAGTAAAAAATATGGATACAAAGAAAAAGAATATTTAAATGTTAATAACTTTGATAGAGCTAAAGAAAAAGTTAAACAAATTAATGATTTAATCAGAAAATTAAAAAGGCAAATAAGAATTAATGGGTATCAACATAGTGCTACAAGTCACTATATAAATAATTATGGATATATACCATTATGGGTAGGAGTTAAAGTTCTTAGTTTTGGATTAATGGGAGAATTATTTTCAATATTAAAAGAAGAGGATAAAGAAGAAATAGCAAGTTATTATAAGAATATAGATGCTAATGAATTAGGAAATTATCTATCTATATTATCAAATTATAGAAATTTATGTGCGCATGAAGATATTTTGTATAATCATGAAACGCAAAAAGGTATTGAAGATACCACGATACATCAGCTATTGGAAATACCACAAGTTGATGGGGAATATATATATGGTAAACATGATATTTTTGCTTTAATTATTATTTTAAAATATGTTTTATCATTTGAAAATTTTAAAATGATGATGAATGAAATAGAGTATGAAATAGATTGGTTATCATCAAAATTATCATGTATAGATGTGAGCAAAGTATTGTATAGAATGGGATTCCCAGATAATTTTAAACAAATATCATACATAGAATTATAAAATTATATATAGAAAGAGGAAATATGAGAAAGAATTTAATATTAAGTTTATTTATTTCGTTTATACTAGGTGGGGTTACCATGTTTGCTTTTTTATATTTTTTTAATTTATATGAAGATAAAAATCAAAATGAAAATATTAAATATATGGAAGTAGATAGTAATATATCTAATGGAGTAGATAAAGTTTATAATTCAGTCGTAGTTGTAGAAAATTATAATAATACATCTACAAGTATTGGCTCAGGATTTATATATGATGAGGAGGGTTATATATTAACAAATCAACATGTAATAAATTCTTCTGATCAAATAAAAATAAAATTGTCAAATGGCAATGTAGTAAATGCCACAGTAATAGGAAGTGATGAATTTTCGGATATAGGTGTTGTCAAAATTGATAAGAAATATGTAAGTCAAGTTGCAACAATAGGAAGTAGTGAAAATATTAAAGTAGGCGATACAGTTTTTGCTATTGGAACACCTATGAATGGAAAATATGAAGGAACTGTTACAAGAGGAGTTATTAGTGGGAAAAATAGACTTGTAGAAGTATCTGTTAGTTCATCATCATATGATTGGATAATGAATGTGATGCAAACAGATGCGGCAATAAATCCTGGGAATAGCGGTGGACCACTATGTGATATAAATGGTAATGTAATTGGTATTAATTCTATGAAAATTGTTCAAGATGATATTGAAGGAATTGGTTTTGCGATTCCAATAGAAGATGCTATTAAATATGCAAATAAAATTGTTAATAATGAAGATTTTAACAGAACATACTTAGGTATAACTATGGCAGATGCAACAACATCAAAATATTATTTAAGAAAGTATGATATTGTTTTAGACAATAGTATAGATCATGGGGTTGTAGCAATAGAAGTCGATAAAGAAAGCCCTTGCGAAAAATCAGGAATATTAAAGGGAGATGTGATTGTTAAAATAAATGAATATTCTGTAAATAGTGTTGCGGAATTAAGATATTATTTATTTAAATATGTGCCTGGTGATAAAGTTAAAATAGGAGTTATTAGAGGAAAAGAAAATATGTCATTTGATGTGGAATTAGGAAAAAGCGATGATTAAAAATTTTTCCTAATTTTTAAATTTTTAAAAAGTATATAAATCATTGAAAAAAACTATAATATAAATTATAATAAATATAAAATAGGATATTTTTCATAAATTGCATTTGACAACTAATGATTTTTAGCGTAATATATTCTTAATGAGAGCTTTTTTGATTTGAAATTAAAAACAAGAATAAAATCTATACATTCTTCACTAGCTATTGAAAACAATCAATTATCGTTATTTCAGGTTGAGGCA
>CASFKI010000037.1:0-8518 GCA_949295285.1 uncultured bacterium
CTTTGTGAAATCTTTTTGGCGTGGAATTATTTCCAATTTTATTTTTTTTAAGAAAAACTATTGACTTTTCATAGTTAGCCTTTCTTTTTACGATTGAACTCTTAGGACTCCTTACACCTCATCATGCTTGTTATATAAGATTGAATATCAATCCTCACATTCTAAAACTAGGAAAATAAAGAAAAGAGATAGGCCGTCATGAAAATGGATACTATAGACCCTTGTTATAATCTACCTAAACTCAATCGTATAATTTCACTCATAACGAGTAGTTTTATTATACTTGTAAATTGTTGATTTGCAACTTCATCAATTTACTATCTACATTATACATGTTATAATATTTTATAGAAAGAAGGCGAATTTATGATAAATTCGAAGCATAAATTAACTGTTGATGATTTAATTGTCGAATATATGATATATAAAGTTAAATATGGTTATGAACCACAATTCTCAACATCAGAGTTTATTGATTTTTTAAAATTCTTTGAAACTAAAATGAAAGTAGAAGATTCACTTTATGATGGAAGAAAATTATTTAATAGATTTTTTGAAAGGAAAATAAAACATGATTGGAGTATTTATGAAAGTCAAAATATAATACGTCCAAAACCACACATGGATATAGAATATAGCATTAAAGATCAAGATTATATTATTAAAGCAAACTATAAATTAAGTGATTATGATAGAAGCGTTATTAATACATATTTTATGGATAATGGTTTAAGTAAATTTAATGATTATAGAGGAAATGCATATAAAATAAGAAGTATTATTAGTGAATACTTATCAAATATGCCAAAAAGAAAAATTGATGAAACTATTGAAGTTAGTGACGATGAATTAAAAGTTGGAAAATTTATTGCGCTTAAAATATTAATTAATATTTGGGATAGTTATATTGATAAAAAAATAGAAAATCACAAATGGCCAGCTCAATGTAGAGATATAAATAAATATTTATTTGAAGTAGACTTTGCAAATATTATTGGCGTTAAATCAATAAAAAATGAATTAATTGAATTATATAATGTAATTTCTAAGAAAATCGCAATCATGTATCATCAAGATAAAGATTTAAAAATAAATTCTTATTATAATAAATATTTAGCAAGATCAAATTACGATTGTTTAATAAAAGGTTATGAAGAAATAATGAGTATTGCATTTGGAAAATTTAACAAATCTTTATCAATAGATTTATCAATATTCTCTAATAAAAATAATAAAGAGATAAGTGAACTTTATGATTCCATTAGTAATTCAAAACCACAAAAATTAGTAAAAAATTTGGAAAAAAGTAATAAAAATCAATAAAAATTATTCCATCAAACTGGAATAATTTTTATTATTTCTAATTTTAGATTTATATCTTCTTTTTTACTTACTACTAATTTTTTTTGAATAATTTTTATCTTTTTTCAATAAATATTAATCAAAAATAGTAAAAACAAAAAAATTCAAATAACCATTAAATGTTTTATGATGTTTAATAACTAATTTACTTTCATTAATAATTTAAATTTAAACATTATTTCTTTATATCTTGGACGATTCATAATTTATCTTTCTTTTTTTATCATCTATTTGTGATATTAAAAATCCTAATATCATAAAGAAAAATGGTGCCACATCTATAACACTTATGTTAGCAAAAGCTTGTATACAATAACCTACAAATGATATAAATAATGCTAGATGTAACTTGTCCTTTAACTCAAATGATTTAATAAAAGTAATAAAACAAATACTCATGTATACAATTAACGCAGGTATTCCATTAGTAACAGCAATTTGCAAATATACATTATGTGCTTTATCAAAAAAAACTTTTCCATATTGAGGATATACATCTTTAAAATTATCAAGCCCAGCACCTGTTAACCAATATCTTTTAACTACTGGTAAAGTTCTTATCCAAAGATTAATTCTACTACTACCAATTTTCTTAATTTCATTTTTATCTTGACTAGTTAATTTTTCAAAATTATCTACTAAATCTCCTTTAATGTAATATTTACTTTCTACTTCTAAATTATAAGTATCATTTTGTACATAAATTAATATCCTATCACTAATATAAAATGAAAGAAAAATAATTAAACCAAGAGATAGATATTTAATAAATTTCTTTTTATAAAAAATAATTATAAATAAAAAAGTAATACAAAATGCTAATAGTGGCCCGCTTGAACCTGCTAAATATAATACAAATGAAAATAGTATCACAAGTAAAATATTAATAATACTTGTTTTATGCATATAATAAACACTAGAAATCGATAAAAGCATAACTAAATAACTTCCGAAAAAATTAGGATTACTACATAAACCAAAAGCCATATATGGTATATTTGGGAACCTTCTAACGAATTCTAAATTTGTTAATGATTGTAATATTCCATAAATTGATTGAATTACACCAATAAATATGAATATATTAATAACTTTCTTTTTCAAATAATTAGATTGTAAATTTTTTGCATTTAAACAAATTAAATAATAACTAAATAAAGTTAAAAGACCTTCATATCTGTTTTGTTCACCAAATATTGACTTGTATAAATCTATCGCAAATATGGTTGATATTACACCTAAAATACCAAGAATATAAAATAAATAATCTACATAATTTACTTTTCTACTATTAGTTATAATAGAATATAAGTATAATATTAACAAAAATATTATATTTATCCATAAAAAATACACTCTTGATCTTATTACTAAAATTGAATTAAATTTTAAAAGTAAATCTACATATGATAGCATTTTAAAAAATGGAATTCCAATTAATATTACAATTAAAAAAACATATATTACTTTATCTATAACATCAAATTTATTTTTCATAATTTTCTTTCCCATAACTATATTATACAATAAAAAAAGCAATATCTCTATTGCTTTTAATCATTATCTTCTTTTCCAAATTTAATTTCAATAATTAATTCATAAATTTGATAAATAAATATAATAAAACATGGAACTAATACTATAAATAAAAATCCCCATTTTGAATTAACTACACTAAGAAAACTACCAATATCTTTATAAACTTTATATGGAGTACCAAGCACAAATTTCATATCATATGCACTACCGTTTTCAAATGAAACTTCATTTTCATTTTCAAACACTTTTCCTATTACTCCTAATTCTATAATATTTTCGTTTTCAGCTATTCTAACAGCAAATGCTTCATCACCAACTTTAATAGGATTTTTAATTGTTGATCCTAATTTCTTTTGTTGTAGAATAACTAAATCTCCTTTTTCATAATCATCTGATGAAAAATCTTCTTCAATAACTAGTAAAACTTTATCACCAAATTGAGTTAATCCATACTCATTATAATTTAATACTAAAATAGTCATTGCTAAAGCAAATAGAAAAAATACAATTAATATTATACTAATGACTATATCTTTAATTTTACTTAATATCTTCATTCTTACTCCTCCAATATTATAATATCACAATTTTTTTACACTATCAATAAAACTTAACACTCATTAGACTGTGTAATTGTAAAATTTTCATTGGTATAATTAATATTATTGTCTACTCTATAAAATGTAAAATTTTTATATGATTTTGGTGTAATATTAAATAATATTTCATTTATATATCCATCATTATCTGTTTTATAACTATCTGTAATATTTTCATTACTAATTCGTAATTTTAAACTATCCCATGTAATTTTTACACACTTACTTTCATCAAATGAATTATTAACAACTACTCTACTATAATCATCATACTCATCATATGATAACTTAACACTTCCGATTTCCTCTATACTTTTATTTAGAATAAACTCACTAATTATTGTTTTCTTATAAGGATATGTACTTTCCAATACTATTTCAACAATAGCATTATTAATTTCACTACCATCATTGCTTTCTATATCAAAATACATATCTTTCTTAGTCTCTTTAGCTCTATATTCATATCCATTATCAATACAAGTTTGATAATCCATGCTAGATGTATCTTCATTTCCACTTAAATCAACACATCCTTCATAGCTAGATAAAGTCGCAGTATACACATTTGTATTTGTATTATTAAGTTTACAACTAAGATTATCATTATTTTTAATATTACAAGTAACTTTATAATTAATATCATAATCACTTGCCAAAACTTTTCCATTTGAATTTTTTACATCAAAATGTATACTACTTCCATCCCAATTATTATCTACATTATTACTATTTAATACATCACTATCAAAATAAAATCCTTTAGATTCCAAATAATAATTCCAAGCTGTTTTACCAACATATTTAGCTATTGTAACTCCCCTTGTAAGTAAATTAACGAAAATTACAGAAGATAAAATAAATATTAATATTTTAGTTCTTGATTTCATTTCTATCCCACCTTCTGATAACTTTCGATTTCTAAATCAATGTAGTCAATTAAATTTGAATATTCATATGTATTATATTTTTCTGGAAATTTAATATTTAATTTATAACTATCAGTTATTTCATTTTCATACTTCATTTCTTGGGTACTACTCTTACATACAAGTTCATTATTTTCATTTCTTGAATTGCTCTCATCACACTGCATAATTGGTAAATCATTTCCCTCTTTATATAAGTATATTTCTAGTGGAATAAAGTGAAATGTTTTTACAATGATGTTGTATTCTATTGTTACATCACTTGATAATTTTAAACTATTATCTTCTTTATTATTACTTACCAAAAAATTATAATCATTACTATCACCAGGCTTCATATCATAAAGTGCTAGTTCTATATGATTTGTTTTTTTTGCATCAAATATAAACTTAGCTATATTTTGATTACTTGATAAATTTGCCTCAGCATTTAAAGTTGAATATGTTATACCAGATATCATAATTATTAAAACTAACAATACAAATATAATAATAATCTTTTTTTTCATTAATTATCTCCCCCTTTTTTAATTATAAATTTCTTTTCAAGTGTAGTAATTAATTCATCTCCATCATATAACTCAAATAAAAATTTATATCCATTTAACTCTAAATTAGTTGTATCTAGATTTAATACATAATTTCGATACTCACTACTATTAGTTGCATTTTTAATAGCATAGGCAGTACTCGGACTAAATAAATCTAATTGCCCACTCATGTAATCCATAATATCAATTATTTCGTAGCTTTGATCATAAGCTGTCAATTCTTTTTTCTTATATAAACTAACTCTTACATTAGGATCATCTAATTCAGTCATTTGTAAAATATTAAACTCAAAAGTTTTAATTCCACCTTTACTTATAACTCTATGCTCATTATTCATAAGAACATCAAAACTATATTCAGTCTTTTCATTTCCATTCATTATTAATGAAATAAACTTACATTTGCTTGAATCCACTTCAGCATAATTAGTTCCATCATATGAAATATAAGGACATATTTTAAATGAATAATCGCTATCTTCTATATTAAAATTATCAGTATATGTTTGTATATTGAAAATTCCATCTAAATTATTATTTAAATTTATATTAACAACATTATTACTATTTGGGTGATAATTTATTCCATTATATTTAAATAAAACATTTCTTAAATATTTTTTATCCATATTAGATGAAGTAGTTTCATTATATAAACTTATTTGTAAACCATATTTCATGTCCTCTAAACTACTATCATAAATAGTTATATTCTCATTATTATAATAATTTAACTCTATTTCATATGGAATAGTATTAACATAATCCATATTATAATTTATTGTTGTATTATAAGTAGAATTTAAAGTATATTTTGCATTTATATCTTCATCATTAAAATTTTTATAAACACTAAATTTATTAATATCTTTTTTTAATGTTGTAATAATATTATTTAAATCATTATCAACTATTTGTAAGTAAGCAGATATATCTAATATATTGTTTTCTATATTTGACTTATTAAAATCTATAACAAAAGTAAAATTTTCATTTATATTACCAATATAATTATTGTCATTAAAGTATACATTATTATTTCCTTTACCTACTTCTTTAAAATCAGATAAATTAAATGTTAATAAATTGTTTGCAATATCGTCACTGCTTACAAAATACTCATAAACTTTATTAAAATTGTTATCTATTAATACAATCTTAGTATTCTCTGGAAGTAATTTATTAAATACCAATATATGTTTATATGTGTTTTTAAACTCAATGTTACCATCCATAGAACTATCAAATTTAATAGATGAATTACTTGTAATATTTAAATTATTACCACTAGTTATATTTCTACCAACAGTTAAATCACTTTGCGTATAACCTTTTAATAAAATATAATCTGTATTTACATATGAATAATAATCTGTATTATCTTTAACTCTAAAATATATGATTTTAGGAGTTTCATAAGATACACTAAATTTTTCGTATTTTATCCAATTACTAGATGGTAAAATATTTAACATTTCTTCGTCTAATACTACATCACTAACATAATAACTAACATCTGATAACTCAGTATAATCTTCATTTATATTAATCGTTACTTCACTTTTTTCATTAATATACAAATAATTAACTAAAGAATTGTTTGTATTGTAATTATGTCCATATATATTAACACTTATTATAGATGTATCTAAATCAATTGATAAAATATCACTATTAATGTAAGTAATATTGTTATTACTATCAACGATTTTAGCATAAATAATATACGTACCAACTTCGTTAACTTCAATTAAATCATTATATTTTGTCCATTCAATATTTTCAAGTTCATCATTAGTAATTACTTCATCACTATTTTGAATATAATAATATATATCTTTAATATTTGATAATTCATTTGTTGTAATATTAAATATAAATCTATTACTAAACTTAAGTGTATTTAATTCTTGAGAATAGTTATTCCAAGAAAACATACTTATATTTATTTTAGCAATTTGATTTGTTAAATCATCAATATAAATAATTGGATATTCATTATCGCTTATTATCCACACATTATCATTAATAGTTTCACTACCAACTAAGTATTCATCAAATAATAATGTATTTTTAATAAATGATGATGTCATAAAATTATCTTTATTAGTAATATTAAATATTGCATCAGAATTATTTTCTTTAATTGAACCATTAGTAACATAAGAATTATTAATATTTAAAGTATTACTATTAACACTATTTATTCCATATGAGCCATTAGTTGCAAATGAATTATTTATGGTTACATCAGAATCAATATTAATATTATTAATAAATGAATAACTTTCTTGTGATGTTAATTCCCCACTATTATAACATTTTGTAATATTTAATTCTCCACTAACCTCATTTACTAATCCACAACTAATATTACTATCAATTTTTCCTTTATTATAACTATTTTTAATTACATTAACATTTTCACTATTAAAAATTATCCCAGAAGCAATAGTATTAGATTTTACATAACTTCTATTAACAACATTCTCTAATACAATATTACTAGCATTAATAATAAGACCGCTTGATATTGAATAATCATCTAAATAAGTATATTCTAAATCACTTAATAAAACATTTCCTTCTCCAACAATTTCGTAGTTTATCGTTTCAAGCGTTGAATCTAATTCAATGCTAAATTCTCCCTCTTCTATTATTTGATTATTTATTTTTAATTCATTAACATCACCAGTTTTACTATAAACGCCATTAATTTTAATATTAGTTATATTTCCATTTTTTTCTATTGGAGGTAAGTTAATTATCCCACTTATATTAGTATTTATATCTTCTAATTTTTGGCTTTTTATTATATTATTATTATTTCCAATAATAAATCCATTATAAACTAAATTTTTGATATTATTATTACTTGCATTAATAGCAAGTCCACTTGTTATATTTCCACCAGTTACAACTGAATTTTCTATATATAAGTCGCTAATATTTCCACCTAAGTTTTTAAAAATAGAAGTTTCTTCTTCATTACTACTAATATATAAGCCATAAATTCTATTAAAATTTCCATCTATATATCCATTAAAAGTATCCACCATACTAACTTCATTTATATTAGCTGAATTAACATCATATGTCACATCATCATAGGTATATTTAAGTGTATCATTTTCGTAAGTAAACAACCCCTTATTTAAAACTATATCATTATTAATTTTAAAATAAATTCCATCATATGAAGTTATTTTTAGCATTTCTAGAAAAAAAGCAAATTCACTTCCATTAGAAATAATATATGGATTATTTTTACTTCCATCTCCAGCTCTATATTTACTAGCAATACTTCCATCCCATTCTTCAACTTGATAATATGATGTCCTATTTTTATATCTAGAATATGTTGGAAGGGCAATAGATACAATAAAAACAATACCAATTAAAACTAATAGATATTTTATTTTTTTACTAATTTGTATAATGTTTATTTTATTCATTTACTTCTATACCCTCTATTATATATTCAATAAAATTATACCATATTTTAAGATTAAAAAAAAGATTATTTTAAATAAAAAAA
>CASFKI010000038.1:0-2929 GCA_949295285.1 uncultured bacterium
ATATTTTTTATCATCTTTTAAAAAAAGATTCAAGATAACCTAAAAAGTACTAAATCAATTTTGTAAAAAATTATAACTAAAAATAAAATAGATTCTAATAGTTGTGATGATTTATTAAGAAATTATATAAGTCTTATTAAAAATATTTATCTATTAGTATAATTAAAAAAAGATATAAAAAAAGTAATACAATATTATAAAAATTTACTATTCCTTTATTGATTAAAATATGTTATAATACATGCAAAAAATGATTGATATAGTCAAAAAACCAGCAGTAGCTATTATAATTGAAAATGGAAATGCTTTATTAGTTGATATTGATTTGGCTTTTTCTGAAAATGATGGTAAACAATGCAGATTAACTTTAATAGATGGTAATGATTTATATGTAAACTCTAAATCTCTTTTAATAATAAGAAGTAAAGACGCACATGAAAAAGCAAAAATTATTGCTAAAGGATTAATAGATGTTTATGGCACAATTACAGATTACAATAAAGAAATTCGTCTTGCTCTACAAAATAATAAATTCTAATTACCAAAAAAGTATTTATAAATCTTTTCTCATTCAAATTTTAAGCAATAAAAAAAGAACACAATTTTGTGTTTTTTTATTTATTAAGTATATCTTTAATTTTACTTATTTTATTTTCATAATTAATATTATTATCATCTTGTGAACTTCCACTACAAAAATAATCTAAAAATGTAAATTTAAAATTCATCCATTCACTAATCCCTAAAAAATATTTAACAATATCATTAATTTCTTCTACATTATCTTCATAAGTACCTTGACCAGATAAAATTAAATAAATTTCTTTGCTATTAAAATAATTATGATGGTAAAATGGATATAATCTATCAATTATATTTTTTAATAATCCTGTAATACTACTCATATATATTGGACTAGCAATAATAATTTTATTTGAATCAATTATTTTCTGATATATATTTTGACTCACATAATCATCTAATACAGAAAACTTATCCAGTTTTTTTACGCACGAATTACATCCTAAACAATATTTAATGTCTTTGTGAGACAAAGATATTAATTTATCATTTTCCTTTTTTATATCTTTTAAAATTTTATAACAATTTTGTTCTCTATTACTACCATTATAAACAAATTCATCATTAATCATCTCCCGCTTTTAAAACATATATTCTTGCTTGTCATTAAAATTAATTTCATAAATTCTATTATAGTTTACTTCATTTTACTTTAAAATTTACTTTACGATAACTTTACGTCTATCAATAGTAAGTAAAGTTATTTATATATTTTCTCTTTGATATGTTACTATTTTTTAACAATTCCTTCAAAAATAGTATTAGATTTCATAAATGATGTTTCTTGATAAAAATAACATTTTTTAATAATGCAACAATATTATCAACATTTTTTAATTTATTAATCAATTTTTCACATATCTTATTCATAAAACAATTACCTTATTTCATCTTCTTGTTTTCTTCTTTATTAAATCCATAAGCAGGACTAGAATAATTTCTATTAAAAATCCTTTCTGCAAATTCATCACCATACATATTCATTTTATTAATCATATGCTCTTTATATCTAATTGGACTATATTCCTCAATTTTAAAATAATCTTTATTTTTGTATAAATGAAAGAAAAAGTCTGTCATATCTAAATCAATAATAGAATTTATTCCACAATCTAAAGCACATTCACAAACTCTTCTAACACAATCTTGTGCATGATATCCTCCAATAACAATTTTATCTACAAAGCCAAGTTGATTAATTAAATATTGTTCATTTGGATATTTTATATTTTTAGCTTCTTTTTTAGTCCCATCTTCGTTATATCCACTAGCTTCTTTAAAAGTAATATCCGTATATATTATCCTATCATTTGGTTGAGGTATAACTCCATATAAATTTTTATCAGGATATAGTGCAAATATAACTTGATATCCTTTTTCTCTATATCTTTTTTTGGATACACTCATTTAATACTGCTAATGAATTATCATTTTCGAACACTTTAGTATATTCTTCAATTGGATATAAATATAAAAATACTTTTTGCATAAGTAATCACCTAATATCATTTTATCATATTTTAACTGATTATTTGCAGTAAAATGTATTTATCTTTATCAAATTTATTTTTTTATTATAGTAAATTATTTATATTTCATATTGCTTTTTATTAATATTTGTTGCTATATGAAAATAATCATTTCTAAACATATAACCGATATTTTTAATTTTTTATTAATATTAATTTTCTTAATAATAATTTCACCTTTTATTTTTTCTTTTATTAAAAAATGACAAATTTACATTGTATTAAAAACTACAAATTACTAAAAATACCATTATTTAAAATTTTCGTGTATTACATTTTTTATGCAAGTAAATTGCAAAAGATTAATTTCTAATAATTTATTTTTAAATTATCATTAATATAAATTTTTTATTTCATTCATTTAAACCGTCTTTAAATAAAAATTATTATTTATACATAAGAAAATAAGATTAAAAATAAGAATAATTACTAATAATAATTTTATACAGGTCATCAATTGATATATTAATATTGTTGAAATAAATATATTTATTATTTATAGACTTAATATTCAATTTAAATATTTTTATATTTTGTAACACTTATAATAATCTCAAATTATTCTATGGTTATTTTCATTTGTTAGTTCTCGTAAAACCCATACAAAAGTATGAGTACTTCTTTCAATAATGCGAACAACACACAAGTTACAATTTTTATTTTTTTCTAATAAAGTTATATATGAATTACTATTAAAATTCAATAGCAATATAGAAAATTTGTGAAATTTAGTATATAATAATTACACATTTATACTTTATGGAGTGATTATATGTTAAAAGAAATAAAAATAGAATTAACTAATAAATGTGCTAGGA
>CASFKI010000039.1:0-18553 GCA_949295285.1 uncultured bacterium
AAAAAATAGAAAATTTGTAAGCAAAGCTTGCGGTTTTACTATATATATAATAATAATTAGTACAATTTTATTTATTATTTTACAAATTAATATAAATACTATTCCTTTTTATTTTTTATTAAGTGTAGTATTAGCATATATTTTATATTTTAATTATGCTAATCCTGATATTGCAATAATGAATGAAATAGTATCAACAAATCAAAATATTGAAAAAATGAATAGAACAAAAACAGATTTTTTATCAAATATGGGATATGAAATAAAAATACCAATGGATTTAATATCTAATTTGTGTGAAAGTATACAAACTTTAGATGATTTTAATGCTGAAAAAATAAAAAAAGAATTAACACAAATTATTATTTCCGGAAATAATTTACTTGAAATAGTTAATAATGTTCTTGATATATCTAAAATCGAAAGTGGGCAAGTAACGATTTTAGAAAGAGAATATAATTTAAAAGATATGCTTGATGATATTAGTAATAGAGTCATTTCAACAATTTCTGATAAAAATGTTAAATACACTTTGATGTTTGACTATAATATCTCATCTATTCTTATTGGGGATTACTCTAAATTATATACAGCAATATTAAATATAGCAATTAATAGTGCTAAATTTACTAAAGTTGGAAAAATAATTTTATCTGTAACTAGTAGTAAAAATAATAATTACGAAAAAATATTATTTAAAATAAGTGATACTGGCAATGGAATAAGAAACGAGGAAAAGGATCAACTATTTCTTAAAAATGCAAAACTACATAATGAATTTGGTGATGAAATTAATGATATTGGTCTTGGTTATGTTATTGCTAAAGATTACATAGAGCAATTGGGTGGAAAAATATGGTTTGAAAGTGAACTTAGAGTAGGAACTACTTTTTATGTAGAAGTAGTACAAAAAATAAAAGATTTCACACCACTTAGCAATACAAAGAAAATTATGATTAATAATAATGAATTAAAACCAGATTATAGTAATAAAACGATATTAATAGTTGATGATAATAAACCTAATATTAAAGTCGTTAAAAGATTGTTAGAAAAATATAATATTAAAGTTGATAGTGTACTTAGTGGCCAAGAATGTATTTATAAAATAAAAGGTGAAAACAAATATGACTTAATATTTATGGATCAAGTAATGGATGGTATTAGTGGAATAGAAACCCTTAGGGTATTAAAAGAATTAAAAAGTTATAAATTACCACCTATAATAGCATTAACTGCGAATGCAATGAATGATACTAAAGATTTATTTTTAAAAGAGGGGTTTGATGATTATTTATCTAAACCCATTACTATAAATCAATTGGATAAAATTGTTAATAAGTATTTTAAAGAGCAATAAAGTAAATATAAAAAATATGTATTATTTGTTCATTCTTGGAACTTTATACTGAAATATTATTTAATGCAATTGAAGTACAATATATTAATAAATAGTTAAAAATTATACTTTATATTTTTATAGATATTTGTTATAATACTCTAGAGGGATAAATATGAGGTCAGTTGGCAAAATTATTATAATTTTTATAATTATATTATTTTTTACTGGTTGTGCTATTAAGAATGATAATACTATGTATATTAGTGATAATGGAAATATGACTTATGAAATAATAGTTGCATTTGATAAAGAATTATTATCTAATATAATCAATATAAATAATATAAATAATAATAATATTGTGGAAATTACTGATGATATGATGATTAATTTTGTTCAAAATAATGCTATTATGGCATTACCATATTTAGATGGATTGAAAAAAGAAAAATTTATAGATGAAAATTATGTTGGAACTAAATATATATATGAAGTTGATAATATAGATGATATTTCTACTAATGAAAAAAAGACTATCAATTTAGGAGATTTAAAATCTAATAAGAAATTAACTGATGAAAAATTATTTTCTAAACAAGGATATAAATATACAGCAAATTATATTTTTGATTTTGTAGAGAAAAACGAAATTGATAAAATAGAGTATGTTTCTAGTTTTAAAGTAACATTACCAAGAAAATCAATAATTAATAATGCTGATATTGTTAGTGATGATGGCAAGACATTAATTTGGAATTTAAATAATTCAGATAAAACTGTTAATTTTAGTTTTAGTTTAAAAAATAGTAATTTATCATTTATACTAGGCGTATTTAGTATAGCTTTTATAATAACAACGACTATTATAGTTGTAATAAACAGGGAAGGAATTGAGAAATAATGAATAATAATAAGTTTTATTTGCTATTTATACCAATTATTTTAATAATAGTAATATCATTAACTATAATAGAAGCTACTTTAAATGATAATCATGTTGATGCTATTGAAGTCAATGATAAATTTAATAGTAATTTATTATTTTATAACAATGTAATATATATAGATTACGATGAAATATTAAATTTTAATTCTCAAATAAATAATTTAATTAATGTTTCTTCATCATTAAATTCTTTAGTTGATATTTTTATGAAAGAAGATAAAAATATAAAGATGTATTCAGAAGAAGATAATAAAGTTTTAGAAACAAATCTTAGCAAAGAACTTGCTCAAAAACTTTTCGGTAGTTATTTAAATATTAAAAATGATGTTGTATTAAAAATATTATTTAGAGATGCTAATAATAGACAAGAAGTTAAGAACATTGATTTTAAAATAAATAAAGAACAAATATTAAGAGAGGGAATTGTTAAAACAGCAGTTGAACAAGTAGGAAATACAGGCGAAAAATATTGGGAATGGTATGGATATAATCACAGAGTAGAATGGTGTGCTGTATTTGTATCTTGGGTAGCTGAACAATATGATTTAATTGATTCTGGAGTAATGCCTAAATTTATATGGGTAAAAAAGGGTGTTGATTTCTTTGAAGAAAAAAAACAGCTTAAATTCCCTAATGAATATACTCCAAAAGGAGGCGACATTATTTTTTATAATTGGAATGCTCATGAAAATGACATAATAGATCATGTTGGAATTGTAGAAAAAGTTCAAAATGGATATGTATATGCTATTGAAGGAAATGTTGGATATAAAGATGTTCAAAGAAAGAAATATAAATTAAATAGTTCATATATATATGCTTATGGTGTTCCACAATTCTAAAATAAATTTTATAAGTATCAAGAGGAGTCTTTATGAATGATAAGATTGCAATTGTTGTTAATAATGCTAATGTAAAAGTAAATGTTTATGAAACGATTGATGCCATAAAAGAAGCAGGATTTAAAAATGTTTTTATACAGTGGTATAATAGAAATTGGAATATTAGTCAAGAAAAGCAGTTAAAATATATTAAGAATAAAGGACTTAATATAATTTTTGCTCATTTAAGTTATGATATGATAGACTATATTTGGTTAGATAATCCACTTGGTGATAAAATATTAAATAATTATATGAAAGACATAAAAATATGCCATGATAATGGCATTTATTTTGTAATAATGCATTTAAATAAAAATTTTAAATCTCCTAAATATAATAAATTAGGCCTTAAAAGAATAGAAAAATTAGCAAATTATGCAAAAGAATTAAATGTGAAAATTGCTTTTGAAAATGTAGAATTAAAGGGCTATTTAGAATATATTATTGACAATATAAATTTAGATAATATCGGAATATGTTTCGATAGTGGTCATTATCATACATTTTATAAAGATGATTTTGATTTACAAAAATTTAAAAATAAAATATTTGCTGTTCATCTACATGATAATTTTCAAAATGGAGATCTTCATTTAATACCATTTGATGGAAATAATAATTGGAATGAGATAATAAAAAAGTTAAATGATGCGAATTATAAAGGATATATTACTATGGAACAAAGATATTCAGATAAATATTTAAGTATGGATATACTATCATTCTATAAAAAAAGTATTGAGATTGGAAAAAAATTATATCTAATGAGTACAAATAATAAAATAAATGTACAAAAAAAATAAATTTTATGGTAAAATTTATTAAAGGAGAATATTTATGAAATCATTAAAAGAATTGTTTATAAGAAATATACCTGTTAAAAACTACATAATTACATTTGTTGTATCATCATTAATTATTATTATATCAATATATGCAAGATTATTTTATTTAAATTATAGAGATAATATGAAAAAAATAAGTGTATTTCAAGATGAGTCTATCAAACAAATTAACACAGAAGATATAAAATTTGCATTAAATGAGATGAGTGATGCTATACTATATGTAAGCTATACTGGAAATAGTGAAATATATAATAATGAGAAAAAAATATTAAGAGAGATAAAGAAAAATAATTTAACAGAAAAAATAATTTATTGGAATGTATCAGATTTACTTGAAGATAACGAATATTTAGAAATATTAAAAGAAACATACCCTTCAATTAAAGATGAAATTACTGCGGCACCATTATTTATATATGTAAATGGTGGAGAACCTATAGAAGCTATGAGTAGTGAACTTAAAATTGTAGATGTAAATGTATTTAATAAATTAATAGAGATTTATGATATAGAGTAAAATAATTGAAAATTTACATGTATATTATAACTCTTTTTTTTTATATAATTTTATGATATTATTATACTAGGAGAGGGTAATGAAGGAATATATTGTTTTAAAAATAGAAAATAATACATTATATTTTGATTTTAAAATAATCAGTAAAGATGAACGTTTTTTTGTAAATAAAAATAATTTCAATTCTGATACTCTTTACTATGACTTAAAATATTATAAAAAAAATATTAGCAAAATAATTATATTATTAAAGAAAAAAGAACAGACTATAACTACTTTAAAGATTAATAGATTGATAACATTTAAATATATTATAGAATTAATTAATCAATTAAATATACAAATATTAACTCTTAACTTTTTATCAACAATTGATATGAGTGATTATGAATTATTTTTAGATTGTAAAACTTTAAGAGTTATCAATTGCTATTTTATGCCATCATCTTATAAAGAAATGTTTAATAAAAATAAAGTAATTGTTAATCAATCTATAACTAAAAATATAACGGATAGATTTATGCAAATGCAAAAAATAAACAATAAAGATAAACTTTATTATAGTAAAGTAGTTAATATTAAAGAAGAATATATAGAATTATTAAGCGATTTAGAAGAATTTTTAAAAATTAATTATAAATTAAAAGCTATTAATATATATGTTTACTCCAAAGAATTAATATCTAAAATTATAGATTTAGTAAGAAAAGATGAATCAAAAAATGTAGTAATATATTTACATCAAGAAACAGATAAAGGAAATTTTATAGTTAATAATTTCTCATGGTTAAAAGAATTGAGTAATAAATGTAGAGACGAGTTTATATGTGAATTTAGAATTGTATATGCTAATTCTTTTTTAAGTAAAAATCTTTTTAAACAACTAACATTCAATAATTTAAAATTAATTTTAATATTATGTTTGTATGTATCTGTAGTATCATTATTGATATATAAATCATATGAATATATAGAAAAATTAAGTATAGATAAATTAAATGCTAGTTTGTCTGAAAACAAAAATGAAACAACAGACGATTTTGAAGAAGATAATGAATTTGAAGAAGATGAAAATATAGATGAAAATGATACAAATATAATAGATAATAATGATTCAAATCAAGAAAAGGAAGAAGATAACAAATATTATTTTGAAAATTCTTTATCAAAATTAAAAAAAATCAATAATGAGACAATTGGATATTTAACTATACCAAATACGGAAATATCTTATCCTGTAGTACAGCACTCTGATAATGGATATTATTTAATTAGGGATTTTTATAAAAATAAATCTTCTATGGGATGGATATATTTAGACTATAGAAATAATGTTAATAATTTAAATGATAATACAATTATATATGGACATAACATGATAAATGATACTATGTTTGGTTCACTTGATAAAGTGCTGGATTCATCATGGAGAAAAAAAGAAGAAAATATGATTGTTACATTGGATACAGAAGTAAAGCAATATAAATTTAAAATATTTTCTGCATATAAAGTTGATTATACAACTGATTATTTAGTTAATGATTTTGATAATAATAAAGAAAAAGAAGAATTTATTAATTTAATTACAAAAAGAAGTTTAATTAAAACACAAACAAAAATTGATATTAATGATAAAATATTAACTTTATCAACATGCAGTGGAAGCAGTAGTAATAATAGAAGGTTAGTTGTTCATGCTGTTTTATTAAAAAAATAGAAAGGAGTATTTAAAGTGAAGAAAATAATAATATGTATTTTTTTGATTTTGCCAATATCCATAGACGCATTATGTAGTAATGAAATAAGAGATAAAGGCAAAGAACTAGCAGAAAAGATAACAACTGAAATAAGTTATAATGAATCAAGAAATACCTATACATTTACTTTATATAATGTAGATAATGACATGAAAATATATTATTCTAATCATACTTATAAGCCAAATAATGCAATAGTTTCATTATCAAATATATCTGAAGGTACGAATGTAACAGTAGATATATATTATACTGATTCTTGCGATGAACAAGTACATATTATAAAAAAGACAATGCCTTATTATAATAGATATTTTGAAAGTTTAATATGTGATGGATATGAGGATAAATTGTATGCTTGTTCAACTAAATTTACCTCTTACTATATAACTGAAGAAATAGTAAAATTAGCAATTAATAATTATGATACTCAACAAATACCTATTGACGTAGAAGTACCCATTGAAGAAAAACCACAACCAACAATTATTGATAAAGCAAAAGATGTTATAAATGAATGGGGATACAAAGTTGCATTGGCTGTATGTAGTTCTTTAATTACTATAATTATTGGTAATAGCATGTATAGAAAAGAGGTACATGGTGTTTAAAAAATAATGACTTTTTATTATTTTTTTGATACAATTTATATGATAATAGAAGGAGTAATTAATGTGAAGAAGATATTATTTATATTAATGTGTATGTTTGTATTTACTAATAATATAAAAGCTGAGTGTACAGACTCAGAAATTTTGAAGTGGGCTAAAGAAGCAAAAATAAGTTATGAAACTAGTGAAAACGTTACAGATCCAGAATATTTATATTATTTATTTATTGAGCCATCTAGAGATGATATAGAAATAGTAGCTACTAGAGATAAATATTCTGGTGAAATAAAAGGCGCAATGCAAGAAAATGGAAAATATGGTATTGCTTCTTATGTTCATTTTGAAGAAATAACATATACAATTTCTGTATATATGAAAAAAGATGCTAAAGCTTGTGCTGGGGAGCAAATATTAAAATTAAGAAAAACTATTCCACAATATAATAGTTATTCAAAAACAGCATATTGTGAACAATATCCAGAAGCAGAACTATGTGCTGTTATGTCAGATGCTAATGATTTAACACAAGAAGAATTTATTGAGCAAATGGAAGAATATATTGAAAGTACAACAATAAAAGATAATCCTAACAAAGATAAAAATCTTATATTAGTAATAATATTTGATTATTTAATATGGTTAATAGTTCCTGCTATAGTAATTGGAATTATATACAAATTTAAGATTAAAAAAGTTAGGAGGGAAAAAGATGAAAAATAAATTATCAAGAATATTATTTGTAGCAACATTATCTTTTACCTTTATAAATAATATTAAAGCAGATATAGCAGTAGGATCTACTGTAAAAGTTGATAGTGACACTTGGGTAGTTACTGATGTAAATGATGCAAGTGATAAATGTTCTATTGATAACCCAAATGAACCTGATGGATTTAAAGTAACATCAAAGGAGTATCCAACAATAGGTTATACTTATGAAAATACATGTACTGAAGGTGGCTGGGTATCAACAACGACATATACAACGGCAATGAGATATTATCAAATAAAATACCCACAATATACTGGAGCAACTTCAACTGGTGGAGGAGATTCATTTGAATGTTCAGGAGAATGTACTTTTCCTGGAAAAGTATCATCAACATCAACATCAAATATTTTAGCTTCTACAGATGTTTTAAACTCCTTTGAAAATTTAACCATTAAAAATATATCAGAAAATAGATTGTTGAATAATAACTACGATAGTAATAAAGAAAATAATATTATAAAAATAAGTGCTCCTGAACCATATGAATATGTATTTCAAAGAGATTACCCTGAACCATGGACAGGGGGATTATCAATTTACGCTGCAGAATTAAAAACTAAGGGTTATTTTCTTTCTTATTTTGATTATTGTGAGGGACATAAGGTTAGACAATGTAAGAGAAATAATTTAGTATGTACTGAAGGTACTGAAGAAACAGGAAGTATTTGTACTATTCAAACTGATTATACTTATGTAATTGGTGAAACTATATCTAGAGATAATTTTCCAAATAACAATAATTTAAAACCTACAAGTAAAGAAGAATTTGATGCATTGATTCCAGAACCAGGTGGATGTCCTGGTTATTCAAGTGTTGAAGTTTATGCTGCTTCTGATTGTGTAGGTGAATGGTACCGAGCACCAATAACAACTTCTAAATTTGTTTGTAGACAAGTAAGACCAACTAAAGTAGAAGTATATGGACATGAATTAAGTATAAATGGAAAGGAAGCATATTGTGTAACGCCATCAGCAGGATATAATAAGACATATAAATGGGATACTAACTTTGATGCATCAAAATGTAAAAATAGTCTACAAGTTTATAATGATGATGGTAGTGTATCATATGATATAGATTGTGGTTATGCATATATATTAACAGAAGGAAAAAGATTAAATATAGAAGCCGGAAAAGAAGTTTTCAGTTATGGTGCTATAGAAACTGCAATGAAATTGTTTGGAACAGGTATAACTGGAAATGATTCAAGCTTAGGTGAAATAACTGGTAAAGAATATTTACAAGCAGGAGGGTATTATGCTTCGTATTATGGATGGGGATATGGAGAATATGTAGGTATACCATGGCTTAGAGGAGATGGTATAGATAGGAGTGGATGGCCATTAATATATCAATACTTTATGCCAGAATTTTATAGCATATATATTAGAACAGCCAAAGTATCATCAACATATTTGAAAGAAAATATAAGATATGCAGATGTAGGAAATATAAAAGATTCAAGTGGCAATTATATAACTGATCCATTTTATTATTTAAATCCAAAAGAATGTAAAGAGACTTTTAAAAATTGTTCAAGCAGTTCGATCCAATTAGAATATAATGATGATTATTCATTAGATGTTATTGCAAGCTTTTCACCTAATGACAGTTCTATATATGATTATTTACAAGCTGGTGGTATTAAATCAGAGTGTAGTGATGAAAGTGGCTTAGGTGTAATGTGTGGATTAAAAAATGAAAAAGGAAATGCAGAATATATAAAAGCAATATATTTATATATTAGAGCATTACAGGGAAATGAACTTGAGTTAGATACAATTATTGAAGATATTGGATTAAAAATGACTGATGAAGAAAAATTAAATGCAATATTACATCCACAATATAAGCCAATAGAAGGACAAACTAAAATATTATATGAAGTCGATGAAAATGGAGAAACGAAAACAGTAATAAGATATGCAATAGATACAAAGGTAACAAATGAAACAACTACTAATGAAATAGAAGTTGATTGTGATTGGACAGATCCTGATACTAAAGATTATTGTAAAGCAGAAGTATTTGTGTTTGATTCAAGTGGAAAACCTGTGTATACTTCAGATCATTATGATTATTGTAAAAAGAACTATTGTTATGTTGAAATAAAATCATCAATGATATGTGAAGAGAATCAAGAATCTTCAAAACTAACATCATTAGTGGTTACATTGCCAAATTTAAAATCCACATTAATTAAAAAAATAGATAATGGAATAAAAGGTGAACAAATAATATTTGTTTATGATGATACCGGAAATATTACTGGTGGATTTTGCCAAGAAATAGCAGCTTCAAAAGAAACTTTAAATGTTAAATGCCCTTGTAATCCAAAAGAACAACCTAATTTAGTAGAACAAAATGGAAATATTAAGGATAAAAATTATTGTAGCAAAAATTATAATGCTTATGATGAATTATATTATGGTGATCCTAGTATGAGTTCGATTATAAATGCATGTTATGAAGAAGATAAACTAAAATATGATTATACGGAAGATTTAAATGCAAATGGAAATGATATTTATTATGATGCTGAATTAGAATCTAAATATTCATTTCAAGTAAAGAGTGATGATTTTGGCGTATGTACTTTATATTGTAGAGATGAAACAAGATTTTATATAGGAAATAAAATGTCAGTAAAAGCAGGACAAAATTTAAGGTATGATATTGGTCAGTCACTAATAGATAAAAAAATAATTAATGAGACTGCTATTGATAAAGGAGTAACAGATACAGGAAATAAAAATACTGAATATAATTATATGCCAAGTGTTGTTTTACAATTGAGAGAATGTACCTCTGAAATTGATTATGATAAATGGGAAAAATTATATAAATCTGCAAAAACACAAAAAGAAAAAAATCAATTATTGTATTCAATTTATAATTGTAATTTATATACTACAGATGATATTAGAGATAAGATTGAATCTGGAAAAATCAAATATAATATAATGAATGAAAATGCAAAAAATTATTCGGATTTGAATGGTTATGCTGAGCCTGCTATGATAGAATATAGCTATAATGTAAATGATGGAACTATAAATATTGATAATATATATGGAACTACTAAAGATTATTTATTGGCTCAAGAGGGTTGTACAAGTTTAGGATTAAATCAGACTGATTGTGCTAATTATTTTTTAAATCATTATTCTGATGATTATTATAATGCTAATAGTTCAGAAAATTTAGGTATAACACTAGATTTTGAGCATGGTTTAGTAGATTCAAATTTAAATGAAACTATATATTGTAGTGGAGAAGCGTGCTACAAGTTAAAAGGAAGCGATGGAAAGTATTATTATAATCCTAATGCTGTTGGTAAAAATGATTATACTACAGTAGATAATATATATGATGATAATGGATCAATAATAAAATATGAAAGTGGAAAAATATTAAGTTATTCACAGTGGGGATTAAATTATCAAAAATATGATAAAGATAGTGAGAATTATAAATCAAAAATCATAGATGGAAATGAAGTTCCAACAAATGAATATGCTTCATTTATTGTTGTTACAGAAACTGGTTTTTATAATAAGCAAGAATATTATGCAGATAGTTATTCAGGAATAATAAGAAATACCCCTAATGAGAATGAATCGATAAAATCTGTTAAGTTAGATAAAAATATATTACCGCTTCATTTAGATAAAGAAACTGGTTCATATGAGATAAGTCATACTTTCAGTGATATTAAAACTGCTTATAAGAGAAATACTTATTATACTGAAAAAAATTATTCATTATTTGATAATATAAATAATAAACCAGGAGAATTTAATTATATTTGTACATATGATGTATATAATACTACTACAAAATATGAGGGAGATGATTCTAAAAAATTAGGATTTATATATAGGCCAGTTAATTTAGAAGATGTATTTGAATCAGTTACTAATGATTCTAGAGATTTTCCTGAAAATTGGGCTACTGATTTTGGACAAAATACATTGAATCAAATACAATTATCATCTGAGAATATATTAGAACAACCGGGAGATAATGATGAAGATAATAGTTATTTAGAATATAGTTACACACTAACTCCAGAAGGAATAAATAGAATTAGAGAATATAATACAACTAGTGAATCATCTGGGGGATATTTAGAAAATACATTGTATGGTTGTCAATATGATGAAGAGGAAGAAATTTTCTATAATTGTAAAAGTGAATTTTTAAGTGATTTAAATGATTTAAACGGAGAGTTTAGTGGATTAATAATTATTAATAAAAATGATGGAGTATCAGAGTTTTGCACATCCATAGAAAATGAAAGTCAACCATATTGTAAATATCAGCAGAAATATGTAAGTGGTGTTTTGGTAGGAGGTGAATAATGAAAGAGTCTGCGTGGGGATATTTGATACTTGTTTTAGGTGTTGCAATTATTGCAATAATGTTATTAGTCCAAAATTTAACTACCACAAGTGAAGAAAATTTTTATTTAACAAGAGAGGTGTTAGAAGCTTCTATGTATGACGCTGTTGATTATGGTACATATGCTAGAAGTGGAAAATTGGTTATGTCAGAGCAAAAGTTTGTAGAAGTTTTTCTAAGAAGATTTGCAGAAAGTGTTACTAATAATAGAACCTATAATATCAATTTTTATGATATTCATGAATATCCACCTAAAGCAACAGTTTTGATAACAACTGATACAGGAGAAACGACAGTGTCTTCTGATAGTGTTAATATAAATATAAATACGTATTTAAGTGCTGTATTAGAAACAGTGTCTACTTATAATGAAGAAATGACAATATCTAAATTTACTGAAACATATACTAAGGATGGAGAAAAAGTTGGAAATTTGCCATGTGGTACGGAAGTTATTATGAATTTTCAATTTTTAGCTGATAATGATCCTTGTGGATTATATAAAGATATAGATGATAAAACAGAAAAAATTATATTTAGCAGAGATGCTAAGACTGATAAAACTGAAGAATTTTGTAATGTAAGAACAGAAGAAGTTTCTACTCAAGGTAATAAAACTATAAAAGAGTATATTGTAAGAAAATCATCATTAGTAAAATCAGAAGACTATAAAGCATTGGCAACTGCTCCTTATGTTGAAAGATATTGTAATATAACAAATTAAGATACTTACTTTTAAGTATCTTTTTTTTAATATTTGTTGAAATTATTGATAAGTTTATGATATACTAATATATAGTAGAATAGCTAAGAGGAGTTGGTTATAAAATGCAAAATATATTAATTGGATTTAAACGATTTATAAGTAATAGAAATACAGTAACTATTATTGCATTAGTCGCTTGTGTTTTTATATTATATTTTTTCTATAGTAATAGAATTCAAAAAGCAACAGATCCAGTAAGTGTTCCATATGCAGTTACTGAAATAGCACCAAGAACTAAAATAACAGCTGATATGGTTGCTACTAGAAAAGTACCTGGAGGAATTGTTAAAACATCTGGAGCAGATGTTTATACATCTACATCTCAAATTATCAATTTATATGTTAAAAATGATTCAGTTATTCCAAAAGGAAGTATGTTTTATAAATCAGCATTGACAGATGATTGGACTGAAGCAAAAATAAGCTTATATGATTCAATACAAGAAGGAAATACTTTAGTATCTTTGCCTGTTACTATAGAGAGCACTTATGGTAATTCAATATTTCCCGGTAATTATATAGATTTATATTTTGTTGGTGTACAAAACAATAAACTATTATTAGGAAAATTTATTGAAAGTATAAAAGTGCTTGGTGTAATTGATTCCGATGGAAATAATGTATTTGAAAAACTTACTAGTAATGTAGGGTCTCCTGCATATTTAGTGTTTAGTGTTCCAGAGGAATATTATTTATTACTACAAAAAGCAAGTTATTTATCAGGTAATATATTTCCAGTTCCAAGAAATGCATCATATTCAAATAACCCACATGAAACTAGGATAAGCAGTGCTGCGATTCAACAATTTATTTTAGAGCAAACTGTTGATATAGATGAAATGAATGATAATTTTAATCCTGGAGGCGTAACTGAATTTCCAGCTGATGGAAGTTTGACAGGTATTCAAAATTCAGTAAATAATAATGCTCAAAATAATGAGGGTGGTGAAGAATAATGAATTTTATTAAAAATATGCTTCATAAAAAAGGAATAATATCAATAATTGCAGCAGTTGTTTGTATAATTATTGTTGCTATTGCATATAACTGGAGAGTTAATCAAGTAATTAAAGCTGTTAGTGTGCCATATGCTGTTAATGAACTTAAAGCAAGAGAAGAAATTAAAGCAGAAGATGTTGGCTCAATTAAAGTTGCTAGTGCTATGTTAACTGAAAATGTTATTAGAAATAATAATGAAGTTGTTGGTAAATTTGTAAATTATAATACAAAAATTCCAAAAGGAAGTTTATTTTATACATCTGCTGTAGTTGAATGGAAAGATATGCCTGATTCAGCTTGGTCAGATATAAGTGATGGTAACACAGTTGTATCATTACCTGTTAGTGGATTAGTTATGTTTCGTAATGCAATATATCCTGGGGCTGTAATAGATTTATATTATCAAACATATGATGATAAATTAGTTTATGGTAAATTAATTGAAAATATTAAGGTAATTGCAGTTAAAGATGAAAATGGGAATCACATATTTGATAAAACCCCTACTCAAACAGGTGCCAGTGCAATTATATTTAGTGTTAATGAGGATTTAAATATATTATTAAGAAAAGCCTCTTATTTAAGTGGGACAATTGTTCCTGTATTAAGAAATAGTGAATATTCAAATAATCAAGATGGAATGACACTTGTTAGTAGTCAATATATAAGAGCATTAATTGAAGAACAAACTGTTATGCTTGAAGAAGATACTATAGAAAATGATAGTCAAGAAATTATCGAAGAAGATCAAGATAATAATATTGAAAATAATAATAGCAATGAAAATTCAAATAATGAAAGTCCTATTGTAGAATAGAAAAGGAGAATAAAAATGGATGACATTAGTTTTTCACAAATAGATTTTGGGCCATTTATGTCTTTATTAGAAAATGATGATATAACGGATATTTCATATTCTAATAATGGACAATTATGGATTAAAACGCTATCTAAAGGCGTTCATCCTGAAAAAATAGAGGGATTGACTAATGAAGTCGTTGAAAAATTAGCATTTCAATGCTCAAATGTAATGGGTAAAACATTTAATATGGCACATCCGTTATTAGATGCTGAGAGTGCCGAGTTGCGTTTGAATTTTGTTCATCAAAGTATAGCAACAAATGGAATTGCATTATTAATAAGAAAAACACCTGCTAAGATAAGACTTAAAAAAGAAAAATTAATAGAAGAGGACTATGTTCCTTTATCTATTCATGAATTTTTAATGACTTGTGTTACGGGGCATTGCAATATTCTTGTTAGTGGTGAAACTGGCTCAGGAAAAACAGAACTTGTTAAATATTTAGCAAGTCACATAGCTGAAAATGAAAAAATTATTACGATAGAGGATACATTGGAACTACATTTAGATAAAATTTACCCAACAAGAGATATAATTGCTATGAAAACAAATAATATAGCATCATATTCAGATGTGTTAGTTGCGTGTATGAGGCAAAATCCAAGATGGATTTTATTGTCAGAAGTTCGTTCTGGCGAGGCTGTTATGGCTGTTCGTAATTCTATTTCATCTGGACATAATATTTTATCAACAATTCACTCTGATAAAGCATCTAGTATACCAATGAGACTTTACTCATTACTTGAAACAAGTCAAGATATCGATCAATTCGTAAAAAGTATGCATAGATACATTCAATTAGGTGTGCATGTTAAAGGCTTTTTTTCTAAAAAATATAATAGATTTCAAAGAGAAATTACTCAAGTTGTTGAATTTTATGTTGATGATGAAACTAATGAAGCAAAAACGAATATATTATATTCTAGAGATTTGGCTGGAAATGAAACATTTAATAACCCGACATCTCATTTAATAGATTATCTTGCTTCTCAAGGTGTTGTAATGCAAGAAGATCCATTTATTAAGAATCAGTCATTAAATAGTGAAGTTGATGGTGAAAACAATTTTGATAGTAATAAAGTAACAGATACTACTGTTAATACAACAGTTGCTTCCAATGAAATTATTCAAGTAAATAATAATAAGCAGAAAAATAATAATTCTGAGGAAAAAATAGAAATATTTGAAGTATAGGAGGTGAAAATATATGTATATTGAAATAATTGTAGTTGCGGCAATATTAATATTTATACTAATTTATAGAGCAAATACTGGTGAGTCTTCATATAAATTTGTTACTAAACAAATTGGAAATGCTTATAATAAATTTTCACCATATTCATTTAAAGTAGTTCATGAAAAAGCTAAAGATTTAGGGCAAGAGTATACTGTAAAACAATATGTATCTCAAGTTATAGTATTTAGTGTAGTTGCTGCATTTGTATCATACATATATTTTTATAGTATTATATGGAGTGCAATTTATGCTGTTGTTGCAATTGCATTTGTACCATATTTAGCATATTTAAGATGTAAAAAAGCATATAGTGAATTTATATTTGAACAAATTCAAGTATATACAACAAATGTAATTATGGAATTTAACACAACGCAATCTTTTGTTAAATCCCTAGAAGGAGTTAGAGATTCTGGCGTATTAGAAGATCCAATATTATCTGATGTTAAGGAAATGATTCAAATGTCATATTCAAATGGAACTATAGACGAAGCAATAAGATTTTTTAATGAAAAATATGATTTTTATGTAGTTAAGAATATGCATCAATTATTTATTCAAATTACTAAAGAAGGTTCAAAAGACTCAGGTGAAGCATTGGAAGGAATGCTTCAAGATATAGATATGTTAGTTGAAAATGTATATCGTGATAGAATGGATAGACAAACTTTTTATGGACAATTTATTACATTTGGTTTAGTTTTGTATTTACTTGTTGTTTTAGTTCAATTTTTATTAGGTGATAGTAGTTATTTATTGCTTCTTGATAAATGGTATGTTTTGTTATTACTTCATGGTGTAATAATAATAAATACATTATTTTTACTAAAGGGAATTAAATTTTACCATGAGGATGTAGGTGCTGAATAATGTTCGCAGGTGTAGAAATATTAATTGTTGGAATTATATTATTATTGTTATTTGCATATAATGGTGCATTTAATTTTAATAAATTTGTTGAAGATAATAAGATATTGTTTTCAAAATTAAAAGAGAGCAATTACGAGTTTTATTTAAGAAGTCAATATGGAGATAATGTTGATATTAATGCAAGATATCAAAAAAGGGTTAAATCTGCAATTATTGCATTTATAGTTGGACTTATTGTATTAATTACAAGTAATATTAATCTTAATTTTGCCATTAAAATTATAATAGTTATAGGTTTTGCATATATAGTATTTAAAGATGATTATAACAAAGTAAAAAATAGTTATAAGAAGAATATGCATAATATTAATTTACAATTGCCATACTATTTAAAGAGCTTAGAAATATTAATTCAACATTATACTGTACCAGTTGCAATCACTAAAAGTATTGAAACTGCACCTGAAATGTTTAAGCCTGGTCTTAGAGACTTAATTGCAGCAATTGATGCAGGTGATTCAACAATAGAACCTTATATGGAATTTGCCCGTAGATATCCTGTTAGAGATTCTATGAGGATGATGAGGCTTTTATATAGGCTAGGGCTTGGAAGTCAAGAGAGAAAGCAAGAACAATTAATAGTTTTTTCAAGAACAATATCTAATTTGCAGTCAAAATCAAGGGAAACAAAATATAAAGAAAGATTAGATTCTATGGAAAAGAAAACTATGACAATGTTAATGTCAACTGGAGCAGGTGTTATGGTTTTATTATTACTTTCAGTCCTTCAAATGTTTCAAAATGTCTAGACAAGGGCTTTACATTTATAATTGTAAAATCTTGCAAGAATAATTAGTTTATTGTATAATTTAATTGTAAAAATAAAGAATGTATGAATGAGAGGAGAAAAAAATGAAAGAGGCTACTGGAGAATTAAATATGACAGTAATCACAGTTGTTGCAATTGCAGCTATAGGTATGCTATTTTATACATTTATATGGCCTATGATTCAAGGTAGAATAGTACAAACAACATGTGATGCTATGGGAAATAATTATGTAGCAGAAAAAGCAGATGGTCAATGTGCTTCGGATTGTTTTTCTGCACAAGAAGATGATGCAGGTGGATCAACTTGGTGTTGTTGTCCAAATGATGAAAACTAAAAAGCACTTTTAAGTGCTCTTTTACTATTAATAAAGAGGGAATGATGTAATGAGAGAGTCAATAGGTGGAACTTGGTTAACTGGTATAGTTATAACTTTTTTAGCTTTATTTGCTGGATTTTTAGCATATTCAATTAGTTATACTAAAGCATTTAGAGTTAAAGATAGAATTATACAAATTATTGAAGAAAACGAAGGATTTACAATGGCACATAATACACTTGAAAATAGACTTGATAATGTTATGAATGCATCAGAAGATGCATTGATTGTTAATGGAAGTGCAGAGGCAGAAATTTTTAATTTTATTCAAAATATTGGTTATAATTATAGCACTAATATAACTTGCGATAACAATATTTATGATACTTCTAAGTATGGTTATTGTATTGAAAAACATTGTGTAAATTCAGCAAACGTTGATAAAGTATACTATAAAGTTACTTCATATATATCATTACAAATTCCTGTTATTAGTATTACAGTTCAAATACCTATTACTGGTGAAACTACAACACTTTATCATGATAGTACTGGTATGCAAAATGGTGATCCGGATCATCATTGCTTTAA
>CASFKI010000040.1:0-6898 GCA_949295285.1 uncultured bacterium
GGACTTAATTTAGAAGTTATGAAGACCATGGAGGGTGTTTATAATGTAGATGAAATAATTGATACATTTACTAATTTTTATTATGACAAAATGATATTAGATATTACTGCAATTAGAGATTATCAAAATACTGATAATCTTCAAAAATTAGCAATGAATATTAATATGGAAAATGTTATATTATTATTGGATGATAACCCTGAAACTGATTCTAAAGCTTATTTATCAAAATTAATATCATTAGGAATATATAATTTTACTAGAAATGCTGAAGGAATTAATTATTTATTGGTTCATCCGCATACTTATAAAGATGTTGTTAACATTCATAATATCCAAGATATTGAAACTCAACAAACCGTAATAAATAATACTATTAATGTATCAGCTGGTGAGAGTAGAATTAAGATAATTGGTGTTAAAAATGTAACTAACCATGCTGGAGCCACTACTTTTATATATATGCTGCTAAAGGTATTATCAACATATAAAAGTGTCACAGCATTAGAAGTTAATAAAGTAGATTTTTTATATTTTAATCATGATAATATGAGTAGTACTACATCTAATGATTTATTAAAAGAGATTATGAAAAGGCAAGGTTTTAATATAATACTTTTAGACTTGAATGATTATGAAGATATAGATATATGTACAGATGTAATATATTTATTTGAACCATCTACTATTATGATGAATAAAGTTTTAAGAAAAAACAAAAATATTTTAGAAACGTTAAAGAATAAAAAAGTAATATTAAATAAATGTGTTTTAAATAGTTCAGATATAGCTACATTTGAATATGAAACAAAATTAAGTTTATATGCAACTATTCCACCTCTTGATGAGAGACAAAATGATTTTCCTCAATTAAAAGCATTGGTGGACAAATTAGGTTTATAACGCGTAAATTGTCAATAAATTGTTGACAAAATGTATTAAATTATATTAAAATTTATGTAGTGAAGGAGATGCAAAAATGATAGATATGTTTACTTTATTAGATACATATTCTGATATGGAAGGACTTTGTGAAGGATTAGCACCTGTTCTTAGAATTGTAGGTATTGCTTTAAAACTTATACAATATGCTGTGCCAATTTTATTAATAGTATATGGTGGAATTGATTTTGCTAAAGCTACTATTGGTAAAGATGAGAATAAAATCAAAGAAGCTCAAAATTTATTTTTAAAAAGAGCAATCGTAGCTGTGTGTGTATTTTTAATTATGCCAATCGTTTCAGTTTTAATGACTGTTGTATCTGGTGATGGATACAAAGATTGTATGGATTGTATAAAAAATCCATTTGGTTCTGAGTGTGAATCTATTGTAGAAACTATAGATTAATAAAGATAACAGTTGTTATCTTTTTTTATACATTTGATTTTAAATGTGGAAAATGTTATAATTATCAATAGTGGTTAATATGAAAAATAATATTAATTTTTTTAGAACTATCAAACAGTTTACTATAGAATATATTTCTAAAAATAAATTATTTTTTTTCTATGCTATTTTATCTATATTAGTTTGCATATTACTTAGAATGGTTACAATTGGTTTTGGTATATATTTAAATGCTTTTATAATAGATTTATCATTTATAATATTTTTGGGTTTATTGGGTTATTTGTTTAAGCCAAAAGATAGATATATATATTATTTATTATTATTAATTTTTATAAGCATTTTATCTATTGCTAATACAATTTATTATGAATTTTATCAATCATTTATTTCTATTAATTTGATTTCAACTGCAAGTATGATATCAAAAGTTAATGCATCATTATTTGATAAAATACATTTAAGTCAATTTATATACATAATATTTCCTATATCATATATGTACATATATAAGAAAGTAAATACAAAAAATTATTTAGATAAATTTGAAAACTATGAAATAAAATATAATATATTAAAAAAAATATTAAGTGTATTTATATTTATTGTATTATATTTAATTATATCTATATCAATAAATGATACTAAAATATTAGACAATCAGTTTAATAGAGGATATATTGTAAAAAAATATGGATTATTTTTGTATACCATAAATGACATTTTTCATAGTGTTGATTTTGACTATCAAAAATCTTACGATAAAGCAGCTTATTCATATAGACAATATTATTCTTGTAAATGGGAAAAAGATAAAAAAACTAACGATTATACTAACATATTTAAAGGAAAGAATTTATTATTTATACATGCTGAGAGTATACAAAACTTTTTAATAGATTTGAAAATAAATGGTAAAGAAGTAACTCCCAATTTAAATGATTTTGTAGAAGATGGACTTTATTTTAGTAAATTTTATCCGCAACCTAGCGTAGGAACTTCATCAGATACAGAATTTACATTACTTACTGGTTTAATGCCATCATCTAAAGGAACTATATTTGTTAATTATTATGATAGAAAATATTATGCTATGCCACAATATTTTAATAAATTAGGATATTACACATTTAGTATGCATGCAAATGATAGAAATTATTGGAATAGGGCAGTTATGCATGAAAAATTAGGTTATCAAGATTTTTTTGCATCAGAAAGTTATGATATTCCAACTAGTATTAATGATAAAAATTATATTGGACTTGGTTTAAGTGATAATGAGTTTTTTAAGCAATCAATTTCTAAATTGCAGAATATAAAAGATAAAAAAATTCCATTTTTTGGAACAATAATAACTTTATCTAATCATTCTCCATTTAATGATATAGAAAAGTATGGTGAATTTGATGTAACATTAGAATATGAATATGAAAATGAATATGGTAAAATAATTAAAGATACTAGAAATTATTTAGAAGGAACAAAAATGGGTAATTATTTAAAATCAGCCCATTATGCAGATCAAGCGTTTGGCAACTTTATTGATATGTTAAAAGACACAAATATCTTAGATAACACTATAATTATATTTTATGGTGATCATGAGGCTAAATTACCCAAAAATGACTTTGATATATTATATAATTATTATCCAATCAATGATTCTATTAAGGATGAGGATGATCCAACGTATATAAATATAGATAATTATTATTATGATTTAATTAAAAATACTCCATTTATAATATGGTCAAATGAAATAGATTTAAGTGCTAATATTAATGAAACAATGGGAATGTATGATGTATTACCTACTATTGCAAATATGTTTGGTTTTGAAGAAAAATACTCTTTAGGGCATGATATATTTAATGATGATGAAAATATAGTAGTATTTCCTAATGGGAATATAATAACAGATAAAATTTATTATAATTATTTGAATAAAGAATATATTACATTGGATAATACTCCAATTAAAGATGATTATATTAACGAAATAACTGAGTATGCTGATACTATATTAGAAATATCCAATGGAATAGTAACATATGATTTAATTGAAAAAGAAAAGGAGAATGTAGGTAGTTGTGAAAAATAAAATTATATTTATTTTAGTGGGAATAATATTATTTGGTATACTGTTTTATAATTTATATAACGATTTTATTAAAGATAATTCATATAATAAAATAGAATCTTCAATTGATTTATATGGTTATACTTTAAGTAATACTGATACTAAATTATATGAAGAAAAGTTTGAAGAATTAGAAGATATTTTAAAATTTAATAATATAGATTTTGAAAGTTATGCTAAGATAATATCGGAATTATTTGTAATAGATGTATTTAATCTAGATAATAAAGTAGCATCTACAGATATTGGGGGATTGGAGTTTATTCATAGTGATTTAAAAGATAATTTTAAAGAAAATATGGGTGCTACACTTTATAAAAATATTGAGGTAAATTTAGATGGAAATAGAAAACAAGAGTTACCCACTGTTGATAGTATTAGTGTTGATAACATATTTAAAACTATATATAATTATAAAGATAAAGAATATGAATCATATATAATAGATTTATCTTGGAAATATAAAAAAGACTATGGATATCAAGATAAAATAAAATTAACTCTAATAAACGATAATAATAAACTATATATAGTTAAGGGCGAATAAAAAGTATTATACACTAGGTGTACTAGTTATAATACTTCTTTTTTTAACATATATTGTAATACTATCTAATTCTTGAATAATTGTATCAACATGTTCTTTTTGTTTAATAAAGTAATAATCATCATAATTAGTTGTATTTATTGTTTCATTTGTATCATAATTTATTAAATTTAATTTTAATTTATTTTCTTCTGCATAGTCTTTAATTTGGTTTATTGATAAATTTGATAAATTTTTTAAAGTAGTTACATTTGTTATATTAAAGTTACCGCTTCCAATAATATTGTTTTCATATTGTTTATTTAAATCAAATGATATTGATTTAATAGCATTAATATTATTTTTACCCAAGACAGTATTTATTTCTTCTTTAATTGCATTTATACTTTCTTGATAAGGTAGAGTAACTGCTGGATAACTTTTAGATGAAGTTTCATATATCATGCCATATGCATTTTTTCCTGATAATTGCATTCTTTGTATGTTTATTAAGTTAGTTCCTTCAGATATAACGATTGATTTACCTAAATTATATAGTTCTAATATATCTTGTGTTTCTACATTAGTTTGAAAGTTTTTATTTATTTTTTCCATTATTTCTATTGCTTGATTTGGATCTTTTAATTTAGTTACTGCATTTAATATTCCCATTATAACTTTCATTTGATTTTTTCCTCTTACGAAGTCATTTCTAGTTCCCGAATTATAAGTAGGGCAATATTTAGCCATCTGACGTCCTGCAGAACTTCCATCATTAGGCTTATGTCTGTTTCTTGCTAATGCTAAGGCTTGTTCTCCATTTAAATGTTGATATCCTTCTTTAACATATACAGTATTGTTACCCCATTTTCTTGAACTATTTTGTTCACAAAAAGAATATTCTACATCGATATCTATTCCTCCAACTGCATTTACTAAATCAACAATTCCTTTAAAATTTACTTTTGCATAATAATCAATATCTACATCAAATAAATTTTCAATAGTTGAAACTGCACAGCTTGATGAACTTCCCCATGTAGTAGTATTTATTCTTCTAAATTTTCCATTACTACAAGCAGTTTTTAAATACATGTCTCTAGGTACAGATGTAAGAGTTGCATTTAATGTTTTTGGATTAAACGATACTAGCAGTAAAACATCTGCATTATACCCAGAAGTAACTCCATCTTTAGAAGAATCAACGCCAATTAATAACATATTAAATGGGTTAGTTAATGTTGAATTTTGAGTTTTTATGTCTTCTTGATTGTCATTAAATTCTTTAGATTCAGTATATAAAACTTTAGTTTCTTTTTCTATATTTTCATAATCTTCTAATGAGGAAAACATATCTATATAATTTGAACTAAAGAATGCAGCTGTTATATTTTCACTTTTCAATGCATTTAATAATTCAATAGTAGATTCATAATATACAATATCATTGTTATCTTCTAATTTAAGATCTTCTATTATAATACTTGGTAGTTGGTTACCTTCTATGTCTTTTTTATCTTTTATGATACCTATTTTAGCATTATTTAAATCTTTATAATCTTTTAATTTTAAATCATATGTTACAAGTGAAGAAGAGTATAAATTAGTTGTATTACTATATTCATTAAAAGTTTTATATATTTTATTTAGATAATAAAATCCAGATATATTTAAAATATTTAATAAAATTATTATTATAAAAGGTATAAACATTTTATTAGTTTTAATATTTTTTCTTAATAAATAAAATAATAATATAAATAGGTATAAGATTATTAATATCGCAAGAATTCTATATAGTGTAGCAAAGTTTTTGTATAATATTAAGGCATATGATAATAAGAAAAAACTAATTATACTAATTATTAATAAAATAGAATCTAATATTGCTTTAATTTTATTCATTTTCCTTTTTTTCATCATTATCTACCATCTTTTTTTCTTTATTTTTTCTTTTAGTTTTCTTATTTTTTTCATCATTTTCTTCTTCTTTTTGTTTTTCTAGTTCTTCATATAGTTGTTTTCTTTTTTTATTGTTAGAAACTTGTTTAATTAACATACATATAAGTACAAATATAATTATAATAGTTTCTACGCCTAATACTAATATTAGTTTTTTATATTTAGATATTTTATTTTGAGCTAATAATAGTTGCTCATCTGTGTATCTAATAACTGTGTTAGTTAAGCGATCATATGTATAATAATTATCATTACCTGTTAATAAGTTTCTTGCATGTATAATAAAGAAATCACTATCTTGATTTAATTTTAAAGCATCAAATTCTACTGAATTTATATTTATTTTAGTTTTAAAATAATCGTTTTTATTATTATCAATTAAATTTGTATTTGCTGAGAAAGAGTCTTCTATCTCTAGTGGAAGCAGTTTAATATCATTCATACTAACTTCTGTATATTTTGAATAATTGTTGCTATTTTTATTATAAATGTATAATCCAATTTCACCATTAGCATCTTTAAGACCAACTAAAGTTATATCGTTTGTTTCATTATAAAATCCAGGTACCTTTTGTTCATTAATTTCAATAGTTGTTTTTTCAAATTCTTCAGGTGCTTCAAGAGAACTTTCTCTTTTAACAACTGTTAATTCTTCATCATTTATCTTAATATTTATTGGATTTGGATCTTTTACGCTAATAGTAATTGTATATGTTTTTGTACTACCATTTTCAGCAGTAACAACAATTTTAAATTTATTGTCTCCTTCGCTTACTTTATGTGTTCCTGTTCCTGTTAGGGAAGATTTACTATCATCTAAAGATGCATTAATTTTAATTTCTTCAGTATTTGCATTAGCTTCAACTTTATAATCAGTCGTATTTTTAGAGAAAGAAGGCTCTAATTTTAAACCATCTATAGA
>CASFKI010000041.1:0-23683 GCA_949295285.1 uncultured bacterium
ATATTAGAAAAAAACAAATAAAAAATTTTACCAAATATGGAAGGGTTAGGTGATGATTATGAAAATTTATAAATTAATGGAGGAATATGATAGTAAGTAATATTATTAGGTATGCTATAAAGATACTAAATGATATTACTAAAACAAAACTTATAACCATAGAATTAATTGGAGGTATTAAACTCTATGGTTAAATACAAGGTTAATTTAAAGTTTAAAGATACTGGAAAGGCTTTAAATGAAATAATTACTGAAGTATTAAAAATTGAACTACAAAAAAAGATAGATATGACTTGCAATATATTAAAAAGAGAGCTACTATGTACTCATACTCATTATTCCCAAATGGAAGGGAGTAGTAATTAATGGTGGGGAATAATAGTTTTAAAGTAGGAATGTATATAAGATTATCAAGAGATGATGGTAATTTAGAATCTGATAGTATTGTTAGTCAAAGAAGTTTACTTAATCAATATGTTAAAGAAAATAATTATAATTTAGTAGAAGAATATGTAGATGATGGTTATACTGGTACTAATTTTGATAGACCATCATTTAAGAGAATGATTAAAGATATTGAATTAGGAAAAATTAATATGATTATTACCAAAGATATGTCTAGATTAGGTAGAGATTATATTGGCACTGGTGAATTAATTGAAAAATACTTTCCAAATAATAACATTAGATATATTGCAATTAATGATGGAATAGATACTTTTATTGATAATACAAATAACGATATTGCCCCTTTTAAAGCAATTATGAATGATATGTATGCTAAAGATATTTCTAAATAGATTAAAAGTAGTTTACATTCATGAATGAAAGATGGTTTATATGTTTCTGGAAGATGTCCTTTTGGTTATATGAAAGACCCAAATAATAAAAATCATTTAATTATAAATGAAGAACAAGCAATTGTTGTTAAACTAATTTTTGATTTAGCACTTAAAGGAAATACATATCATTTTATTGCACAATACCTAACTAAAAGAAAAATTAAAACTCCAGCATCTTATTATAATTATGTATGGAATACTAAGTGCATAAATACCAATTGCATATCACAAAAATATGGAGTATGGGTTGATACAACAATTAAGGTAATTCTTACTAATCAAATATATGTTGGTGATACAGTTCAAGGCAAGACTAAAAAGATTAATTATAAGTTGAAAAAGACAGTTAAAAATATGCCAAATGAGTTTATAATAGTGGAAAATACTCATGAAGCAATAATAGATAGAGATACTTTTAATTATGTTCAAACACTTTTACCTAAAAATGTTAAAAGACCAGAGAAAAAAAGATTTTACTTATTAGATGGACTTTTATATTGTGGAGATTGCAAACATCGTATAACTATTAGATATCAAAATAAAACTGGGAGAAGTTATACCATTTGTGACTATTATAGAACTTATTCTAAATATCATGTTTGCACAACTCATACAAATAATTATGAAACACTAGAAAAAGTTATTTTGGATAATATAAAAGAAGTTTGTAAAAATTATTTAGATAGGAATAAAATAAAAGATTCTATTGATGATATAGAATTTGAAGACAATACTTTAAAGATTAAAAAGCAAATTGAAAGTCTAGAACTTAGTAATAATAAACTAACAGAAAACTTAGATAAAAACTATATGAATATGTTAAAAGGTATTATTGCTGAAGAACAATACATTAGAATAAGTGAAAATCTAAAACAAGAAATAGAAAATAATAAATCAAGTATTGATAATCTTAAAAACGAAAATAAGGAAACTAATAAAATAGACAAAAAACAAATAGAAAAATATATAAATGAATTTTTATCTTTAGAAAATCCAACTAGAGAATTAATAATTAATTTAGTTGAAAAAATTTATATCTATCAAGATAAAACAATAGATATTATATTTACATTTAAAAATGTTACATAAAAAATGTATCTGGTGATACATTATGGGCTATTGCAAGAAAATTTAATACAACTGTAGATAATCTTAAGAAATTAAATAATTTAAGTTCTAATAATTTAAAAATAGGACAAATACTAAAAATTAATACTACTAACGACGCCCAAGATTCTACTAATGAAAGTTCTTTTATAAAATACACTGTTAAAAAAGGAGATAATTTATATTCAATAGCTAATAAATACAATACAACAGTAGATGAAATAAAGAAATTAAATAATTTAACTTCAAATATTATACAAATTAATCAAATATTGAAAATACCAAACAATTATATTACATATGTTGTTAAAAAAGGAGATACATTGTATTCTATTGCTAAAAAATATAATACAACTGTCGCTAATATTAAAAAGTTAAATAATTTATCCACAACTATTTTACAAATAAATCAAGAATTATTAATACCTATTTCTTAAAAATTTTTAAATTTAAAAAAACACGTAATATTATATTTATGTGTTTTTTGATCTTGAAATATTTTTTTATGATTAATTAAATCTTTTACCTTTTTCTATATTAAACAATAAACATATATACATTATTACTATAACCATCATATTTTTTATTTGGTATATAATATTTACTTGGTACAATAATGTCTCTATAACAGATACTATATCGCACATATTATATATGTAACATACTTATTGTTGGAAAAAATACTGATGTGATATTGCTAGGATAATTTCAACTACAAAAATAATAATATTCTCAATAGATTTTTGTATTATCATATCATTTTTTCTAATTATGATATATTATATTATACAATTTGCCTAATTTATAACCACTACTATATAGTTTAAAATTAATATAAAATTATTATCTATCACATATTGAGTATAGTACTTACTACTTTCATTTTGGACTGGTATAATAATATTTTTATTTCATCTACTCTATTACACCAAACTATAACAATTTTTTATAACTATCGAATGATATATTATTACTATTATAAAAATCAACATCTATTTTAATTCTACTTCATTATATTTAGATAAATATGATTTATAATCAAAATTTAATATTTGATCTCTTATTATTTTTTATCTACTTATTCTTTTTGTTTTTTTCAAGTATATCTATTTTTGAACTATTTTGTTAAGATTTAATTATTTTATATTAGTTTATTCTTACCTCCCCTATTAAGCGAAGCACTTATTAAAAAAAGTAAATTTTAAATTAATTATATGAAAAAATTCTTTTTTTAATTAAATAATCATTATAAAATATAAATTTTGATTTTTGAATTTTATATTAATAATTTATATACTATATTTGAAATGGAGGATTAATGAATAATGATTATAATAACAAACTTATAGAATTAAATAACTATATAATAAATATTTTATCTAAAGATGAATATATTTCAAAAAAAAGTTGTAATCAAATTTTTTATTATGATAATTTAATTCAAAAATGCAAAAAAATTAAATTAGACAAAAATCAAAAAAAAATTATTAAAAAATATTATAGATTTGACAAACTTGTTAAAATACATAACAATAAATATATTAAAAACCATTTAATTATAGAGAAAGACTATTTAGATAATATACTAAAAGATGTTAGCCCTGAAATTTGCCTTGATAAAAACCAAAGAGAAATTGTTTTAAATGATGAAGATTATTGCTTAGTAATTGCTGGTGCCGGTGCCGGAAAAACAACAACAGTAGCTGCTAAAGTTAAATATTTAGTTGAAAAGAAAAATATTATACCACAAGAAATATTGATAATTTCTTTTACAAATAAAGCTGTTGATGAACTAAAAGATAAATTAAATAAAAATTTAAACATTCCTTGCCCTATTTCTACATTTCATTCTATTGGATTTAATATACTTAATACTAAATTAAAAAATAAAATTAATATAGTTGAATCAAGCAAAATATTTGACATAATATCATATTACATTAATAATAATATACTAAATGATAATAATTATAAAAATAGTTTAAGAACATTATTTCCATCATATATAGATATATTAGAGGATGAGAAAATTTCATTTGATAGATTATTTTTTTTAATTTGTAGATTCATTAGTAATTTTAAAACTAATGGATATTTAGAAAATTATTTTGATGAGTTAATAAAGCTTACTAGAAATGAAAGAAATAAGTTATTCTTACAAATTTGTAAATCTTGTTATATAAAATATCAAAATTATTTATATAAAAATAATATGATAGATTTTGAAGATATGATTAACGAGTCAGCTAAAATATTAAACAATGATAATATAAATTTAAAATATAAATATATTATAGTTGATGAATATCAAGATATTTCTAAGCAAAGATTTAATTTGATTAATAATTTACATAAATTATGTAATGCTAAAATAATAGCTGTAGGTGATGATTGGCAATCAATATATGCTTTTAGTGGTTCTGACATTAATTTATTTACTGATTTTACTAAAATGGTGGGATATGCAAAACAACTAAAAATATTAAATACATATAGAAATTCACAAGAAATAATTGATATTGCTGGTAATTTTATTCAAAAAAATAAATTTCAAATTACTAAAAAATTAAAATCAAATAAGACAATAAAAAATCCAATAATAATATATACATTTAATAATAAAAAATCTAATTATGATTTAGAATTTTCAAAAACATTACAAAAAATTTTAGAACAAATAATAAAATATAATGGATATGAGAATAAATCTTACTATAGTTCTATACTACTGCTTGGTAGATTCAATCATGATTTAAAAAATTTACTCAATACAAAATTATTTAAATATGAAAATACTAAAATTATTTGCAAAAAATATCCATTGTTAAATATTACTTTTATGACTGCACATGCTTCAAAAGGGCTTGGATACGATAATGTTATCATAATTAATTCTAAAAATGAAAAATATGGTTTCCCCTCAAAAATAGAAGATGATGTAATTTTATCTTATGTAATAAAAAAAGATATTTCTATAGATTATGCAGAAGAGCGAAGACTTTTTTATGTTGCTATGACAAGAACTAAAAATAGAGTTTATTTTATTACCCCTGAAGATAATCCATCAGCATTTTTAATTGAAATAAAAAATAATTATTCTAATGTAAAATTAATTGGAAAATGGAATACAAAGTCGATTAAAAAGATAATTAAATCTTATAAATGTCCTAAGTGTGGATATGATATGCAATATAGATATAGTACAAAATATAAGATTCATTTATTTATATGTACTAATGATACAAATATTTGTGGTTTTATTACGAACAACATAAAAATTAAAAACTTATCTATAATTAAATGTGATAAATGTAAAACTGGATACTTAATTATTAAAAAAACTATGTTTAATAACTATATATTAGGTTGTACTAATTATAATAAAGGTTGTAGAAGAATAATGACACCTACTGAATATTCTACTATAAAAAGTGAATAAATTTATTCACTTTTTATATGTTTACTTTAATAATTTTTCCATCTATAATTGAATATAAATATAAATTAACTTTCTTGTTTGAAATACTTTGTATATATGTTTTATACCCTTTTAATTGTTTTTTATAAGCTTTATCTAAAGTGTTTTTTAATTTAAAGTCTACTATATCTATATAGTCATTATATTCTAACATTAAATCTATAACTCCATGATATAATATATTATTTTTTTTATATTCAAATTCATATTCATGATATATATTAGAATTTTTAATATTTTTAAATAAATCATTTTCTAAAAATAACTTAATCTTTTTGTTAATAAAATTATCTTTTATTAATTCATCATTAAATTGTTTTAAATCTATTAATTCAAATATTTCATGCAATAAAGTACCATATTCCATATTATTTTTAGTCTTCTTATCCATTAATAGATTTTCTTCTTTTGAAAAATGTAATTCCTCTTCTATAGTATTATTAATACTTATTTCTTTTACTTCAATATTATTATTAATATAATTTATTTCATTTTTAATTTCTTTTGCATACAAATAATTTTTTGATAATCCTATTTTAGTTATATCAATACTACTAAAATATTCGTTTAAATAATCTTTAATAGCATAAACAAAATCAGATAATTTATTAAATCTTGATCTTCTTATTTCATTGATTACTCCAGTATCGTCTTTTTCACATTTAATTGTATTTTTGTATGGAAGAACAATTATTATTTTCTCTCTCGCTCTTGTAAGAGCCACATAAAACAATCTGATCTTTTCACTTATTTCTTCTCTTACATAATTATTTTTAAATATTTCTTTTAATGGGGTAATAGAATTTTCTTCTAATTGATCAGGAATTATTATACCATATTTTCTATCAACTATTATTTTTTCATTAGCATCTTTATAATTAAATCCATGGTTCAAATCAGCGAAATAACAAATTGGATATTCTAATCCTTTAGATTTATGTATGGTAAGTATTTTTATACTTTCAGAATTTGATAAATATGAATTATATTTAATATTTATTCCATCATTGATTATATTATCTAAATAGTCTCGAAATTTTACCAAATCATAACCAATACTACTTAAAGAATAAGATAATTCATATATTGTCTTTAATCTTAAATTAATATTTTCATATTCCCCTATTTTATATATCTTATTATAAAAATCTGTTATATTTAATATTTCCTCTAATATCATAGTTGATGTTTTAGAATTAATAGATTTTATTTTACTAAAGTCATTATAAATAACATTATCTTTTAATTTATTATTAGTTATTACATCAAATAAATATTCATCATTTAATTCATATAAAAAACTTCTTCCAATACTTAAAATATCATATTTATATTCAATACCATAATCATTACTATTTATTCTTATAATTAAATCAATGATATTTTTAATAATATACAAATCAACATTAATACTTAAATCATCTTCTCTTAGTATTGATAAAGGCAATTCGACATATTCAAATATTTTTTTAAACTTAGTAAAATATTTTCCTCTATCACAAATAATAACAAAATCATTATAATTAATATCTCTTAACTTATTAGTTTTTTTATCGAATATTTTCATATTGGATTTCATTTTGTTTTTAATATCATTAGCAATAGCAAATATTTCTATCTCATCATCAGAAAATTTTTTATCAGTATTATTTTCATATTCTAATATTTCTATTTTATAATCGAAATTTGGAGATTTCATTTCTTCATATATTTTATTTCCATATATCATTTCATGAGATTCTTTATATTTAGCTCCTCCTAAATTATAATCCATTATTAATTCAAATATATTATTAATGCCACTCAAAACTTCATCTCTAGATCTAAAATTTTTTATCAAATCTATTTTAATACCCCCATTGTTTTTAGAATAATTATCATATTTTAATTTAAATAAATTAGGATTAGAGCCTCTAAATCTATAAATTGATTGTTTAATATCACCAACCATATATACATTATTATTTTCAATATAACTTATAAATATATCTTGTATATCGTTAGTGTCTTGATATTCATCTATCATTATTTCTTTAAATTTATTTTTCAGCTCTTCTCTTGCATTTTTATTTTCTTTTACAATCTTGATTGCATAAAATGCTATATCATTAAAAGTATATATTTGTTCTTCTTTTTTATAGTTGCTTAATTTTTCAATATATTCTTTAACTATATTTAATATTGTATTGACTTGTTTATTAGTAGATAAAATACTTTCTTTTACTTTTTCAGCATTCCCATATTTAGAAAAGCTTATTAATTCATCAACTACACTTTTAAATGCTTTTTTAGCTTCTTTACCTTCAGGAGAAGTATTTCTAGGCACATTTGGAAGAGATATTTTACTTATTAAATATAATTCATGTATATCACTATTAATTATTGAATTAATAGATTTTTTTACTTTTAATAAATATTCTTCATCAAAATAATATTTCAAATTATCAAACTCTAATAATATTAATTTTCTTTTTTCATTTAAAAAATCATAATATTCATCTAACAATTTATTAATATTTTCATTTTTATAAAAATTATTTTGAATTTTATTTACAAATTCTTCTTTATCTACAAATCCATCTATTGTTGTTGATATTTTTAATATTAATTTTCTTAGAGCATTATCATTCTTGATACAATATTTTTCAATTAAATCTTTAAAATCTTCACTATCTTTTTGATACAATTTTTCAAATAAATTATCAATAATTTGCTTTTGTTTTATTCTCACAATTGCATCATCACTAATAGATATAGTTTTAGGTATATTCAATAGATAATGATATTTTTTTACAACCGATAAAGCAAAAGAATCAAATGTTGTAACATATGATGAATTAAGTAATTCTAATTCTTTTTCAAATTTACTTGATTTAGATAATTCATCTCTTATTCTATCTTTCATTTCATTAGCTGCTGCCCTTGTAAAAGTTAAAATTAGTAATTCATTTATATGAATACCATCTTGTATTTTTTTAATAACTCTTTGTGTTAATACAGCAGTTTTACCAGATCCGGCACCTGCACTTACTATTATATTTTTGCCACTTTCGCATATTGCCATTTGTTGCTCAGGAGTCCATTTATTCATTATTATCACCTGCTAAATCTTCCAAGATAACTATATCTTTATTATTCATATAACATATATCTTTATATTTACAATTATTACACCCTATTAATTGATTATTTATTGACTTTGGATTTATTTCAAACGACGCATCAAATATATCTTTTCCTGCTTGCTTAATTTTTTCTTCAACTAATGCAGTCAAGTTATTTATTTCATCATCGCTGATAACTTTAGAATATGTATAAAAACCATTATTAGACATTTTTAAACCTTTAATAATACTCGAATCTTTATAACTACTATCAACATATTTGATAATATTTAAATCTAAATTTGTATATCCTTGTAACTTTAAATTATTAATTTTTTCATTATCATTTTTATATGCACTTAACAATTTTTGTAAATAGAACCCACCGATTTTAATATTATTAAACTCTCTCATATTTTTAATTAAATATACATATATTGGCAATTGCATATCTATTCCATAATTAATATTTTTAATATTTACACTTGGATTCCCAGTTTTATAATCAATGATAGACACAATTGTTTCATCATTAATTTCGTCATATAATATCTTGTCTATTATACCTTTAAAATTAATGTTTAAATTTTTATCTACTTCGATTATAATGACTTTTTCATACATATTTTTATTTAATTGTGTATATTTTGATTGTTTTTTAATGATATCAATAATGTAAAATAATTCTTTTTTTAATTTTTTTATAAAAAATTTTTCCATATTATTAAATGAATATGTACATTTTGAAACTTCTTCATCGAATCTTTTATTAAAATCATAATTTTCAACGAAACATTCAGAAAGAATCTTATGGTATATGTTTCCAATATTAATTTCAAAAGACTCTTCATACTTATTTATTTTTAATATATAGTTTAAATAATATTTAAATTCGCATTTATAATAATCATTTATACTTGTATATGATAAAGTTAAGTGATTATCTAGATATATTTTAAGTTTATCAACACTTATTTTTTTGTACTGATTATTATAAGTTAAATATTTCTCATCTTTATATGTACTATTTAATAAAACTAAATCTTCACTAATACTACCAAACTTAACATTTTCGTCTTTTAAACCGACAAGTTTTAATTTATTAAAAGAATTTGAATCATTATAAGTTATTTTTACTTTCTTAATATCAATAAATAATGATGAATAAGCACTTGATTTATATATCTCTCCACTATTGTTATGCGTAGAGCATGTTAACATTACATGTTTTGAATATTTTATATTATTTTGAATGTTTTTTACATCATTATAATTTAATTCGTCACTAGTAGATATATTTAATTCTTTTTTATTTTTATCATTTAAATAATCTTCATCTTTATGATTAACTGGTATTATACCTTCATTAAAATTAATCAAAATAACATACTCATCATTATTAGGTATACTTTCAAAATCAATAATTTCAACAGCGTTACTTAACTTATTTAATTTTATATATGTATTATCTATATCATTATATATTAATTGTTTAACTTTTTCATAATCATCTATAAAAGAATAATCATTTACAATGTTAATAAGTTGTGAATATATATTATTATCTTCATTAGTATTAATAAATATTTTTAATTTATTAAATACTTCTTCCATATTATTTGAATATAACTCTTTAAATTTATTAACTAAAAAAGTACCTGATAATACATAGTTACTCTTTAAATTTATGGGTATATTAAATAACTTGAATATTTTTTTTATAACAAAGTAATACTCTTCGTTCACATTAGATAATTTTATTTTATTAATATCAATGCCTGATTTTATTAAATTGCAAATAGTTGAAGCCACAAATGAAATTTCTTCTTCTTGATTATCTGCTATATATAAAATTTTCTTACCTTCTTCATTCTCATAATTATATTCATTGACTTTTGAAAAACTTTTTATTTCATTAAATATATTACTATAAAATTTATCTACATATCCTAAATTATATAATAAAATTTCTTTATTTTTTAAAAACTCTTTAAACAAATAATTTACTTTTATTAATTTTTTTTCCAATAATTCATTTTTTAAATTATATAAAAATCGAATTTGTTCATTATCACTTTCATTATTTACATAATATAAATTTTCTATATATGTCTTAGCTATATCATAAACAACATTATATTTATTACACACATAATAAATGCACTCTTTATTATAATCAAAACAATACTTTTTCTTTAATTCGTTTAAAGTAATTATTTTAATATTAATAAGGGTTTTAAAATCACATATATTTTTTAATAATGTTTTTTTATAACTATCTCTTATTATTACAATTTTGTTATTTAATTCATTTATTTCCATAATTTCCTCATAAAAATTATATCAAAAATATTGATGTTTTTAAAGAAAAAAGGAAGCATAAACTTCCTTATTCATCCTTAAATAACTTAACTAAAACTGGTTTTAATATTTCTATTGCTATAAATGATATAATGTTAACAATTACTACATAAACTACTTGTTTTACATTTATAACTACTAAACCAAATATAAATCCAATTGGTGTAAAAAACACTAAAAACTGTACTAAAATTAATGCTAATATTCCAATATTTAAATATTTATTGCTAAATATTCCTCTTTTATATATAGGTTCTTTTAAACTTCTACAATTATATGCAAATACAAATTCATTAATTACAATGCTAAATAATGCTAATGTTTGAGCTATTTCTTTTCCTTGATCTAAGAAGTGATAATAGACAAATAAGCTAATTAATGTTTCTAATATTACAGAAACTATTAAGAATGCACTAAAAAATTTTGTAAATATCTTTTTATTTAAACCATTTGGTTTTCTTTTCATAATATTTTTTGATGATTGTTCAAATGCTAATGTTATAGAAGGAATTGTATCTGCTACTAAATCTATATATAATACATGTATTGCGGATATTATTGTATTTCCACTTAGCATTCCAAATATAATAATTGCAATCTCAGTAAAATTACTTGAAAGATTATAAAGAATATTAGTAATAACATTATCATATATTCTTCTTCCTTCATTTACTGCAACTGTTATTGTATTAAAACTATCATCTAAAAGTATTATATCTGCAGTATCTTTAGTTACATCTGTTCCACTTTTACCCATTCCAATACCAACATTAGCTAGTTTAATTGCAGGAGCATCATTTACACCATCTCCTGTCATAGCAACTACTTTATGCATTTTTTGAATAGATTTAACTATTTGTAATTTATTTTGAGGACTTACTCTTGCAAATACACTATATTTTTTAATATATTTAATTAATTCAGAATCATCTAAATCATCTAATTCACTTGCATTAATACATTCTTCTTTACTATTAACAATCCCTACTTCTTTAGCAATTGCATAAGCTGTAACAACATTATCACCTGTTAACATTATTGGCCTAATTCCAGCAGATAAGCATTCTTCTATACTTTCTTTAATATTTTCTCTAACAGGATCTTTTAATCCTACCAAACCTACTAATATTAACTTATCTTCTTCATTATTATAATTTTCTTTTTCTCTAGTTTCTTTATATGCGAATGCTAATACTTTTAATGCTTGTTTAGACATATTAGATTCTATTTTCGTATATTCATTTTTTACATCAGATGTTAATTTCTTAACTTTTCCATCAATTAATACACTATTACATTTTTCAACAACTGTTTCATAACTACCTTTAGTATAAAACATTACATCTTTTCCAATTTTGTAAACAACACTCATCATTTTTCTATTAGAGTCAAATGGTAATTCTTCTATTTTTTGACCATCTATATTATTCTTCACATATTTTTTCAATGCAACATCAACAGCATCTCCAATAAGCTTTCCTTCATCATTAAAAATAGCCGTATTACAAAAATACATTATGTTTTTGAATACCTCATCCACTTCTTTTACTTCTTCTAATGACTGATAAACTTTAGTTACTTCCATTATATTTTGAGTTAAAGTCCCTGTTTTATCAGTACATATTACCTCTGTGGCACCTAATGTTTCTATTGCAGCTAAATTTCTCACAATAGATTTTTTCTTTGCCATTTGGCCTACACCAATAGATAAAGTGGCAGTTATTGCCATTGGCAAACATTCTGGAACACTTGCTACTATCATCGAAATGCATAACATAATTATTGTCATAAAATCATAATTATTGATTAAACTATATATTAATACAAAAGTAATTAATATACTTGCAACCCCTAAAATAAAATGGCTTGTTTTATTTACTTTAACTTGAAGTGGCGTTAGTGGCTCTTCTTTAGTATCCATAGATGAAGCAATTTTACCAAGTTCACTATTCATACCAACAGCTGTTACTATTGCCTCTATTTTACCTTCTACTAATATAGTACCTGAAAATATCATATTCTTTTTCTCGGCAATTATATTAGTTTCACTAATAATGTCTTCTATTTTTTCAACATTTTCTGATTCTCCAGTTAATATTGATTCATTTACTTTAGCAGAATAGCTTTTAACTATTCTAGCATCCGCAGGTATCTTATCCCCTGATTCTAAAATTATATAATCACCAACTACTATCTTTTTAGATTCTATTTTTTTAAAGCGATTATTTCTTTTAACAGTAACATAATGAGCTGAATATTTTTTTAATTTTCCTATCGCATCTTCTGCCTTAGATTCTTGTAAAAATCCCATAAAACAATTAACAAAAGTAGTACTAAGTATAACAATTGGTTCTAAAAAATCAGCTCTATTAACAATAGCATAAATCAATGATAATACACCAACTACTAATAACAATAAAACCATTATGTTTTTAAATTGAGCTAAAAATATTTGCAATTTTGTTTTTTTATCTTTTTCTATTAATATATTCTTACCATATTTTTTTTGTATATTGCTGATGTTTTTAGAATTTATACCTTTGTCTGAAGTTTCAAGTTCTTCCATAACTTTATCAACAGTTTTTAAATAAGCGTCTTCCATTTATATCCTCCTATTTGTTAATTTAATTTCAAATATTCATCTAAAAACTTTTGAATATCACCATCTAATACTTTATCAATACTAGATGTTTCATAATTAGTTCTATTATCTTTAACTAATGTATATGGACACATTACATAACTTCTAACTGCACTTCCAAAATTAACATCCATTACATCACCCTTTAACTCTTTTATCTTTTTATTGAAATTATTAAGGTTCAATAAAAATATTTTTGATTTTAACATTTCTAAAGCTCTTTCTTTATTTTTAACTTGGCTTCTTTCAACTTGGGATGATGTTACAATACCAGTTGGGATATGTGTTATTCTAACTGCAGAATCTGTTGTATTTACGCTTTGACCACCAGCCCCACTAGAATGATATACATCTATTTTTAAATCACTTTCTTTAACATCCACATTTAAATTTTTGTCAATTTCAGGCGTTACTAATACTGATGCAAATGATGTGTGTCTTCTTTTATTGCTATCAAAAGGGCTTATTCTAACTAATCTGTGTACGCCAGTTTCGCCTTTTAAAAATCCATAAGGGTAATATCCTTTAACAAGTAATGTTACTCCTTTAATCCCTACTTCTTCTCCATCACTTTTACTTATTATTTCAAAAGTATAATTATTTTTTTCAAAATATCTTGTATACATTCTATACAACATATTTGCCCAATCATTACTTTCTGTGCCACCAGCTCCTGAATGTATTTCAATATAAGCATTTGATGAATCATATTCTCCATTTAAAAAAGTAGATAATTTAATATCTTCTAAATCATTTTCAACACTTTTTAATTCTTTACTTAATTCATCTAGTTCAACATCATCCAAATCAAGTTTTATCATTTCACTATAAGTATTAACACTTAATAAAATATCATTATATTTATTCACAATTGATTTAATATTCTTAAGTTCTTCTAATACTTTTTTATTATCACTTTTAGACCAAAAATCAACGCTAGAAGTTTCTTTTTCTAGTTCTATAATCCTTTTTATTTTTAAATTTAAATTTAACTTTATTTTTAAATTAGTTAATTCATCATTAAATTCCTTTAATTTTTTCTCCAATATTTTTATTTCCATGATTCTATTTTATCAAAAAAATAACAAAAAAGAAACTTAAAAGTTTCTCAATTATTTTTGCTTCCAAAGCATTTCATTGCTTATGAATTCATAAGTTATTTTTTCATTATCAAATAAATATGATAAATATGATTTAATAGTACTTCCGATTAATACAAATTGATTTACATTCATAATTAATTCATATTTATCAAAAATGTGTTTCAATATATTTTCAAAAGTTTTTCCAGTTGATAAATAATTATATATTTCATCTAATACTTCATTTATTTTATTTCTATTATTTCTAATTAAAGATTTAATATCATATGACATGCTAGTATGTGATGGTATAAATATCCCATCTAATGTTTCTAGATAATCTAATGTTTCTAAATATCCTTTAACATCATATATAAAGAATAAATGATATTTTGATATAACTTCTTCACTAAATAAACTATCCGCTAAAAAGTAAACATTATCATCAGTCTTTATACCTATCATATTGAAAAAGTGTCCGGGCAAATTAAAATATTCTAAACCTGGTATATTTAATTCTTCAATATTTTTTACTTTTGATTCGCTAGCATATAAAAATTTATTTTTTAAATCTTTATATGGATATCCACCATATAAAAATGATGGCTCTAATATTGGATTTTCTATGATACATTTTTCTATTTTATATGAATAAATATCACAAGAAGTTCTATCTTGTATTACTTTATTTCCTCCTACATGATCAGCATTTGAATGAGTATTTATTACACCAGATACTTTCCAATTATTTTCATTAACTATTTTTAATATTTTCTTTCCAGCCTCTTTATCATTACCACTATCAATTATATAAACTGACTCTTCATCAATTTTATATATACCAATATTTGTATTATTTTTAATATAATATGTTTTTTTACCAACTTGAACTAATTCCATACTTTTCTCCTCCTAGGAAGAGTATAACATTATTTTATAAATATATAAATATTTTATTTTTTCAATATTAATCTTGATTTTATATCTTGCGCTATTTTAAAAGATGTATCGTATAAAAATCTATCATATTGCTCTAAATCTATGTAGAGTGTATCATGCTTTTGACCATTAAATAAAAAAGCAATATTCATTTTTAAAAGATTTTCATCAACCCCTTCTTTTCTTAACAATAATAATGTTCTTTCTAATTTTTTTAAATCCAATTTATATTTTTCAATAAGCATATCATTAATAACACTATAATCAGAATATATTGCAAAATTGTTAAAAATATTTGAATTTCCAACATTATTAACTAAAAAATCATCAAGATAATATTTATCTAATAATACATGAGTATAATATCCTAATTCTAACATATTATTAAAATCTAAAGTTTTTTTAAAATAATCAATATCAGGCACCAAAAATAATTTACCATTTATTCTGTGATGAGTTTTTCTTTTATCTCTACTAATTACATCTGGTAATATGTTGCCTCTTATAAAATTATCATCATTAATATCTAAATTTTTAGATATAATTTTAGCTGTTACAATATGTGATGCTATACTTGGCACGCTATTCCTTCTTTCTTAAATTTTAACTCTTAAACATTATAGCATAGTAAAAACCAAGTGTAAAATTATTTAAAATAAAATCTTTTAAAATTTAATTTTAAAAGATTAATAATTTATACTAAAAACGATCTATTTCGTATTTAATAATATCTCCACTTGCTGCATTTATTTCATATTCATATTCTTTGTATTGATAACTAAATTCTATTTCATAAACTGAGTAGTTATATTCGACATCTAATTTTGCTTTATGCCATATTATTTGAGATTCTTTTAATCCCGCATGTTTTAGTGCAATTTCTTTTGCTTTATCAACACCAATATATTTATCTTCAGATATTTGCTGTTCTTTATAATCTATATCAAATTTAATCACTTCTTTAGTATTAATATCAATAATCACTTCATAAAACGCATCAGTAGAACTAAATTCTATTTCATATACTTCACGTCCTGATTCAATATCTGTTTTTACTTTAGTAAATGTTACATTTTCTTCTTTTTGATTAGTATGATTTAAAGCAATTTTTTTTGCTTCTTCTTCATCAATTAGATTTGATGCATCTGGAATAGAAACAGATGATTGATTTATAGCATCTTTTTCAAAATTAATAATTTCACCAGTTTTCATATGTACATCTATTTCATAAATATAACTATCATCTTTAAACTTTATTTCGTAAACTTTATCTTCATAATCTCTATCAATATTTATATATATAATATCATCTTCTTTAAAATTACCATAATTTAAAGCTTTTCTTTTTGCTTCGTTAACTCCAATAGAAGCACCAGATATCAAAATAATTAACAATAAAACAATGGCAATAATTGTTATAATAATACTATAAAATTTTATACTATTTTCTTTTTTTATAATTTTATTTTCTTCTTTTTTAGCAGCCTTTCTTTTATTCATAATTTCTCCCTTCGTTGATTAATTGTATCAAATTTATAATAATAAATAAATATTTAATTAATAATATATATGTAAAATTGATTATTAAATTGTAAATTATACTATATTATACATAATATTAATTTATTATGTATAAAAATCTGTTATATATAACCATCTGTGTCCATCAAATACTTTTGCTTATCATTTTTATCGACATACACAGGGAATGATTCAATATTATTCATATTTATGAATATTTCAGGATTTCTCCAAAGATTTTTACTTTTAAATGTGTATTGTATATTTGTCGTAGGGTCTGTCCATTCACAAACTATTTGATATGGATGTTCATCATTCACTGCATAAGAATAATTCACAATCGTTTCAACATATGTTGCATAAATTAACTCTCCATGTTCTTCTATATATTTATCTTGCCTTCTTTGTTTGATTTTCTTTTTTATTCCTAATGCTCCTATCAATACAAATATAATACCCATAAATGGAACTATCAATACCAAAAGATCCAATGATTTAGTTGAAATTACTCTGGGATTATTTATGTCATAATAAATGTTTATTTTATCTCCTTCAGAAAAAGTCATTAAATATCCATTTAATTCTGATTCATATCTTTGACCATCAATAAAATATTCAACGTATACTTCATAACTTATTTCTCCATCTCGATTTTCATATGATATTATGTCTGTAATAGTTGCGGTTGTTTCAATTTTATCATCATAGTTAAATGTATTTATTGATACATATATACCAAAAGGAAAAAGAAAGACCCCTATAATAAAAAATATAGTAAACATTATACTATCTGCATGTTTTTTAAACATAAACATCATCAACTCCTTATTTTTATCTATTATATTATAACATAAATTTAAAGATAAAAATAATCTAGTATTTTTCCATATATCATATTTTTTATAGTAATATATATCGTTGTTAATCATGTATTGTTAATTTCATATATTAATAATGGTGATGATGCGCATTATTATGATCATGTGATACTTTTGCCTCTACTTTACAATTTATTTCTTCGCAATGATCATTACTATTTTCAATTTCTATTGTAGTATGTGAAATACCAAGCTCAGCCATTTCTTTTTTTATTAATTTTTTTATTTCATTTGTATTTTTGATATCAGTTATAACATGCATTGTTGAATAATTGTTAACTCCATCCATACTCCAAATATGAATATGATGAATTCCTTTAATTCCTTTTATTTTGCTTATATGAAATTTAATTTTTTCAATTGATATATTGCTAGGTGTTTTTTCTAAAAATAAATCTAAAATATTTTTTAAATTTTTAAATGTATTTAATAATATAAATATAGCTATTCCAATAGACATAATTGAATCTATTAATGATATATCTGTAAATTTCATTAAAATAGAGCCAATTAATACTACTACCCATCCAAGTACATCTTCAAGCATATGTAAATTAACTGCTTTTTTATTTAATGAATCACCATCTTTAGTATAGTATGCAGCTAAAAAGTTAATTACTACTCCAAATATTGCAAATATAATCATTCCATTATAATTTATTGTTTCTGGATTTAAAATTCTGCATATACCACCTACTATCACTAAAATAGAGCCTAAAGTTAAAACAATTGTTGTAATAAATGCACCTAAGACTGAATATCTAATATATCCATATGTATATTTTTCATTAGGTTTCTTCTTGCTTATCTTTTCTAAAACAAAAGAAATGCCAATACTTAATGCATCACCAAAATCATGTACCGCATCTGAGATAATTGATATACTATTTGTAAATATTCCTCCTACTAATTCAAAAATTGAAAATGATATGTTTAAAACAAATGCTATTAAAATATTTTTATCTGCCATCATACACTACTCCTTTAAATTATTTCATTATTTTCTCAATCAAAACCATTTTCTAATATTTATTTAATATAATTATTTCAATACTAAATACTAGTTATTCACTTTTTTCATTTAAATAACTTATATATATTATTAAAAATTGTCCATATTCATGAGAATTTAAGATTATTTATCGAATTCTTTAGCAACACTAGATATCTTTTGTAATTCAAACCTATATTTTTGCTTAACATTAGGATATTTATCGTGATCAACTTCACTTAAAAACATATCTAGTGGTCTAACCCATAATCCACCATCATCATATAATTTTCTATAAATAACAACTTGTTCATTTGTCTCAGAATATTTTGCTATATCTACTACAAGATAATAATCTCCTTTAAAATGTCTATAAACATGGTTTATTTTTATTTTTTTCATTATTACTTCCCTTCATATAAATTATATCATAAATTTGTATATATTATAATTACACTTTAAAAGCCCATTAATATGGGCCTTCCTTAACTTAAGCATATAGTATTTTCTGATTCTGCTGTATATAAATTTTGATATTGTTCACAATTTTTTAACAATTCTTTGTGCTTTCCACTTCCAATTAACTTTCCTTTATCAATTACATATATAATATCTGCATCAACTATAGTTGATAGCCTATGAGCAATAATAATTACTGTATGATCTTTTACCAAGCCATCAATTGTTTTTTTAATATACTCTTGAGATTGATTATCTAATGCAGATGTAGCTTCATCAAATAAAATAATTTTTGTATTCAAAAGTAGTGTTCTAGCTATTGCTATTCTCTGTTTTTGTCCTCCAGATAAATTAACTCCACCTTCACCAATTATAGTATCATATTTATTAGGAAGATTCATTATATAATCATCAATATAAGCTCTTTTACAATATTCTCTTACTTCATCTAAAGTAATATCGTCTTTTGTTAATTTAAAATTTTCTAATATAGTTAAGTTAAATAAAAATGGACTTTGTCTAATTATTGATATATTATTTCTTAAAGACTTCTCTGTTAAATCTTTTATATTTATATCATCAATTGTAACTTTTCCTTCAGTAGCATCAAAATATCTTAACAATAAATTAAATATAGTACTTTTACCATTTCCACTACGTCCAACAATAGCTATTTTTTTATTGGGTTCGATTGTTAAATTTAATCCTCTTAAGGTATATTCATCTTTTTCAGTATATTTAAATTTAACATCTTCAAATTTAATTATTCCTTTAGTATTTACTAATTCTTTATTACCATATTCTTCATCTTGATATAATTCATTATTTAATATTTCACCTATTCTTCTCAAAGAAACTGTTACTTTATTAAAACTTACACCAAAATCACTAATACTTTCTACTACTTCATCAATTCTCCAAATATATGATTCAATTATTAAGAATAAACTTAAATTAATTGTTCCTTCTATGTAAAGTTTGCCAGTAGTCAATAATATTGAAAATTGAATAGCGAAATAAGACAAATTATTAAATCCATAGTACCATCTTTCATACTTTCTAGCATCTTTAGTATGTATACTTATTTTATCTATAGATTTAAATATATTTTTTTCTATTATTTTGGTAATACCCAACGATTTTATTTCTCTAATGCCTGTTATATTTTCAGTGGCTTCTTTTACATAAAAATCAGTTTCGCTTTTTATATTTTCTTGAGTCTTTTTTATTCTAGGAAAAAATTTAGTTGAAATAAATCCCATAATAACGCCCAATAACAATATTTCTACAAATAAAATTAATGAAATTCTAATAGAAACAACAAGTATTACAATTACTACTATTGCCTTACATATTAATTTAACCATTTTAGCCAATAATTCCATTATTCTATCTGGATCTGTATATAATCTATTTATAAATTCTCCAACACCAATATTTTCAAATGCTATAGCGGGTAATTTATTAATTTTTTTATAAATATCTTTGCTAATATTATTAATAAATTTAATTTCAAAATATGAGTACAGATATTCTTTAGGTATTTGTAACATACCATAAAGTAATATATATATTCCTTCATAAATGATCAAATATAATACAAATTCCATAAAGTTATTTGAAGTCAATGATTCAACTGCATATCCCCAAAAATATACTGCTACTATTGCTGGCAAATATATTAAAGCCACTAATAGCATATACAAAAACAATTTAAATTTATCATCTTTTATATATTGCCAAAATATCTTGAAATGCTTTAATTTTTTCATAATTCCTCCTCTATTTCCAGAAAAAAACTACTTTGCAGTAGTTTTTCTTTAATAATAAAAGTAAATAATATCAAAGAGTGGAAAACATCATAAGTTACCAAATCTACTGCCAAATTATTTTTTCTATTTTTATATTTTGTAATTAAAATTCTCATTTTTTCCACTCCTTCCTTTGTTTAATTAGTATAAGAATAACATTATATTTTTATCATGTCAATAATATTTTAAAGACTGATTAAAAATTATCTTCTCATATTTAAACCTTCTTCAATTATTGATTGATAATATATTTTATGAGTTTTACCTATATAACCAACATATCCATTAAAATTATTTATTTTTTTGCTAAGTCTATCTTGCGATAGTAAGCCATCAGCAATTATATGATCATACTCCCTTTATAGTTTTGCTAATTCTTCTTCAGAATAAATATTAGTCACATATGCTATATTATTCCTAATTTCAATAATTGCATGACTATATAACCCATTTTTAGTAAGATTTCCTTGTATAATAGCAAAACTTGTACCATTTGATCTTACAAACTCTCTATGTACTATATTTTGAGCATTAACTTTAATAACTCCATTTTGATTAAAAATTACAATATTATCTTTTCCAATTAGTATTATAACTTGATTATCTTGAGTTGGAGAAAAAGTTTTTATCTTTGAATCGCAAATAGTTGCATAAGCTTTATTTAATTCTTCTATGGTGTAAGGAACAATATCAAATTGTTTTTCTTCTTTTTCTTTACTTATATCATGATGAGGATTTGAATAACAAATCTCATTATCCCTATTAAAATATACAAAACCACATCCATTTTTTCCTTTATTATAAACATCCCATGTTAATTCAAGTGCTCTATATTTACCATCTAATTTTGCTACATTCCAGCTATGATGATCTTGATTATTTTGGTAATGACATTCAATACCAATTCTATCTAATGCTTCTTTATAAATCATCGCAAATCCGCTACATACTGCTTTATTATATAAAAGTCCGCCTATACCTCTAGCACAATCCTTTCCATTATTAGATACTTCACAATATTCCATCCTATTACATAATTGCATATATATAAACATTGCCTTTTCAGTTTCTGTCCATCTTAAATTTATTTTTTTCTTTATATCTCTATATATCTTTACTATCTTACTTAATTCCATAGTAAAATAATATGTTCTAGTTTAATAAGCTTCGTTATTAAATTTAGTTTTTTGTGGATTCAAGCCACCTAAAACACTAAAAAATATTTTTGGGTACTTATTTGCAATTTTTCTTAAATCATCTTCAGTTTGATATTTGGTTTTATTCATAGTAATTACTAATTCTTCTGTTTTATATTTTCTTTTTAATTCTTCAATTGTTTGAAGTGTTACTTTTTCATCTACTTTTACTTTAAGCATTATCTATCACCTGAATCACTTCAACTCTATCATTGGTAATTTCTATCTTATTATTAATAATATTTAATAAATCGTCATCATAATTTTTTTGTTTTAGTATCTTATACTTCGTAATTAATTTCATAAAATTTGTTACCTAATATTATCATTTTAGGTGTTCCTAAAACATAAACATCATTTATTCTATTACCTATATTTAAATTTTCTCTATCATCAATTATTACATTAATATTATTTTGAAGTAAGTAATTATATAATCTTTCTCCTTCTTCTTTGTTGTTTTCATTGTATATTATTTGTACTTTATAAGGCGCTATATCATATGGTAATGCAAACCCTTCAATTTTATCATTTTCTATAATAACATTATTTTCTATTAAACAAGCAATTATTCTTCCTAACCCAATTCCATAAACATTAATACCACTTTAAAATTGATATAATTCTCCTAATTTCATTAATATATCCTGACCAGAGTAATTACTATCAATATCATTTAAATTAATTTTTTTAATACTTAATCTCATCTTATTCACCCTTTCTTTAAACAAAAAAGATAGTACATACTGAGTCATACAGACGATGCCATCCTTTTATTTTCTAAGGTTTTATTAGTATTACATGGACAAGTTGTAAAACTCGAACCAACTTACTAATTTTCAAATTTTAAGTTTTCCCTTTTTTTGCTACTTTCCACAACAACTCTTGTACTTTTTACCAAAACCACATTCTTTATTTATGTTATTATTGTTATTTATTATTTTTAATGGACAATATAGTTTTAATACATTCCCAGCATAATCAATAGGTACTGTTACAAATATCTTAACTCTATTTACATTAAAATTCATTTAAATCCTCCTATTTATTATTTAATAATTCTTCAAATTATAAATAATCAAATTCAGCATTTAAATACCATGTATTAGTCATACAATTTATTTGCATTTACCTTTATCAGCTAAGTTTTCAAATTTATTGTTTTTTAAATACCTTTTTATACTTCATCTATTTCCTACTTTTTTTAATTTGATTATTAAAAAAGATGGCCTATTAAATTCTTTTTCACTGCTATATGGCTCCAACAATTTTA
>CASFKI010000042.1:0-3569 GCA_949295285.1 uncultured bacterium
ATAATCACTTTTAAATTATTAATTTCTAATATTTCTTTAATTATTCCTCTAAATATTTTTATTTACATTTTTTATCACAAAAATTTAGACTTTATCTTTTCCAAACTTCATTAATGAAAATACAAAATATTATTCTTAATTTTTCACTTAATATTTAATCCAAAGTAACTCCGTAATAATTCATTGTAAAAATTTTATTATCATTTTTAATTCTGTTTTTTATCTGCTAACTTTTTATGATTAAAATAATTTAATATTTTATTTTTTGAATTAATGTCATTTTTAAAGAATTGTTTTTATCATTATCAATGCCATATTTTTCTTCATAAATTTTCTTTATAATATTTTCAAGCAACAAATAACCATCATACCCCCAATAATCATTTTTATCTGGATCTATAATTATATTCATATCTTTATCAATAATTCCATAATATACATCTTCTGGATCAGTATAAACATGATATCTTGTTGTCACTATTGCTAAATCACCAACAGGATACATAACATTTTCAAATCTTTGTGAAATGACTACATCTCCATTTTTAGAAATTATTCCACAATTATTTATCACTTTTTCTGTATTCCTAAAAGAAAAATATTTTCCATCAAAAAGTGATTTTTCTATTATTATCATAACTTTCTCCTATCTTTATAATTTACTAATATTTATGTATTTTTTACTTTGTTACATTCTAATTAATCACATTTACAATAATACTAAAATCATAAATCAAATTATATCAATATATTATAATTATATTTTTATAAAAATTATTGTATTCCTTTTTTTAATCTATCAATTATTTTTAAATAATATTTAATACTTTATCATTATAATATTTTCTTATTAATTTATTTTTTCTTTACTAATATTTAATATATTCCTCATATATAATTATAAATAAACTCTTCTTATAACTTTTTAAAAAATAAATTTTCTATTTCTAGTAATACTTACTATAAAAATATTTGTTTTTTATTTCATCTACATTAAAAATGATAGATTCTTATATATTTAATAAAAAATAACAAATTTTATATTTCTTCTTCAATAGTTATCTTAGCATAATATTCTTTTTTAAAATCTTTATCATACTCTATATCACCAAAAATATCAGGCATTTCTTTTTGAAATAGCAATAGTAATGGTATTAATACTTGTCTTATCGCTGGATGAACATGTTTTGTAGTTCTTAAACTAAGTATATGCTTCCATTCTCTAATATTAGCAGTCATCGTATATTCTGCTGCTGTTGAATGTGGTAATAAATTTCTTACCATGTCTGTTGTAGCTCCTAGTTGTTTCATTTTTATATAACCTTTTTCCATATCCGCCATAGTTTTTTTCCATATTTTAAATATTTCTTTATCCTCTATATATATAGGATTTATAATTGAAATCTCATTTCCATACTTATCTTTATCATAACTACAATATCTTGTGGATTCAACTGAAAAACTAGCAAATCTGTGTCTTGTTAAATCTTTATATGAACCTATATCATTATAAATTCTTACAGTTATTTTTTCATGTTCTAATACAGATTCATGCCCACGAGTAATACAATTATTTAATAATTTCTTATAACTATCATCTGTTATATTCCCTTCTGATCTATAACAAGTTCTACAAGCCCTCTCTATTCTTTTCATTATTTTTGTACCATCAAATTTTTCTACTTTAATCCATGGTTCAACTAATCTCATATCTTTCCTCCTATTATTATTATTTTTTATTTACTATTAATTCTTTCACAACTCTTTTTGTACTATTTCCATCACATGCAGAACAAAAAAAATCATTAAATTTACTAATTTTTTTCTTATCAACCTTTCCTACTTTTATTTTCTCAATTAATTCATCATTAGTTGTTGCTGTACTACCATACATATATTTATCAAAATCATAATAAAAATCTCTGTTTTCTACATATTCTTTATAATCAGGGATAAAAAATACAACTGGTTTTTTAAAGAATGAATATTCAAATATAACGGATGAATAATCCGTTATTAAAATATCAGTAATAAATAATAAATCATTAATTTCTCTTTCGTCTGATAAATCAAAGAAAAATTCATTATCTATAACATCTGGTCTTTGTGTAATAAACGGATGAAGTTTTATTAAAAATATATATTCATTTTTTAATTCTTTTTTTATTTTATCAAAATCTAACCATTCAAAATTATAATATGCTGTTTTTTGACCATTACCACGAAAAGTTGGTGCAAATAAAATTATCTTTTTTTGTTTAATAAATGGATATTTTTTATTCAATTTTATTATTATATTATTTTTATATTCTTTATCAAAGAAAATATCTGTTCTTGGTATTCCTAAAGCATGAACTTTATCTATACTAATATCAAAAGCTTCAGCATAATCTTTACGAATATTTTCACTACTTACAATAGTTGCTGTATAATTTTTATGTGTTAAACTTTTAACTGTTGGTCCACCTACTTTACCCATACGACTATATCCAACCGTTTTAAAGGCTCCCATAGCATGCCACAGTTGAATTAACTCTGTTCCTTTACGTAGTTTCAAAGTATAAATCATAGGATAAAAGTCATCTAATAAAATAAATTTAGAACTAGCAATTAATTTCATTAATTCTATTTTTTCTTTTAAGTTTTCTTTAACTTTTAAATTTTTTTTCAATACAAAATTAATTTTATAATTATAATTATTTTTTAATTCCTCATAAACAAATTCAAAATTACCTGTTAATGAATCTCTTGAATCAGATAAAAATAATATTTTATTTTTATCTAATGGTAATTTTTTGCAAAAATATTTATATAAGAATATATTTTCACTTCTCCTTATTCTTTGTAAAATTCTTTTTATAACTCCACTTACCTTCATATTTTATAATACCTAACACCTTTTCTATTAATTATTATAACATAATTATTTTATTTTCAAAATAAAAATAGACATCATTAAAGAAATAATGTCTTATATAATTATTTTTCATTCAAATTTCTTTTAAAAATAATATCTATTACATAAGTAGAAAAACTAATAAATAACATAATGTTTATTATATCAATTAGATTGCTCTTTTTTCTATTTATACTATTAGTATTGCTGTTTTTATTATATTGATTTTCATTATTTTGACCATGTTGATTTCTATTATTTTGTCCATGTTTATTTTCATTATTTTGACCATACTGATTGCCATAATCATTATTAACTAGTTTTATGTTGTTAGGTATCGATAATTTATTATATATAGATAATCTATCAAATGATAATATAGCATTTATTGTAATGATTATATATATAATTATTAAGAATATTCTTGCGAAATTACTTTTTAAAAATTTAATTTTAATAGTTTTAAATAAACTATCTAAATGTAAACCAATATGTACTGATAATAATATTAATAACCACCAAGAAAAGAATCTATGTAGTGGTGAAAAATTTATACTATCAATATTTATAATATTAGGAACAACTATTTTAGATATAACCACTCCACTAAATATAGTAAATATCATAAATATTAAAATTATTGAATCTAATATAAATATTATTTTATATCTTA
>CASFKI010000043.1:0-7023 GCA_949295285.1 uncultured bacterium
TATTTATAAATTTGCTCATAATATTAAGGGTGCCAATATTGTCAAATTAGAAGATGCAATAATCGAAACTAAAAATGCTGAATATATATATTTATTTGCCTTTAATGTTAAAGGTGCAAATATAAATAAATTAGAAACTGCTATTATTGAAATACAAGATGCTAAATTTATTTATAGTTTTGCATTTATAGTTGGTGCAAGAATAAATAAACTAGAAGATGCTATCATTAGAACAAAAGATGCACACTACATTTATTATTTTGCATATAAGATAAAAGGTGCAAATATAAGTAGACTAGAAGATGCAATAATTGAAACTAAAAATGCTGAATATATTTACAAATTTGCTCGTGATATTAAAGGTGCTAATATTGTCAAATTAGAAGATGCAATAATTGAAACTAAAAATGCTAAATATATTTACAAATTTGCTCTTGATGTTAAAGGTGCTAATATAGATAGATTATATAATTCTATTTTAGAAACACAAGATGAAAAATATATAGATTTGTTTAATTGCTATATTTTAAAAAAAGAAAAAGTTCATAAATTTGAATATTTAAATAAATTATATAATAAAGGTTGCTCTGCGGCAATAAATAAAAATTTAGAAAGTTTTAGAGATATTTTTATAGATGAAGAATTTGAAAAACAAAAGCATAATGATGTTATGACTCTTAAATGCATAAAATAGATTTTTAATAATCATAATTAAAATAGTATTCAAAAGAATTAAAATTGAATATTATTTTTTAATTTAATAAAATATTAAAATATGTTATAATCTATATCAGTTGGAGATGATTTTATGATAGATGTAATAATTGATACATTAAAAGATGCAATAAAGTTGTTACCTTTTTTATTTATTGCCTTTTTAATAATAGAATTCTTTGAGCATAAATTTACATCAAAAAGCAAAAAAATAATTAAGAAATCAGGCTCATTTGGACCAATAATTGGGGGATTACTAGGATTAATACCACAATGTGGATTTTCTGTTGTTGCTACAAATTTATATATAGCTAGAATATTGTCATTAGGTACATTAATATCTATTTATTTATCTACTAGTGATGAAATGTTACCAATATTACTTAGTGAAAAAGTAAGTACAGTTATTATTTTTAAAATATTATTAATCAAGCTTATTGTTGGCATGATTAGTGGGTTTATAATAGATTTTACGTTGAAGAATAAAAAGTTTAAAGAAGATTATTCTATTTGTGAAGATGATCAATGTCATTGTCATAAGGATAATATATTATTATCTAGTTGTACTCATACAATTAAAACATTAGGATTTATTATAATAGTTACATTTATATTAAATATAATTATGCATTATTTTGGAAGTGAAGCAATATCAAATACATTTATGAAAGATAGTTTATTTAGTCCTTTTATATCTAGTGTTGTAGGATTAATACCAAATTGTGCAGCGAGTGTTGTATTAACTCAATTGTATATAAGTAATGTTATTTCATTTTCAAGTTTAATAGCAGGTTTATTAACTGGTAGTGGAGTTGCTTTGTTAATATTATTTAAATCAAATAAAAATTTAAAAGAAAATTTATTTATAATTTGTTTAGTTTATTTAATAGGTAGTATTAGTGGGTTTATAATTGAACTTATTAGTATGATATAGGTATTGTATGAATATTAATGATATTTATGAAGTAAAAATAGATAGTGTTGATTTTAAGGGTAATGGCGTATGTAGAATTAATAATATAGTTACCTTTATTTTTGGCGCTTTAACAGATGAAATAGTTAAAATACAAATAACTAGTATTAATAAAAGATATATGGAAGGTAAAATAATAGAAATAATAAAACCTTCTAAAGATAGACTTGATAGTAAATGTAAATATTATTATTTATGTGGTGGATGTAATTTTTTACATACTACTTATGAAAATGAAATTAATATTAAAATTAATGAAATAGAAAATTTATTTAATATTAAAATTAATTATTTATATAATAAAAATATATATAATTATAGAAACAAAGTTGTATTACATGTTTTAAATGGTAAATTAGGCTATTTTAGCGATAAATCACATAAATTATGTGAAATACATTATTGCTTCATTTTGGACGAAAAAATTAATGCTAAAATTAATGATTTAAATAATTATAATTTGTATGGTATTAAACAAATAATGATTAGATGTATTAATAATAAAATAATGATTAATATATTAGGTGAAATTAAAGATAAAAATTTATATAATATTAAATGTGATAGTTTATATATTAATAATAAATTCATTAAAGGAGAAGAATATTTAATAGATTATATAAATGACATTAAATATAGTATTTATCCTAATTCTTTTTATCAAATAAATAAAGAAGGCATGCAAAATATATATAATAAAGCTTTAGAATATGCTAATAATTCAAACAATTTATTAGATTTGTATTGTGGTATTGGAAGTATTGGAATATGGATGCATAAATATTTTAAAAAAATACTTGGTATTGAAATTAATGATTCATCTATAAAAAATGCTAATATAAATAAAAAGTTAAATAATATAAATAATATTAAATTTATATTAAGTGATGCTAGTAGGATTAAAAAATATCTAAAAGGTTATGATTGTATAATAGTTGATCCTCCAAGAGGAGGATTATCTAAAAAAGTAATTTCTTTATTAAATGAATCTAAATCTAAAAAAATTATATATATTTCATGTAATTATATAACATTAAAAAGAGATATTGAATTATTAAGTAATTATAATATTAAAGATATGTCTGTATGTAGTATGTTTCCAAGAACTAAACACGTTGAAACAATTTGTTCAATGGAGAGAAAATAGTAAAATAATTGTTTTTCAGGGAGGTAAAAATGGAGAAAGTATTATTGTTTTTTTCGGGAGGAAATGATTCAACATTATGTGCTTGTAAATTAGCTAGTCAAGGATATGATGTACAGTTGATTACATTTGATAATGGGTGTGAAGAAGGAATTGAAAATATTAGAAATAGAGCAACAATATTAGAAAGAATATTTTCAAATTCTAATAAAGGAAGAGTCCATAATTTAGGTGTATTCCAATCTGTTTCCGAATTTATGAATATGAGATATCAATCAGCAAATATCCCGTTTTCTGAGATGATTAGAAAGTATGGAGATTTAAATCAAAATCAAATTAATTGTCTAAATTGTAGAAGTGGAATGTATGTTATTGGCACTGTTGTTGCAAAAAAATTAGGAATTCATTATATAGCTGAAGGAGCAAGAAAGACTCAAATGTTTGCACTAGAACAAAAAGAAATATTAAAAAAAATTGATTCTTTGCTCAAAAAGCATGATATAGAATTATTATTGCCAGTTTTTGATTATGATAGTGATTACGATGTAGAAAACGAACTTTGGATATATTCTTCGCATTTTTATGATATAGTACATGAAGGAACAATTCATTATGAAGCAAAATGCTTTTTAGGAATTCCTATGAATAGACCATTAACATTAGAAGAAATAGGAGGTTATATTAGATATTTTGATGACTTATTAGAACCTATTATAGTTAAAGATATCGATAAATATCCTTTATTTCCAATTGAAGAACAGTTAAAAAATCCTACATATTCGAAAATTAAATTTAAATAAATATTATAAAAATTATTTAATAGGAAGTCTTTGAAGTATATGTTTCCTAATACCACATCGATAATATAAGGAAACATAGTATATTTTAATTATTATATTTAATCCTAAAAATGCTGCTCTTTATGAATATGAAAATAATTAATAATTAAAAAAATATAAAAGTATTGGAGGAACCATCTCTAAAAAAGGTCATCTTATAATATAGAACCACAAACCAGATAGTTTATAAAATATTTGATATAAAGGATGGTGTAAGTTTATGGAATCAAAAATTTATCTGTTTAAAGATAAATCAGATTATGTAAAAAAAAATAACTGATGATGAAATAATAAATGTTACAGGAAGTGTAGGCTCTGGGAAATCTACCTATGGTAGAAAATATAGAGATAATCCTAATTATATTGTAATTGGATTTGATAGTATCTCATCGGATATGGACCCACATACAATGAATAACGATATTATTAAATTAAGAAAGATATTATTAAAAAAGCATAATAGTTTAGCTTTAGACGAAATAGTTTATTATGACGATATTGTAAATTTTATAAAAAAACAAAATAAAAAAGGTATAATCGAAGGTGGACACCTAATGCATATAGATGAAATATCTAATTTTAAAGGAACCGTTATTGTAAAAAGAACAGCGAGATTTAAATGCTATTATAGATCAGCATACAGAGATTTTAAAAATTCAGCATGGAGAGTTGGACTAAATAGATGGGGATTAATAAAAAGACTTTTTCATTGTTTTAAAAGAAGATTTCATCATGTATTTACTCAAAATTATGTAGAAAAATTTATTGATAGACTAGAAGAATATAAAAGTTGATTCAAATGAGTCATCAGAATATAAATGGATTAGTGTAGAAGAATTAAGACAAGATAAAAATTATGGAAGAATTGTTGATAAATTTGATTTGTTAGATTTAAAAAATATACTCACAAGTAAATCTCAAAAATGAATATTAACTAAGAAAATAACAAAGGAGGTTTTGTATGAAAAATAAAATTGTAGAAAAAAACAATTCAGAATTAGTAATATATGAATCAAAAGGTGGCGATATCAAATTAGATGTAAATTTAGAAAATGAAACAGTTTGGCTGTCTTTAGAACAAATGTCAAAATTATTTGGAAGGGATAAGTCAGTTATATCTAGACATATAAGACATGTGTTTGAAGAAGGGGAATTAGAAAGAGAAAAGGTTGTTGCAAATTTTGCAACAACCACTAAGCATGGTGCAATTGAAGGAAAAACGCAAACTCATTTTGTAGATTATTATAATCTAGATGTTGTAATTAGTGTTGGTTATCGTGTTAAGTCTTTAGAGGGTGTTCGTTTTAGAAAGTGGGCTACTGAAAGAATTAAGGAATATATTATCAAAGGCTTCACAATGGATGATGAAAGACTTAAAAATCTCGGTGGTGGAAAATATTTTTATGAACTTTTAAATCGTATTAAAGATATAAGGTCATCTGAGAAGGTATTATACAGACAAGTGCTTGATTTATATGCAACTGCTATTGATTATAATCCTAAAGCAGAAGAAACAATAAAATTTTTCAAAATAGTACAAAATAAATTTCATTATGCTGCTCATGGAAATACAGCGGCTGAAATAATATATAATAGAGCTGATTCAAATAAGCCATTTATGGGTCTTACCAATTTTAAAGGTGAATTGCCAAGCATTAATGATATAGAAATTGCTAAAAATTATTTAACTGAAGAAGAATTAATGATGTTAAATAATTTAGTATCAGGGTATTTTGACTTTGCAGAATTTCAAGCAATGAAACACAAACCAATGAGAATGAAAGACTATATTAATCAGTTAGATAAAATACTAAACTCTTTAGAAACAAATGTTTTAAAAACTGCCGGTAGTGTTAGCCATAAAAAAGCAGTAGAAAAAGCAAAATCAGAGTATGAAAAATATCAAATAAAAGAACTAAGTCCAATTGAAAAGGAATATTTAAATTCAATTCATAAAATTAATAAGATTGCAGAGGAATGTGTGAAAAAGTAATTATACATAATAAATATTCAACCATTAAGAGTGTTTATTATGTAGTAGTCAGTTATACCCAAACATATCAAAACCAACTAGTCATAATATACAAACTAGTCACATTGAATGTGTGTGCTTGTTGAAATTGCAATGAACATTTATAAAATAATATAAAATCAGTATATTTGAATACTAAAAAGTGATAATATATGATAGATTAATTTAGTAGTATAAGTCTTCACATTCAAGAATGGTATTTTTTCTGTATGATATTAATAAAAGGAAGGAAATTTTGATGTAATAATGAAAGATGTTTTAATCTTTTTTCCGGAGAAAAAGACTCCTTTTTATCAATTTTAATAATGTTAAATAAAGGTTATAAAGTCAATCTTATAACATTTGATAATGGTCAAGAATTGAATAGAAAAAATGTGTTAATAGGAGCAAAGAAAATAAAAAATTTATTTGGCAACGATAAAGTTAATATAATTGGTATAAAAAAGACCGATGCAATATTTAGAGAGCTTATTCATTCATTTTATAATTATGATACAAACTATATAAATCAAAAATTTGGTAATATAACTATTTCACAATTTAATTGTTTAGCTTGCCGTTTATCAATGTATATACTCTCAATAATTATATGTAAAAAAGAAAATATAAAATTAGTAGTTGATGGAGCAAGAAAAAGTCAACTTTTTGCTATAGAACAGGAAAAGATGATAAATGAGTTTAAAAAATTATTTAAAAATTTTAATTTAGAAATTCTTTTTCCAGTGTTAAATGAAACAGATGATTATGCTATAAAAAATAGAATCTTAGCTAATGGTTTTGTACCCAAAATGAATGAAGGGCAATGTTTGCTTGGAATGCCAATATTAAATGATTCGATGAATGATGATATTATAGAAGGATGTTTAAATGTTTATATTAAAGAACTTTATCCTAAAATCAAAAAAATTATACAGACATATAAAAATATAGATTTTAAGGAGAAATATTTATGATGGATAATAGAAGTAAAAAGTTTATTTTTATTCCTTTTTGCTTAATTGCACAAGCATATCAAGCTCAAGGAATAGTAAAATATGAATGGAAAAGTTCTATAAGACCATTTATAGACTTAATTCTTGATCATAATATCAATATTATTCAAATGCCTTGTATAGAAACAGAATTTAATAATAGTTTAATACGTGAACCTAAAGGGATTACTAAATACAATACTAAAGAGTTTAATAAACATTGCCAAACTTTAGCTAATAAAGTTACTAAGCAAATTAAAAAATTAATAGAATCAAATTATGAAATAGTAGCAATATTAGGAATAGAACAGTCGCCATCTTGTTGTGTAAATTATATATATACAAATAAA
>CASFKI010000044.1:0-10418 GCA_949295285.1 uncultured bacterium
CAATAATAACTATAAATTTAACAAATGCTAATAAATTCAAGGGTTAAATGGCATTAAGTCATCAAACAACAAAGGTTTTGGAGACCAAAATTTTACCACTAAATTACACCCCTATGATCTATTATTTCATGAGACAAACTAATTATATAACATAAATAACATAATTTCAACAGATAATTACTTATTTTATATATAATCATATAATATTCTAGGTGATTTTTATGTTAATCAATTATACAACTAAAGAATTAGACTTATGTGCTAGATTAATGAGAGCAGAGGCTTTAGGTGAAGGAGACTTGGGGATGCTAATGGTGGGAAATGTTATAGTTAATAGAGCAATTGCAAATTGTTTGGATTTTAAAAATATAAGAAGCATAAGTGATGTGGTTTACCAAAATCCAGGAGGTTTTGTTGGTACAAATAGCCAATTATTTTATAGTGGAAGTGCAACAACTAAAGAAAAAGAACTAGCAAAAAGAGTTTTAAAAGGAGAATATTATTATCCTGCTACCAATGCACTATGGTTTTATTCTCCAAGTGGTGATGATGATTGTAGAGCAACTTGGTTTAATCAAAGAAATAGCGGAAGGTATAAAAATCATTGCTTTTATGCACCTGATCCCGGAGTTTGTCAAGAATTGTATTAATTTGCAAGATTTGTTATAATATTTGCTGAGGTGAGCAAATGATAGAATCTATAATAGAGGCTATTGGAAGCTTTTACAAAACAGGATTAACAATCAATAACATATTAGCAACAATTCTAGCAATAATGGTTTTTCATAAAGGATTTTATGTTGTAATTGGCATGTTTTTTACAAGGAAATTCAAAGAAGCTAAAAAATTACATAAATATGGTATTTTAATAGCCGCAAGAAATGAAAAATATGTTATTGGTAATTTAATAGATAGTATTAAAAAGCAAGATTATCCAAGTGATTTATATACGATTTTTGTAGTTGCAGATAATTGTACTGACAATACAGCACAAATTGCGAGAGAAAAAGGAGCAATCGTATATGAGAGATTTGATAATGATCATAGAACAAAAGGCTACGCATTAGAATTTTTAGTAGATAATATTAAAAAAGATTATGGAATCGAATCATTTGAAGGCTATTTTATATTCGATGCTGATAACTTACTTAAGTCAGATTACTTAAAAAAAATGAATAATGCATTTGATGAAGGTTGTAAAATAATTACTTCATATAGAAATACCAAAAATTTTGATGAAAATTGGGTAGCTTCAACATATGCTCTTCACTGGTTAAGATCTATTAGAACAAATCATAGAGCAAGAAGTATATTAAGACTTGCTACTAATATCCAAGGAACTGGATTTTTATTTTCTAACGAAATAATTAAAGATGGTTGGCATTACACTTCATTAACTGAAGATAGGGCATTAACTGCTGATGCAGTTGCTCAAGGCTATCAAATCACATATCAAGATGAAGCTGAGTTCTATGATGAACAACCGACTAATTTAAAAATTGCTCTAAGGCAAAGATTACGTTGGTCTAAAGGTCACTTACAAGCATTTGTTGAATCTGGACCATATTTATTTATAAATATATTTTTTGGGAAAAGATTTTTAAAAGTTAATTGGAAAAATCATAAAAAAGAAAAAAAAGGAAAAAGAACTTTCAAACAAAAATTACTTGATATAATTGAATCTATAAGACATAGATTTGCATCATTTGATACATTATCTCAATTAACACCAATAACATTTATAAATTTATGTAGATGGTTAGTGTTCTCTGTAATAATATATGGGTGTTATACATATACTAATGGATTTAATGATATTAATTTATTTCAAGGAGGTTCATATTTAGCTAAATTTTTAAGAAATATTATAACCATAAAAATATCAAGTGCTCCTGGAATTAATGCAATGCTACTTGGAATAATATTTACAATATGGTTTAGAATACTATATAGAATAGCAATGTATTTTTCAAATATGATTATGGCAATTTATATTTTTATTATTGAAGATGCAAGAATTAAAAAAATTAAATTTTGGGAAAAATTGTTGTTTATATTTACATGGCCTACATTTGATATTATAGGTAGATATACAACATATGCGGCAATATTTATGAATGTCACTTGGAAACCAATTCCTCATGAAAGTAAAATTACAATAGATGATCTTTCAAAGAATGAGGTGAAAAAATGAAAAATTTAATAAAGCAGTTTTACACTGAAGGATTTGGAACAACATTTTATTTAAAACCAATAAAATTTGTTAAAAGAAAAGTTAAAAATAAAACATTAGTTAAAATACTATCATTATTAATTAAAATATTTTATACAACAATATTTATAGCTATAGGTGCATACATTTTATACAATAAATTAAAATAAAAATGTCATAAAATTATTTATGGCATTTTTATTTCTTTTAAATCTTCACTAGTTGAGACTTCTTCTTCATTATTTTCCTTCTTAACATTTTTAAAATAATTATATTTAAGGGCTAAATCATTTTTCTTTATTAAATAATTTATATAACTATTTTTTTCTTCTAACAAAATAGGATCTATATATTTATTATTTGTTACAATACCAGAATCAACATAGTATTCTCTATCATACCAAGAGTAATCACTAAAAAATACTATTCCATCATAAGATGGATCTAATGCATCTTCTCCTATATAGTTATTTGGATTATATTCAATACCAAACAAATTTAGTACTGTAGGTAATATATTTAATTGAGAAGTAACTTCTTTTACACTTACTTTTTTTATATCAGAAGTCCATATAAAGAATGGAGTATGATTTATTAAATTATTAGAAGTATTTTTGTATTTGTCTAATATTGTTTTATCTTCAAGTGTATATAAATAATGATCTGTGAAACCAACAATTACAGTATTTTCTAACAAACCTCTTTTTTCTAAATTTTCAATCAATAATTGAACCATATAATCAGTTTCCTGCGCTTGTCTTCTAACACATTCTTCTTCAGTCATTTGCGTAAATTCAATTTCTAATGTAGGATTTTCTAATTTTAATTCTTCCATGTCTAAATCATATAGCATCTTACAAACACCTTTAGTATTAGTAAAAGGTAAATGCCCTGAATATGAAATAATATAATCTACAAAATTTTCTCCATCTTCCCTAAATAATAACTCATTAAATTTTTCATTTAAGATAAGTTCTCTATCCAATTCATAACTATTATCATCATAATCATCTATATCTATTAATCCATAATAATTATCATATCCCCAATTTAAATAATTAACTGTTCTTGAATAATATTCTCCAGTATTCATATGAAAAGCATTTACACTATAATTTTTATCTTTAAATAAATTTGCAAGTGAATATGGAAAGTTATTTTTATTAAATGTATATGCGTTTTTATTATAAGAAAGTGGTGTTATAAATCCAGTATTTACAGCAAACTCAGAATTAAATGTTGATCCTCCTCCATTATAATATGAATAATGATTAGTAAAATTATATCCACTATTGATCATATTATATAAAACAGGTGTATCATTTTTGTTAATTAACCAACTATCCATACCTTCTAATTGTAACAAAATTAAATTTTTTCCTTCGAATATACCAGTATATTTATTTTTATGTTCTCCTAAATCCTCAAATGCGGCATCTAAAAAATCTATATCTTCTTGCGTAATATTATCATTTACTCTAATAAATGTTATATAGAAATTTCTAATAACATATTCATATAGCCCAGATATTTTGATACTTTTATTACTATCATTAAAATATATATATATATTTCTAGCATTTTTCCAATTTGACCAAGTTAACTCATCATTCGCTTTGCCTAATGTTAGCGGAATAAACGCATGTGCTATTAAAAATACAACAACTATTACTGCTAATACTTTGTAATTATTCTTTTCTCTATTAGGTATCTTTTTAACTGAATAAACGAGTGAAATAATTATAATTATAAATGTTATATACACAAAAACATTACAATTTTTAATTGCATCTAATAAATAAGGTGCCCCCTCTCCTGCTGACTCTAACAAAGTAAAATCAAAAAATGTTTTAGTCATTGAAAAATATACATTATTAACCAAATAAAATATTAAAAATAAAATATTTATAACTAAATATACACCTACAGCAATTTTCTTTTTTAAAGTAACTGTTATACCAACAAATAACATAATCCATAAAAATGAAAATAATATAGGAGCATATATCCTATAATTTACAAAACTTATATTCAATCCAAAAACAAATGTAAATACATCCATTAAAATAAAAGGAACACATAACCATAATATATATTTATTATTATTTATAAAATTAATTGCTTCTTTAAATATCCCTTTAATTCTTTGCTTATGTAGTATTTTATTTGTTTTTTTTATTTTTTCCATAATAAATCACCACATAGTTACATTATACTATAAATTATTTTTTTTTCAACATAATGCGCTATTTTACATCAAGTTTACTTTCTCCTGTTTTATAATCAATTATTATTCCAGGCTGTATATTATAAACAAAAATATTAAATTTTATACCTTTACCATCATCTTCAATAGATAATCCTTCCATTTGTACACCACTTGCCAATAAATTAGCATTTTTATATACAGGCGTTACTCTATATAGTACATGATTATTAGTTTCTTTTATGTATTCAGCAACTTTATTTTCATAATCAAGCATTACGCCAGTATTCATATATCTTGTACATGTTATTAAATTATTTTTATTGGCATTCTCTCCTGCCAATTGAAATCCTATTAAATGGCATCTATTGTATAAATATTTTCCATCGACTATATCATATTTAACCGTATGCCATCCAGATGGCTTTACTGAACCAATACTTTTTCTATCTTCTGTTGGCATTAAATCTTTTGATAAATTAGCATATGCCATTTGGCATCTCCCTAAATCATCAAGCTCACTATATACTTCAAAACTTACATTGCTTTTAGATAAATCATCGAAATCAGGATTATTATCATTAATAATAATATAGTCATTTTTATTATACTCTGGTATGTTATCTTGTATAAACACTTGATTTGTAGAATTCTTATTATTTACTATTTCAAATACATTTTCTTCTTTTAAATAATTAACACAAAATAATATAAAAATAACTAATATTATTTTTATCATTTTTTTATTTTTCATACTACATCTATTATATTATATCATTTTAAATAATAAACTCAAAGTAATAATTTTTATATCTAATAAGATTTATTGATTAAATTTTTTATATTTTTTAAACTTTTTTATTTTTTTACTATGCAAATACAATTTTATTTGATATAATGTTTTGACGATAAGGAAGGAGAATTTTAAAATGTTCAAAAAGATATTATTAATTTTTTTATTGGGTATTAGTATTTTTGCCTTAGTAGGTTGTGGAGAAAAAGAAGTAGAGGGTTCTTTAGAAGAAATAATGGAAAAGATATATGCTACTATTCCACAAGAAGAAAGACCTATGATGCTTCAAAATATTACACCTGAAGCTGAACAAGTTGAAGGATATATTGGAACTAATGATATAAATTATAATGAAATTTTAGTTTCCGAATCTGCTGTTGGTTCAATAGCTCACTCTGTCGTATTAATTAGACTAAAAGACGCAGAGGATGTTGAAGATGCTAAAACTAAAATTAAAGATAATGTCAAACCTGATAAATGGGTTTGTGTCAGTGCAGAAAAAGTAGTTGTTGAAAGTAGAGGAAACTTAATATTATTAGTTATGGCTTCTGAAGATACAGCAACTGAAATACAAAATAATTTCATTAATTTATAACAATTAAGTCTTCATAAATGAAGACTTTTATTAAGGAGCGTTTTATGGTATTTTCAAGCATTACATTTTTATATTATTTTTTACCTATTTTATTAATAACATATTTTATAACACCTAAAAAATATAAAAACTTAATTTTGTTAATCGCAAGTTTATTCTTTTATTTTTATGGTGAACCTAAATTTGGATTTTTACTTATATTAACATGCATTATCAATTATTTATTATCTAAGAGAATAGAAAAAGATAGAAAACATGCTTTTATATACTTAATAATTGCATTATCATATGATATTGGACAATTATTATATTTTAAATACTTAGATTTTTTTATAGAAAATTTTAATAAATTATTTAACACTAATTTTTCATTATTATATATTGTTATGCCTATCGGAATAAGTTTTTTTACTTTTCAAATAATAAGTTATATTGTTGATGTATATAAAAAGAAAGTTAAAAGTGCAAATAATATAGTAGATTTTACAATGTATGTATCATTGTTTCCACAATTAATAGCTGGCCCAATTGTAAGATATGAAACAATTGATAAAGAAATAAAAACAAGGAAAGCTAGTTATAATGATTTTTCAAATGGAGTTAGAAGATTTGTTATTGGAGCTGCAAAGAAAGTGTTAATATCAAATATGCTTGCTGAATGTTGTAATTCATTTGCATCATTATCAAATCAATCAGTATTATCATACATATTAATTGCTATATCATATACTATGCAAATATATTTTGATTTTAGTGGATACTCAGATATGGCTATTGGCCTTGGATTATTTTTTGGATTTCACTTTTTAGAAAATTTTAATTATCCATTAATATCATCATCAATAACTGATTTTTGGAGAAGATGGCATATCTCACTTTCTAGTTTCTTTAAAGATTATGTTTATATACCCTTGGGAGGAAATAGAGTATCTATATTAAAATGGATTAGAAATATATTTATTGTTTGGTTCTTAACTGGCTTTTGGCATGGTGCTAGTTGGAATTATATAATATGGGGATTATATTTTGCTATAATATTAGTTTTTGAAAAAAAGTTTTATGGTAAATACTTAGAAAAATCTAAAATATTTAAATATATTTACTCTTTATTTTTCATAATTATAAGTTTTATAATATTTAAATATGAATCATTATCAAAACTAATAAATTTTTTATATAATATGTTTGGATTTAATAATTTACCATTTATAAATTTAGAAACCTTTTATTATATAAGAAGTTATTCAATATTTTTTATTATATCTATGATATTATCTACGCCATTATTAAAAAATATATATATAAAATCTAAAATATTACAAAAATTAAATTTTTTAGAACCTATAATGTACATAATACTAATGTTATTAATAACAGCTTATTTAATAGATGGATCTTTTAATCCATTTCTATATTTCAGGTTTTAAGGAGGCAAAATGAAAAATAAGATATTAGTTATAACATTTGTTTCATTTTTAGAAATATTCTTTATATTAAATATTTTAATTAAAGATAAAGAAATAAGTGTTGAAGAAAGAAGAAAATTAAATACTTTTCCAAAAGTATCTATCAACAATATTATTTCTACCAATTTCATGGATGATTTTGAAGATTATGCACTAGATCAGTTTCCATTTCGTAATAGTTTCAGATCATTAAAAGCCAACTATAACTATTTTGTTTTACAAATGCTTGATAATAATAATATTTATATTGATGATAATTATATATTTAAAATAGAATATCCAATGAATATATCATCAATAGATAATTTTATTAATAAAATAAATAATATAATAGAAAATACTACTAATAAAAATAATATTTATTCGGTTATAATTCCAGATAAAAATTATTTCATTCAAGACAACTTATTTCTAAATATGGATTATGATTTAATGTATTCAAAACTAAATAAATTAAATACTACTAAAATAGATATTACAAATATAATGAATTTGGACGATTATTATAATACCGATACTCACTGGAGGCAAGAAAACTTAAATAAAGTAATATTAAAATTAAGTGAGATAATGAATTTTAAATACTCAAATATAAAATACGATGAGAATATTTATAATAATTTTTATGGTGTATATTATGGACAATCTGCTTTAAATAAAAATCCAGATAAATTAATTTACTTAACAAATGATTTACAAAACAATTTAAAAATAACTTACTTAGAAAACAGCACTTTACATTCATTATACAATACAAATAAGTTAAATAGTTTAGATAGTTATGAAGTATTTCTAGATGGCGCATCATCCTTTATTACAATTGAAAATGATGAATCTATAAATGATAAAGAATTAATAATATTTAGAGATTCTTTTGGGAGTAGTATTGTCCCCCTACTTACACCATATTACAAAAAAATCACCGTAATTGATACAAGATATATATCAAGTCAAATATATAAAGATAAAATTAAATTTGTTGATCAAGATATATTATTCTTATATAATACTATATTAGTAAACAATAGTTTTACATTAAAAGATTAAACTACACATTTGTGTAGTTTTAATATATAATAAAAATATTTTAAGGAGTGTAACCATGCAAGAAAAATTTAATAAATTAATAGAAGATTTAAAAATTTGCGAAATTTGTAAAGAAAAATTTAGATTTCAACCTCATCCTGTATTTTGGGGTAATTTTGATTCTAAAATAGTTCAAATTAGTCAGGCACCATCAGCTACTGTTCATCAAACATTAAAACTTTTTACAGACAAAGTGGTAAAAAATTAAAGTATGAATGGTATATGATAGATGATGATACATTTTATAATCCTAAAAATTTCTATATTACTTCACTTTCACATTGTTATCCAGGAAAAGATAAAAATGGTAATGATAAAATACCACCCAAAATTTGTTATGAAACTTGGATAAAAAAGAACTTCTATATGTAAATAATAAACTATATATAATAATTGGTTCAAAAGCAGCAAAAATATTTTTTCCAAATGAAGAATTTAATAATTTAGTCTTTAAAAATAATTATATAAACAATAAATTAACAATTGTATTACCCCACCCTTCTCCACTTAATATAAAATGGTTTAAAGATCATCCTAAATTTATGAGTGAAAGAATAATTGAAATAAGAAAAATCATTAAAAATATATTAAATTAATGAATATTTATCATTAAATATAGTAATAATTATTTATAAAATTAAAGTAGCATTTAATATTTATTTTGAAAAATTTTAAAAATAAATAGATAATCTAATGCATATATCAAAATGAGCACTTAATAGCCAGAAATAAAATATTAAAAACTTAAAACTTATCAAGTTATAAATATAATTAAACATATTTATTTTATCTTACTTTGATATTTATTCCTTTTAATGTTATAATATATCAAATTTTATATTTAATAAATTAGTGGGGTTATTTATAATGAGAAATAAAAAAAATATTGAAATGCGCTTATATGAGCTGTTGGGAATTAAAGCTTTTAGAAAAATGGCATTCAAGTTGCGAGATATATTAGCTTATCCTTTAACTTTTAAAATGAGTAAAGAAGAAAAATATAATTTTTTATATAATACAGCAAGTAACTATAATATAGGAAAAGTTAAAAATTTAGAAAGTGTTAAAAAATTTAAAAAACAATTAATAATTAATACATGTATTCATATTTGGGCATTAAAATTTTGCCTTCCTGACTTTATAAAAGATATAAGTAACTTAAACTTTTCACCTTTAACTTTAGTTTATTTTACCTGTATAGGGGTAAATTTATATTGTATTATGCTACAAAGATATAATGCTATTAGAATTAATAAATTAATAAAAAAATTGACTCCAATATATGAAAAGAAAAAAAATGTAATTAAAGATGAACTAAAAAAAGAAGATTCATTACTTTTAAACCATACATATAAAATTATTGATAAAAAAGAAAAAGAAACTGATATAACTTTTAATGATTTAATCGAAAAAGCTAGCATTGAACAACTTAAAAAATACCATGAGTATTTAGCATATTTTAAAAATATTAATCAATCTATACAAAAAAAATATTTTTACTCTGATAAAAATCAAGTAGATATAATAGTCTCAATAGAAAAAAATAAAGCTCTTAAATTAGAACTAAATTCTAATAAAAGAAAAAATTGTTAAAAAATCGTTAAAACATAGATATAAATAAGCAAATAAAAAGTCTAAATATATATATACTCGAATAATAAATTATTAATACGACACCGTTTTTTTTAATACTCATAAAATAAACTAGGTGATAAAAATGAATAAAAAAATAGTAATTGATCCTGGCCATGGAGGAAACGATCCTGGAGCTGTTGCTAATGGTATAAAAGAAAAAGATTATAATTTATTAATAAGTAAATATATGTATGATAGATTCAAAGAATTAGGAATTCCTGTTCAATTAACAAGAGATGATGATACTTCCCTATCCCCTAATGAAAGAACATCAAGAGTTCAAGATTTTTATGGCAATGGAAATGATGTACTAGTTATTTCTAATCACTTAAACGCAGGAGGTGGAGATGGTGCCGAAGTAATATATGCTTTAAGAAATACATCTACACTATCTAAATTAATATTGAATGAATTAGAAAAAGAAG
>CASFKI010000045.1:0-27125 GCA_949295285.1 uncultured bacterium
TATTTTATTTATTTGCATTTATATTTAATAAAAAATTAGTATTTATATTAAGCATAAGTATTTCTTATATAACATCTAAAATTTTAGATAATAAAGTAACTGGAGTATTTATAAGGGAAAATAAAAATAAAGATAAATTTACATTTGAAAACATAAGATATTTTATAGAATCTTTTGCTGAAGGAATTGGTATATTACTTGCTAGTATATTATTAGGTATTTCTCTTAGAGTATTATTTTTATGTGCAGCTTTAATAACAATAATTCAAATAGTATTTTTATTATATAATTCTAAATATGTTGGTAAATATTAATGTGTTTGGTATAATTGTATTAGAAAGAGAGGAAAATATGAAAAATAAGATCTTAATTAGAATACTTATAACAATAATTGTTGCTTTACTTACGTATTATATCATGTTACCTGCAATTAATTTGCAATATTTTGGATTTTATATATATTTAGTATTTATTGTTATAGTATTTAAACTTACAAAATTAATAAGTATAAAAGAAGATGTAATAAGAATATTCAATAGAGGTTATTCAACTAAACAGTTTATTGAAAGCAATATTATTTATGTCATTATAATATGTTTATTTGCAATCATTTTTGGTATTAATTTTATTTATTCCCCATTATTTATGAGTAAAAAATATTCTAGTAGAATATCAATAATTGAATCAGATGATTTTACCAGTGAAATAAAAGAAGTAAATTTTAATATGATACCTTTATTAGATAAAGACTCAAGTACTAAATTAGGTGATAGGGTAATGGGTCAGATGAGTGAATTAGTAAGTCAATTTGAAGTATCAAATTTATACACTCAAATAAATTATAATAATGAAATAATAAGAGTTACTCCACTAGAGTATGCTAATGCCATAAAATGGTTAACTAATAGAAAAGATGGTATAAAAGGATATATTAAAGTAGATTCTGTAAGTGGTAAGAGTGAACTTGTTAAACTTGATAAAGGAATGAAGTATATGCCAAGTTCTTTATTCAATGAAGATTTATATAGAAAACTTAGATTTGATTATCCAACCAAAATATTTGGCAGTGCATCTTTTGAAATTGATAATGAAGGTAATCCATATTGGACAATACCCACATTAAAATATAGTGCAGTAGGTTTATTGAAAGATGTAGAAGGTCTTATAATATTTGATCCAATTACTTCTAAGAGTAAATATTATGATGTAGATGATATTCCTAAATGGGTAGATCAAGTTTATAGTGCAAATTTAATAATTGAACAAGTAGATGACTGGGGATTATATAATAACGGATTTTTAAATTCTATATTTGGGCAAAAAGGAGTAGTACAAACTACTAATGGATATAATTATATGATTCAAGATGATGATGTTTATATGTATACAGGTATTACATCTATTAACTCAGATGAATCAAATATAGGATTTATTATTACTAATTTAAGAACAAAAGAGACTAAATTTTATGATGAACCTGGTGCAGAAGAATATTCAGCTATGGACTCTGCCAAAGGACAAGTACAGCAAATGAATTATACTCCAACATTTCCATTATTAATTAATTTAAATAATAGGCCAACATATTTAATTAGTTTAAAAGATAAAGCTGGTCTTGTTAAAATGTATGCATTTGTTGATGTTGAAGATTATCAAAAAGTAGTAGTAACTGATGCATCAGTTGGAGTAGAAGAAGCAGCAAGAAATTATTTAACAAATATTGACTTAGGTGGTAGTGGCAGTATATTAAAAGAAAAAATAATTACTATAAGTGAAATAAATATTGCTAGTATTGATGGAATGACATATTATTATTTAAAAGATGAAGATGATCAAAAATATAAAGTATCAATTAAAGTAAATGATAATTTGCCATTTTTAAAGAAAAAAGATAAATTAAAGATAAAATATGTCAAAGAAGAAGAAATAATAAATATTACTGAGATTAATTAGTTTTAATAAATAAACTAATACAGTGAAAAAGATTTAAGTGTAAAATTAGAAAATAGACTATAAATTTGTATTTATTTGAAAATAATAATTAAAAACATAAATGTTAAAATTTTTGGAATATAAAAATGATCATCTCAATATTAAAAAAATAGTTGATTTTATTTATGATATGTTGTAATATTAAATAGAAGTTCTTTCCGAGTTTAGACGAGTCCTCATCTTCTTTACTCAGAATTAACGGATTTTATGAAAAGGAGGAAATAAAATGGCTTTAAGTAAAGACAAAAAAAGCGCTATCGTTTCAGAATTTGCAAGAAGCAAAAATGATACAGGAAGCGTTGAAGTACAAGTTGCTCTTTTAACTGAAAGAATTAATGGTCTTACTGAACATATGAAAGAACATAAACATGATTATCATACTAATCGTGGTCTTCTTCAATTAGTAGGTAAAAGAAAGAGCTTATTAGAATATCTAAAGAATAAAGATGTTCAAAGATATCGTGATTTAATAAAAAAATTAAATATAAGAAAGTAGGCACAATTTTTAAGTGCCTTTTTTTTTGAAAGGAGTAACAAAATGAAAAGAGTTTTTGAATATGATTTTCTAGGTAGAAAGTTGATAATAGAGCATGGTGAACTTGCTAAACAAGCTGGAGGGGCTGTATTGGTAAGATATGATGATACAGTTATATTATCAACTTGTTGTATGAATAATAATATATCAACTGCTGATTTTTTTCCACTTACTATTTTATATCAAGAAAAATTATATTCTGTTGGAAAGATTCCAGGTGGGTTTATTAAAAGAGAAGGTAGACCAACTGATGCAGCCACTTTAGCAGCAAGAGTTATTGATAGACCAATTAGACCAATGTTTAGTGAAAATTTTAGAAATGAAGTACAAGTAGTTAATACAGTATTAAGTGTTGATCCTGATAAAACTCCAGAGATGACAGCATTATTTGGTACATCTTTAAGCTTAGGTATTTCATCAATACCATTTGAGGGCCCAGTATCTGGAGTAGTTGTTGGAAAAATTGATGATAAATTAAAAATAAATCCAACTTGTGAGGAGATGGAAAGAAGTACTATTAATTTAACTGTCGCAGGTACTAAAGATGCTATCAATATGGTAGAAAGTGGTTCTAAGCAAGTAAGTGAAGATGAAATGTTAGAGGCATTAATGTTTGGACATGAGGCAATTAAAGAATTATGTGCAATTCAAGAAGATATTATAAGTGAAATAGGAGAAGATAAAATAGAAGTAGTACTTGCTAATATACCAGATGAATTAAGAGAAGAAGTTGAAAATACAATCAAAGAAGACATGATAAATGCTATACAAATTAAAGACAAACTTGAAAAATATGCGAAAATAGATGAAGTTAAGCAGAAAGCTATAACCATGTATAGTGAGAATCATTTAGATGATGAAGATTTAGAAAGTAATTTAAAACTAGTAAAGAAAGTTGCTGATGAAATTGAAGCTAATGAAGTTAGAAGATTAATAATTCAAGAACATATAAGACCAGATGGTAGAGAGTTGGACGAAATTCGTGAATTATCAGCTGATGTTGATTTACTTCCAAGAACACATGGCAGTGCATTGTTTACAAGAGGACAAACTCAAGCTTTAGCAATTACTACTCTTGGAACTCAAAATGAAGAACAGATACTAGATGGTCTTGGATTAGAAGAATCTAAAAAATTTATATTCCATTATAATTTTCCAGCATTTAGTGTTGGTGAAACAGGTAGATATGGAAGCCCGGGTAGGCGTGAAATAGGTCATGGAGCTTTAGCAGAACGTGCATTATTACAAGTAATGCCATCTCAAGAAGAATTTCCATATACAGTAAGAGTTGTATCTGAAGTATTAGAAAGTAATGGCTCTTCAAGTCAAGCAAGTATTTGTGCAGGATGTATGTCTTTAATGTCAGCAGGTGTTCCAATTAAGGCTCCAGTTGCTGGTATTGCAATGGGACTTATAACTGAAAATGGAACATGTGAATCAAATTATACTATTTTAACTGATATTCAAGGACTTGAAGATCATATGGGCGATATGGATTTTAAAGTTGCAGGTACAAAAGATGGTATTACTGCATTGCAAATGGATATTAAAATAAAAGGCGTAACTAAAGATGTATTGAAAGAAGCACTAGAAAAAGCAAAAAAAGCTAGAATGAAAATTTTAGATGTTATGGAAAAAACTATACCTGCTCCAAGAAAAGAATTATCTGTTTATGCGCCTAAGATTAGAACTATGAAAATCGATCCAGATAAGATTAAAGATGTTATTGGAAAAGGTGGAGATACAATTACTAAGATTATTTTAGAGTCTAGTAATGTTAATAGTGTAAATGCAAAAGATGCTGTTAAAATAGATATAGATGATGATGGAAATGTAATTTGTTACCATATGAATCAAGAAGTTCTTGATAAGGCTATATCAATGATAGAAAATATTGTAAAAGAAGTTGAAATTGGAGCAGTTTATACTGTTAAGGTTATTAATATTGAAGACTTTGGAGTTTTTGTTGAATTATGGCCAGGATGTGAAGGATTAGTTCATGTTTCTCAACTTGATAATAAGAGAGTAGAACATCCAAGTGATATACTAAAAGTAGGAGACGAAATTGTAGTAAAAGCGATTGGCTATGATAGAAAAGGAAAACTTAATTTATCAAGAAAAGAATTATTACCAAAAGAAAATAAAAAGAAATCTAAAGAAACAACAATTTCTGAATGATTTATTTGTGAAATGAAGTTATGTCGGATATAGATTATGCAAAATTATTAGAAATTTCTACTAGAATACTAATAAATTATAATAGATTAAGAGATAAAGAAAATCATAGATTAAAAAATGATAGTGAATATATATATTATATTAATGTTATAAAAAATTTAGAAGAAGAAGAGGATAAATTATATAAAAAAATATATAAACAGTTCAAATCTTCTTCTGAAATAACAAATTATGCAGTTAATTTTATAAAAACATATATAGTACATTTACTTTCAATTTCAAATTTAAATTATAATGATTTACTTATTAATCCTCAAACAATAATATTTGAAAATAAATTAAGTGACTCGTCTTTAATTATATTAAGAATAATATATAAATTATCAAAGATATCAATGGATTTTATTCATGATGAAGAATTAAAAAAAGAAACGGATGATAAAATAAGAAAGTCTAAGGATTATTCTTATGATTTATCTAAATGTTTTGATCAAGATGTTAGTGTGAAGTATTTGGATATTCTAGATAAACATATAGAAGAAGCAGAAAATTTTAATTCTATTAGAAAAATTTATATTAATGCAAAATATGCATATGCTTTTGTTAAAAAGAGAGAAAAAGCAAAATATGGTGATATAGATAATAATTCAATCACATACTCTGTTTTAGCATTAAATAAAATAGTTGAATATATTAATAAATTTATAAAATTAAATTACAATACATTAACAAGTAAGAGTTTTGAAAGAACGCTTTTATTAGAGGCAGATTATATTAGATCATTGTTATTAGAATTAGATGATGATGCATACCAATCTTTAATTCAAGCATTTCCGGATATCAATGATTTATTAGGTGTTGATTATGGATATATGGTTATTAAAAATATTTTGTTATTTAGAGATGATGATAGAGAAAAATATGATGGTTTAGAATTAAAAAGAGAAATATAAATAGAATTAAAAACGCAAATAATACTTTTTTAAATTTATCATCTATTATCTTTTGTAGTAATTGTGTTATACAAACTTAAAATTAAATAATAAATAAATTATTTAATATCATAAAGAAACTTTAATTAGTTTCTTTTTTTTTTAAAAAATGTTACAATTATTTGGGAGAGTTAATATGAGTGATATAATTGAATTTAAAAATAAAAAAGAATTATATAATAAAGTATTACCTGCGTTATTTTCTAAAGTTAAAGAAACAAGGAGATTGGGTTTAAATTATATTACAGAGAAAGATGTATGGAATTATTTAGTTGATAATGAATGGAAAAAAAGAAATGATTTAGAATTATTTGATTTAATTAGTGATATATTATCTGTTGATAATTATAGATTATATGACTATGTAGTTGAAAATATTAAAAAGCTTAAAGAGAAAGAAAAAATTGATATTAAAGGGGACTTTAAGATTAAAGTTTCAAATGAGGAGGATACGAATGAAAAAAATAATTAAACCATTATTAGTATCATTACTAATATTAATTTTTTGTATTATAATTATTAAACCAGTATTAAATAATATATCTTTTGGGATAGATTTACAAGGAGGTTTTGAAGTTTTATATAATGTTGAACCTCTTGTTGAAGGTGATGAGTTAACTGATGAAGACTTGCAAAATACTTATAAAGCCATTGTTAATAGAATAGACACCCTTGGAGTTAGTGAACCAGTTATAACAGTAGAGGGGGATAATTTAATTAGAGTTCAATTACCTGGTGTAACTAATGAGGAGGAAGCAAGAGATAGAATAAGCACAACAGCAGTTCTTAGTTTTAGAGATGTTAATGACAATTTACTTATGACTAGTGATGTATTGGGAACTTCTGGTGCCAAAGCATTTTATAATAATGAAAAGCTTAGATATAATGTAGAACTTAGTATAAAAGATACTTCTAAGTTTTATAATGTTACCAAAGAAATCAGTGGTAAGAATGAGGGAGAAAATTTAATAGTAACATGGCTTGATTTTAATGAAGAAGACGATAGTTTTGATGCATCAAAGGAAACATGTGGACAAAGTAGTAATGGTTGTATATCAGCGGCTTATGTAAGCGAAGGATTAAATTCTCCATATGTGACTATTGATGGTAATTTTACACAAGAAGAAGCTCAAACATTAGCTGATTTAATTAATAGTGGTTCTCTTCCAACTAAATTAACTGAAGAATCAACGCCAAGAAGTGTATCAGCATCATTTGGTAGTGAAGTAATTGAAAAAACTATTATTGCTGGTATTGCATCATTTATTTTAATAACAATAATACTAGTATATAAATATAGAATAAGTGGTTTCATTGGAAGTTTATGTTTATTTGCATATATAACTTTAGTATTTTTAATATTTAATGCAGTTGATGGAGTTTTAACTTTAACTGGAATTGCTGCTTTAATATTAGGTATTGGTATGGCTGTTGATTCAATTATTATTTCTAATGAAAGAGTTAAGGATGAAATAATACTTAAAAATAAATTATTATCAGCATTTAAAGAAGGAAATAAAAATAGTATTTCAGCAATAGTAGATGCTAATATTACAACATTAATAGCTGGCATAGTTTTATATATATTTGGTGAATCTTCAGTAAGAGGATTTGCAACAATGTTAATTATAACAATTATAATTACCATATTTACAACAGTATTATTATATAGATTATTACTTTCATTGTTTGTAAAATCAAAAGCATTTAATGTCAAACCTGATTTGTTATTTGGAAAAGTAAAAAATAAAATGCAAATAGATTATGTTGCTAAATCATCAACATTTGTATTAATATCAATTTCTATAATAGTATTTGGGGTTATATTTGCTCTTGTACGTGGATTTAATTTTGGAGTAGATTTTACTGGTGGAACTAATATTAATTTATCATCAAGTGATGATATTAATTTTACTGAAATTTTATCTATCGTAGAAGATTATGATGTAAGGGATTATGATTATTATATAGGAAGCAAGACACAAGGGTATGTTAAACTAAATAAAATATTAGATGAAGAAGAAGAAATAAGTGTAAAAGAAAAATTAACTTCTCTTGGTATTGAAATATCATCCAACGAAATTAGTACACTTGTAACAAAGAGTTTAACTGAAAATGCTATTAAGTCATTAATTATTTCATTATTTGCAATTATTTTATATGTAGCTATTAGATTCAATATTAATTATGCTATTTCAGGTATTTTAATGTTAATTCATGATGTATTAATAATAATAGCAATATTCTCTATATTGCATCTTAGTATTGATTTTATAATAGTTGCAAGTCTGCTTACTATTATTGGTTATTCTATAAATGATACAATTGTCGTATTTGATAGAGTTAGAGAGAATAGAAAAAAAATATATAGAAATAAAAAGAAACTTACTAAAGAAGAATTAAAGAATTTAGTGAACACTTCATCTATATCTACATTTAATCGAAATTTATGGACTAGTATTACTACTATATTGTGTGTAATTATGTTATTGGTAGTTGGTTTAAATGACATTTATACATTTAATATAGCAATATTAATAGGTTTAATAGCAGGAACAATTTCATCATTAATAATTGGGCCAAGAGTGTGGATGATATTAGAATATAGAACTATGCAAAAACCTGAGGAAGATGATGATGATGAAATAGAAGAGTTGAAAATCAAAGGGATTAATTCTTAATAATGGGAGGAGATATATTGAAAGATCATAATTATAATGACTTGATTAGTATTTTAGAGGGATATATGAGTAATGAATATGTATCTTTTATAGATAATTATTATAATCAAGCAAAAATAATTTATGATGGTATGAAAAGATATACTGGAGAAGACTATATATTTCATGCTATAAATGTTGCATATATTTTAGCAATGCATAAAATGGATCCAGTAACTATTGGTTGTGCATTAATTCATGAAGCTATATCACTTGATAAAATGACTTATGAAGAAGTGGAAGATATGTTTGGTAGCGATAGTGCTAATATTGTTAATTCAATAGCTAAAATAAGTAATTTAAAGCAAACATTCAAAAATGGTAATCCAGAAAAATATAGGAGGATTATTGTGGGATTATCAGAAAATCCTGCAACACTATTTATTAAATTTGCAGATAGATTGCATAATTTAAGAACTTTAAAAGTTCATGATGAAGAACATCAAAAATATATTATTGACGAAACCACTAAAATATACATACCAATTGCGCATAGACTTGGTATGAAAAAAATTAAAAGTGAAATGGAAGATTTATGTCTTCAATATTCTGATCCAATTGAGTATAAAAAAGTTCTTGATAAAATAAACTCGTCTAAAATTGAACTTGAAAAGTCAATATCTAAAATGAAATATGAAATAAAGCAAATATTAGATTCTCATAATATAAAATATGAAATATTAAGTAGGGTTAAATCAGTAAGAGGAATATATAATAAACTTAAAAATGGCAAAAAATGGAATGAAATATATGATTTACTTGGACTTAGAGTTTTGGTAGATAATATTGAAGATTGTTATAGAGTTATTGGGCTTGTCCAATCAAAATATCCACCAATACCAAATAGATTTAAAGATTACATTGCAAATCCAAAACCTAATTTATATCAAAGTTTACATACAACAATATTTGGTGAAGATAAGAGAATATATGAATTACAAGTAAGAACTTATGAAATGGATGAAATTGCTGAAAAAGGAGTAGCATCTCACTGGAGTTATAAAGAACATATTGATGGTAGTGTTAAAAATAATCTTGATCATATATTAGAAAAATTTAGAGTATTAGTTGAAGTTAATGATATAAAGAAAAATATGGAATTTTTCTTAAATATAAAAGATGAATTTAAAAGAAATGAAATATATGCATATACTCCTAAAGGAGATATTATTGAGCTACCTCAAGGAGCTACTCCTATTGATTTTGGATATAAAATACATAGTGAAGTAGGTAATTCTACTACCGGGGCTTTAGTTAATTCTAAAATGGTTAAATTAGATTATGAACTTAAAGATGGTGATGTTGTTGAATTAATAACACAAAAAGGACATGCACCATCTAAGGGTTGGTTAAAATTTGTTAAAACAGAGTCTGCTAAAAGTAGAATAAAAGCATATTTTTATAAAAAAGATAGAGAAAATTACATTGCTCTTGGCAAAGAAATGTTAATTCAAGAATGTAAGAAAAAAAATGTTGATTTTAATGAAATATTTAATAGTGAAAATATAGATAAATTGTGTAAGATATTTAAAGCGGAAAATATAGATGATATTTATTTTAATGTATCAACAATGAGATATCTCCCATCCACAATATTATCTAAATTAGAAATACAAGTTCCTAAAAAGAAGACAATAACGCTTACTAAAAATAAAAATTCTACAAATAATGGAATTATAATTGCTGGAAGTAGTGATATATTGTCTTCGTTAGCTTCTTGTTGTAATCCAGTTTACAAAGAGCCAATAGTAGGATATATTACAAAAGGATATGGAGTTAAAATACATTCAAGAAATTGTCCTAATGTTGATTTAAATAGTGAGAGAATTATTGATGCGCAATGGGAAGATAATCTTATTAATAAATATACTGCCAAATTAAAAGTATATATTGAAGATGTAGGGGATATATTATTAAATATTATAACTAAAGCGACTAAAGATGATATTATTATAGAATCAATTAATTTAATTAATAGAAATAAAGAATTATTTTATGATATTAGTTGTAAAGTAAATAATATAGAATCATTAAATAATTTTATTGATGATTTAAAAATTATAAATAGTATTAAAGCGGTGGAAAGGATTTTTATTTAATGAGAGTTTTTTTACAAAGATGTAAGCAAAGTAGTGTAACAATAGATGGAAAAATAAATGGAAAAATAGAAAATGGTTTTGTATTATTAGTTGGATTTACAAATATGGATAATGAAGAAATTATTGATAAAATGATACAAAAGATACTTAAATTAAGAGTGTTTGAAGATGATAATAATAAAATGAATTTAAGTATTGAGGATACTGGTGGTAGTATTTTAAGTATTAGTCAATTTACTTTATATGCTAATTGTAAAGAAGGAAGAAGACCTTCATTTACAAATGCATTAAATCCAAAAGATGCTTCTGAATTATATGATTTATTTAATAAAAAATTATCTAATTTTATACATGTAGAAACAGGAATATTTGGAAGTGATATGAAAGTATCTATTTATAATGATGGACCGGTTAGTATTATGCTAGATAGTGATGAGTTATTTAAGAAGTAAAATTAATAAAATTCAATTATTTTATATTTAATAATTGAATTTTTATTTTAAAAAAATTATAATAATTTGTATGGAAAGAAAAGATATAAATTTAAAAGATGTTAGTCCTATGATGAGGGAATACCTTAAAACTAAAAGTGACTATGAAGGTATTATTTTATTTTATAGATTAGGTGATTTCTATGAAATGTTTTTTGATGATGCAATTATTGCAAGTCATGAATTAGAATTAACTTTAACTGGAAAGCAAGCTGGATTGAAACAAAGAGTTCCAATGTGTGGTGTACCACATCATGCTGTTAATATATATTTAGAAAGATTAATAGAAAAAGGATATAAAGTTGCTATATGTGAACAAATGGAAGATCCTAAAAAAGTAAAAGGTATTGTTAAAAGAGAAGTAATACAAGTAGTAAGTGCAGGTACTATTACATCCCCCGAAATAGTTAATGAAAAAGATTTCAATTATATAGCAAGTATCAGTGATTATTCTTATGTATATGCTCTTACATATACGGATTTATTAAGTGGAAAAATATCTTCATTATTTATAGAACATGATGAAGATAAATTAATTAGCCATATAGTTAATTTAAACATTAAAGAATTAGTTGTAGAAGATGCATTTGACGATAAATTGATTGATAAACTTAAAAGTGTATATAATATAGTTGTATCTATTTATAATAATGATAAAATATATAAAAATAATTTAGTTTTTTCAGATGTTAATGACGAAAAAATAATAAAAAATGCATCTATTGTTTTAAATTATTTAACTAATGCACTAAAACAAGATTTAAGCCATATACAAAAATTAAAATTACTAGATAATAATTTATTTTTAGAATTAGATAAAGATTGCATTAGAAATTTAGAATTGATTGAAACATTAAGAAGTAAAGATAGACAAAATAGTTTGCTTGGTTTTTTAGATAGAACTAAAACTGCTATGGGTAGTAGGTTATTAAAAAGTTATATAATTAGTCCAAGTGTAGTAAAAAGTGAAATTATTAAAAGACAAGATTTAGTTGAAAAATTAATTAAAGAATTTTTACTTAAAAGCGAGTTATGTGAATATTTATATGAAATATATGATTTAGAAAGGTTATGTGGTAAAGTAGCATGTTCTACATTAAATGCAAGAGATGTAATACAATTAAAAAATAGTATTAAAGTATTGCCTAAAATAAATAATGTATTGAAATCATTAGATTTAGAATTATTAGATACATTTGATGATTTATATAAATTACTTGAAAATTCAATTTGTGAAGATGCGCCCCTTAGTATTAAAGAGGGTGGGATAATTAAATCCGGTTTTAATAAAGAAATAGATGAACTTAGAAGCATTAAAACTAATGGTAAAGATTTTATATCTAATTTTGAAACAGAAGAAAGACAAAAAACTGGAATTAAAGGACTTAAGATAGGATATAATAAAGTGTTTGGATATTATATAGAAGTACCAAAAGGGCAGGTACATTTAGTTAAAGATGAATTTGGATATGATAGAAAGCAGACTATTTCTAATTGTGAAAGATATATAAATCCTTTATTAAAAGAAAAAGAAAATTTAATATTGAATGCACAAGAAAAATTAAATGATTTGGAGTATGAAGTATTTAATAATATAAAAAGTATTATTAAAGAAAATATTTCTTTATTGCAAAAAGTGTCTAATAAAGTAGCTTATTTAGATGTAATAGCATCTTTTGCTACTATATCAGAAGAGAAAAATTTTATAAGACCTATTATTAGTGATGGTGAAGTTAATATTATATCTGGAAGGCACCCGGTAGTTGAAAATGTTATTGAAGGAGAATATATAGATAATGATATAATGTTTAATGAAAATACTGATATAATAATAATTACTGGGCCTAATATGAGTGGTAAATCTACATATATGAGACAGTTTGGTATAATTGCTATATTAAATCAAATCGGATGTTTTGTTCCTGCTAAAAAATGTGTTATACCAATATTTGATAAGATATTTACTAGAATTGGCGCTAGTGATGATTTAGTTGGTGGTCAAAGTACATTTATGATAGAAATGAAAGAAAGTGCTAATGCATTAAAAAATGCTACTAAAAATAGTTTAATATTATTTGATGAGCTTGGAAGAGGTACTAGTACTTATGATGGAATGAGTTTAGCAGGTGCTATAATAGAATATATTTCTAATAATATAAAATGTAAAACTATGTTTTCTACTCATTATCATGAATTAACAGATTTATCTAATAAATTATCTAATATTAGGAATGTGCATGTAGAAGCTCTTGAAAAAGATGGAAATGTAATATTCTTACATAAAGTCAAAGATGGTTGTGTAGATAAGAGTTATGGTATTAATGTTGCTAAATTAGCTCATCTTCCAGAAGAAGTAATTAAAAGAGCAAATGAATTATTAGAAATATATGAAAATGAAGATAATAAAAGAGAAAGAAAAGTGAAGCAATTAAAAATTAATTTTGAAGAAGAAAAGCCTAATAAATTAAAAGATTATCTTAATAGCATAGATGTTAATAATATAACACCAATAGATGCAATAAATATACTGAATAAGATGAAAGAATTAATTTAAAATAAAAGCAAAGTATAAAAAATACTTTGCTTTATTCTTTTATTTTAGTTATATTATTAAAGTTTATTTTAGCTATTTTTTTTAATTCATCTTCTCCATATTTCTTAATTATTATTGATGCTACTTCATTTACTTTATCATTAGCACCCTTTGGTATTTGAATATTATATTTATCAGATAACTTATCTATTTCACATAAGAATAAATATCTACTTATAACACTAGCCGCAGCAACACTTAAATTTTTATTTTCTCCTTTAGTTGTAAATGTTATTTTAGTAACTTTATCAGTAATATTTTCTTGTTTTAAATAACTAAAATAACTTTTTGGAGTAGTAAATTGATCAACTATTATTTTTTGATATTGTAATGGTTTATTAGATAATTCGTATAATACTCTATTGTGTAATATAGCTTTTATTTTATTTAAATTAAACCCTTTTTTAGTTAATTCATTATATTTAACATTTGATAAAGTAAAAGAACAATAAGGTATTTTATTCATAATGATTTTAGCACATCTTCTAATTTTATCATCATTCATTTTTTTAGAATCCATTATTTTTAAATCTTCTAATAGTTTTCTATTTGTTTTGTCTACGAAAGTAGCGCATACAACTATTGGTCCAAAAAAATCCCCCGTTCCAACTTCATCACTTCCAATAGCGTCAAAATAATAATAAGTTTTATCATTTTTTTTATTATCATTTTCTTTTATTTCTTCATTTATATTTCTTTTATTCATGTGATTTTCTAAATCAATCCACATGTTTGCTTCGATATCTGCACCAATTCCTTGAAACATTACTTTACCACTTTCATATAAAGTAATAACACAATCATATTGTTTCACTTGGAATATAGCATATGGTGGAGTTTTATCACATTTCATATTTAGATAATACTCAATCATTTTATTTTTAATATTATCACTTACTTTAAAAACTATTGTTTTCTGTTTTTCTTTCATGAGTTATCACCTAAAACAATTTTAACAAAATATAATTTTTTCTTCAAGTTATAAATATTTTATTTTATTTTAATATAAAATGTGATAATCTATATGTAATGAAATAAAAATATAATTTTAGGAGTATATATGAAAAGAGCGAAAATAATAGTAATTGAAGGAACTGATGGTTCTGGTAAAGCAACACAAAGTGATATGCTTTTAAAGCACTATACTAATGAGGGACTTAAAGTAAAAAAATTTTCATTTCCAATATATGAGTCAGCTACAGGTAAAATAATAGGAGGACCATATTTAGGAAAAACTGATATTTGTGAAACATATTTTTCTGAAAGTGGAGTTAATGTAGATCCAATTGTTTGTAGTTTATATTATGCTGCTGATAGAAGATACAATTTTTTAAAAGAAATAGAAAAAGAAATATATAAAAATGATATTTTAATACTAGATAGATATGTTACATCTAATATGGGACACCAGGCATGTAAAGCAACTTCTTTAAAAAAAGTGGATAAAATATTAGATTTTATAAATGTTTTAGAATATAATTTATGTGAACTTCCAAAGCCTGATTTAGTTATATTTTTACATATGCCGTTTAAAGCTAGTGTTGATTTAAGAAAGAACAGAGCAGTTAGTGATTGTCATGAAAGCAATACTGCATATTTAAAGAAATCTGAATCTACATATTTATATATATGTAAGAAATATAAATGGAATTACATAAATTGTATTAAAGGCAAATATAAATCTAAAGAAAATATTAAACATATAGATGAAATTAGTGAAGAGATAATAAAAATAATAGATAAAAGTTTAAAATTAAAAAGTTCTAAATTAAATAAAATGACAAAATTTTAAATAGGTAAGTAGATATATTAAATAATTAATATAATAAAAAGAAAAGTTCATAACTTTTCTTCTTTTTAATTAGTTATTATTGCAAAAACCTGCACCAAAGATAATAACCAGTAATATGAATAATACTAATATAATAGCTGCGCTATATCCAAATCCATAAGTATATCCATTTGAATAGCAACCTATATTGTTAGCATAGTAGCCATTATTAGCATATCCACCATTATATCCATAATAATACATACTTTCCTCCTTATTATCTATATTATTTTATACATATAATGTGTTTAATGACACTACTAATATTTACAATTTTTTAATTTTTTTATATAATATATAATATGAAAAAGAATGTAAAAAGAATAAAAACTTTTAAATATATGAATAAACCAATTTTTATATTGACAGTTGTATTCGCAATAATTGGAGCTTTTTTAATTTTAGATGCATCTAGTATTTCATCTGTATTAACATATGGAAATGATAGTCCATATTATTTTTTTCAAAGGCAATTATTATTTATTGTGATTTCATTCTTATTAATGTTTATTATAATTAAATTTCCAACTAAAAATTATAAAAGCATAGTTCCATTTTGTTTATTAATTCTTTTGATATTGACAATAGGAATTTATGTGAAGAATGAATTATTTTCATCTGATGTAAATACGGTTACTATTTCTATGTTTGGATTTACTTTTCAACCAGCAGAATTTTTAAAAGTATTTGTAGTTATGTATATGGGAACATATTATGATAATTGGATAAATAAAGAAAAACATGGTAAGTGGACTTTCATAGTTCCATTAATTATATGTTTTGTATCTGCTTTAGTAATATTTTTAGGTGGAGATTTTGGTAGTGCAGCTATTATGTGTGCGTTATTTGCAATTGTATTTATGAGCATTCCATCTAAAGAAATACAAGTTAAAGTAGTAAAAGGTATTTCTCTTGGTGGATTATTATTTTGTATTCTTTCGTTAAAATTTTTATATATAATAATTCCTGAAGAAATATTAGAAAGTGATTATAGACTTAATCGTTTTATGTATATAAATCCTTGTGATAGATATCAAGAAGTTTCAGGTTATCAAGTGTGTAATGGATTTATAGCCATTGATAATGGTGGCCTTAAGGGTAGTGGAATTGGTTCTTCGGTACAAAAATATTTACATTTACCAGCAAGTCATACTGATTTTATATTTCCAATCGTCGTTGAAGAATTAGGATATTTAGCAGGTATAGCTATTATATTTGGCTATATGTTGCTTATATATTTAATTTTTAAAGTGGCAGTAAACGCTACAAAACTTCAAAATTCGATAATATCATATGGTATTGGTATAAATATAATGCTTCATGTTTTTGTTAATTTATGTGGTGTTTTAGGAATTATGCCATTAACTGGTGTTCCGTTACCATTTTTATCTTATGGTGGTAGTTTTTGTATAGCATTAATTTGTTCACTTTCAGTAGTACAAAGAATACATATAGAGAATAGAATAGATAAAGAAATTATCGAAAATAATAAAAAAATAAAAAATGCTTGATATCATATGCATTTTGTGTTATTATTATATCGCTTAAATCCGCTGCATATAATGTAAGATTTTAGATATAGCAAAGGAGGAATTATCGTGAATCTAATTGATAAGATTAATAAAAAGAGTATTAATCCAAATGTACCAGCTTTTCAAGTTGGCGATACTGTTAGAGTTGATGTTAAGATCAAAGAAGGAAAAAGAGAGAGAATTCAAGCATTTGAAGGAATTGTTACTGCTCGTAAAGGATCTAGTGTTTCTGAAACATTTACTGTTAGAAAAAAAAGTGGAAGTGTTGGAATTAATAGAGTATTTCCAATAAATAGTCCATTAATTGATAAAATAACAGTAATTAAGAAAGGAAAAGTTAGAAGAGCAAAACTTAACTTCTTAAAAGGGCTTACAGGTAGTTTTAAAATCAAAGAAAGAAATTAGGTTTACACCTAATTTTTTTATAGAAAGGAAAATAGAATGAAAAAATTTTTGCTTGAAATTAAAGATTATGTAATTATAATTTTAGTTGTATTATTAGTTAGAACTTTTTTGATAACTCCAGCTATTGTTGATGGGGATAGTATGAATAGTACTCTTTTAAATGGCCAGTTAGTCATTATAAATAAACTAATATATAATATATCTGATGTTAAAAGATTAGATATAGTTGTTATTAATAATGAAAAAGAAAATGATAAAATAATTAAAAGAGTCATTGGTCTTCCAAATGAAACGATTAAATATGAAAATAATAAATTATATATTAATGGTGAAGAATTAATTAGTGATATAAAATTTGAAAATACAAATGATTTTGAAACTAAAACAGGAGATAATGAATATTTTGTACTTGGAGATAATAGAAATATATCTAAAGATAGTAGACTTCTTGGTAATTTTAATAAAGAAGATATTATAGGTAGAGTAACATTAAGATTATATCCATTTAATAAAATTGGTTTTATTAAATAAATAAAAATTAAAAGCTAGACTTTTAATTTTTTTATTCTAGGTTGCAATTTATTTTATATGAAGTTATAATATTACTGTAGTAATAGTAAGATAGGGAGAAAATATGAGCAATAAAACAATTAATACGCTGGTAGTAGCCGCTTTAATTTTTGCAATTTGTAGTTTAACTATAGCATATGCTGTCTTTGAAAGAATCTTAAATATTAGTACAGAAACTGTGATTCAATCAAATCAAACAACTTGGAAAGTTGAATTTATAAATCAAGATAGTGGAAGCCAAACTGGTAATGCCGATAAAGGAAGTATTAGTTTAAATTCTACTGATATATCTATTAGAGATGTTGTGTTGAGAACAGCAGGGGATAAAGTTGAATATAACTTTTATGTAAATAATAGTGGCCAATTAGATGCCATATTGACTACTATAACTCCAAAAGTACCAGTTTTTAGTGGAAGCAATGTTATTGATGAACAAAATATTGAAAGTGGTTTTAATTATTCATTATCTTATGCTGATGGTACCGAAGTTAAAATAGGAGATATTCTCGATTCAAAAAAACAAAATCAACTAAAAATTACTATGTTTTTAGATGATGATACAGTATTGCCAGTATCAGGGGATGTCAATATTACTAATTTAGGGTATACATTAGTATATACTCAAAAGTAATATATTGAAAGGTGGAATATGAAAATTGAAAAGAAAATGTTTATTTATCTTATTTTCCTTATACTAATATTTTCGATTAATTTATTTTTATTTAAAGTTTTCCCAAATGATATAATATCAATTATTTTTTTAATAGTTAATGTAGCAGTTACAATATTATTATTAGGATATGAAAAAAATAAATTTTTAAAGTCATTAGATGCTAATTTAATTATATTTGCATATGGAATTGTATATTATATTTTAATATATACTATTGGAATAATTAGTGGATATGCACAAACAATATATAGTCATGAATTATTAATGATTATTAAAAATATTTTTCCAATAATATTGATAATAATTTCAGAAGAAATATTAAGGTATCAAATAGTAAGCAAAGTTAAACAGAGTAAAAATGAAAGAAAGTTGCTACTTTTAATGATTATTGCTTTAACTTTATTTGATATTAGAAATGTATTTCCAATGGATCTTGAATTTAATACTATATTAGATAATTTAAGTATAACAATATTACCAGCAATTACTAGAAATATTGCATTAACAGCAATTGTATATTTAGGAGGATATAAACCTACAATATTTTATAGATTAATTATGGAAATTCCTATTTATATAGTTCCAATATATCCAAACTTAGGACCATATATTAATGGTATTATAGGAATGATATTTCCAATTATAGTATTATTTGTAGTTAAAAATATATTAGTTAAAAAGAGAGATTTTTTTATAAGAAAAATAAAGAAAAATAAAATAATAAGCAAAATATTATTATTTCCTGTAATAGTTATATTGGTAGTAAGTATAATGCTTGTAAGTAACTATTTTAAATATTATGCATTAAGTATTGTATCTAATTCAATGTATCCTGAATTATCGGTTGGAGATGTAGTAATTGTAAAAAAATTAAATGAAGAAGAAAAAAATGGAATAAACATAGGGGATGTCTTAGTCTATTCAAAAAATGATCGCATTATTGTGCATAGATTAATATATACATCTAATTTAAATGATAGAGAAGTATATATTACTAAAGGTGATAATAATGATGATACAGATAATTATATAATTAATAAATCTGATATTATTGGAATAGCAGAATATAATATACCAATAATTGGATATCCTAGTGTATGGTTAAATGAAATGAGGTAGATTATGAAATATAAAAATAAAATGATTATTTTAATTATATTAATAATTCTTTGCTTAGTTTTAACAATATTAAGCATGAGTTTATCAGTTAATTTTAAATACATAGATGAAGTTCATTTTGTTGAAGAAGGGAAAGTTAATTATTCAGTATATTTAAAAGATAATGATTATTTTGAAGAAGATTATTTGCCTGAGGGGAAACAGTATATAGCTAGCTTGATTGAATATGTTGATGCAAATTTTTTATATACTTTTGATGGTTATGATGAGAATGATTATGAATATGAATATAGCATAACAGCTGATTTAGTTGCTCATGAAAAAAATAATCCAAAAGAAGTATTATATGAAAAAGAGTTTATATTAAAAGATATACAAAAGATTGATAATAAAAATCCATTTGTTATAAATGAGAATGTTAAAATAAATTATGATGAATACAATTCAATAATTAATGATTTTAAAAGTGATTATGCTCTTTCAGCTGATAGTTATTTAAATGTTAAATTAAATGTCTTATGGAAAGCTAAAAATGAAATATTTAATCAAAAGGTAGAAAAAGAGAATCATATTAATTTAATGCTTCCTTTATCTGAGCAAACTATAAATGTGAATATAGATACGAAAGATATTAATCAAGATTATGCGGTACAATCTACGCCAGAGTTCCACATTTTAAATAAAATATATTTTGCAGCATTTATTATTTTCATAATTGCTGATGTAATATTAATTGTTACAATTATTGTTTCATATTTAGTTGAAAGAAAAAATAAAGGTAAATATTTATTAATGATTGAAAAAATAGAAAAACAATATGATAGAGCTATAGTAGAAACAAATTCATTACCAGAAAATATATCAAATGTTATAGATGTTGACTCATTTGAAGAATTATTAGATGCCAGAGAAAATATAGAAAAGCCAATTTTACATTTAAAAGAAGATTTACAAAGTACATTCGTAATTGTGGATAATGATATCATGTATAGATATATTATAAAAAAATAAATGTTGCACAAAATTTATGATATAATAAGTAAGGAGGGATAATTATTATGGAAAAACAAACATTGAAATGGTTAGCAATAGCTGCTATAATTATTGCTGTTGGGGGTATAACAGTAGGTTATGCGGCATTACAACAAGTATTAGAAATTACATCAACAACAAAAGTGCAGTCATCTAATTCAACTTGGAATGTGCACTTTGAAGAAGCTGCGGGTGTAGAGGCGAGCCCTGTAACGACTGGTGAAGCAATAGCTGGTAATATGAATTTACAAACAACCACCATTACTATTGATGAAATAGTTTTAAAGGTTAATGGAGATTCAGTTACATATTATTTTAAAGTTGTAAATGATGGACAAGTTCCTGCTGAATTATCAACGATAACTGAAAAAACTCCACAATTATCTGGTGATAATACATTTACTTCACTACCTAATACATATACTTATAATTTAACTTATAAAGATGGTAGAACAATTAATGAAGGCGATACAATTGAACCATCTAATGAAGAAGAATTAAAATTAGTTCTTTCATTAGATACTGAAATTCTTCCTAAAAATGATGTTATTATAACGGGATTAGGTTATACATTAACATACATTCAAGGTAACTAAATATAAAATATACATATTAATGTATGTTTTTTAAATTATAAAATATATTTTAATTTTTATATTGCAATTTCTTAATTTAAATTAATTAATCTTTATTAATAATAAATTATTTATAAAAATAAAAATACATGTTTAATATATATGAAAAGCAATATATTTATTTAAAATTATTATATTACATTTTTTAAATTATCGTATAATACTAATAAAATATAATTGTTTGTTTGACAAAGAATAACAAATAATATATACTTTTTTTGAAGGGAATGAGTTTTATGAAATTTTATGAAGAACTTTTATGGAGAGGTATAGTTAAAGATGTAAGTAGCCCAGAATTAGAAGATAAATTAAATAATGAAAGTTTAACATTTTATATAGGTACTGATCCAACTGCGGACTCTTTACACATTGGACATTATGCATCATTTGTTACTACTAAAAGATTAGCTCTTTATGGACACAAACCTATTATATTAATAGGGGGAGCTACTGGTTTAATCGGAGATCCAAGACCAAGTGCAGAAAGAGAAATTATATCAAAGGATATAGTTGAAAAAAACATTAAAGGTTTATCAGCTCAAGTAGATAAATTATTGGATGGAAAAGCAGAAATTGTTAATAACTATGATTGGACTAAAGATGTAACTTATTTGGATTTTTTAAGAGATATAGGTAAATATATTAATGTAAATTACATGCTTAATAAGGATATTATATCTAGAAGATTAGAAACTGGTATTACATATGCTGAATTTTCTTATACACTATTACAAGGATTTGATTTTTTAGAATTATTCAGAAACAAAAATTGTGTGTTACAAGCTGCTGGTTCAGATCAATGGGGAAATATAACTACTGGTATTGAATTGATACGTAAAATTGAAGGAAAAGAAGCATATGGATTTACAATGCCATTAATATTAGATAGTAATGGAAAAAAATTTGGAAAAAGTGAAGGAAATGCTTTATGGTTAGATAAAAATAAAACAAGTCCATATAAAATATATCAATATTTAATAAATTCTGATGATTCTAAAGTTATTGAATATTTGAAAGTATTTACTTTTTTATCTAAAGAAGAAATTGAAAAATTAGAGAAAGAAACTATTGAACATCCAGAACATAGAAAAGCTCAAAAAGCTTTAGCATATGAAGTTGTTAAAGATATTCATGGAAAAGAAGAAGCAGAAGCAGCTAAAAAAACTAGTGAAGATGTATTTTCTAAAGGATATAGTGAAGAAGGTATGCCAAGTGTTGATATTAATATAGATAATGATATTAATATACTTGATTTGTTAGTTTTAGCTATGGTTGCACCATCTAAGAGTGAAGCAAGAAGATTAATAATTGGAAATGGCATTAAAATAAATGGAGAAAGAGTTATAGATATTAATACTATTATTGAAAAAGATAAATTAAAAAATATGGTAATTAGTAAGGGAAAGAAGATTCACATTAAAATTAACTTAATCAAATAGTTAATTTTTCTTTTATATATTTAAATGTTGTTATATAATATTAATAGATGATGATAGGAGAAAAAATATGAATGAAAAGCAAAAAAAATTTATAATAAATATTTTAATAGCAATTTTATGTATAACAGGAGTTTTTGTTATACCAAGTTTATTTGAATTATTATTTATAAAATTTAAAATAAATAGCATAATTTCTAGTATGTTAGCAGAATTATTATTTATTTTATTATTAATAGCTTTGTTTTATAAAGATTTAGTTAAAGAATTTAAAATATATACTAAAAATTTTAAATATAATATTAAAACAGGTTTTAAATATTATATAGCGGGTTATTTATGTATGATATTTTTTAATTTAATAATAAGTATGGTACTAAATAATATATCTCAAAATGAGGAAGGTGTTAGAGATTTATTATATAATTTACCTATATTTGCATTTATTAATATAGCAATATTTGCTCCAATAGCAGAAGAATTATCATTTAGAAAAAGTATATCTAAAATATTTAAAAATAAATATGTTTTTGCAATTACATCTGGTTTATTATTTGGATGTGCACATTTAACTACTAATTTTATAAGTAATACTTTTGTTTTTAGCGATTTATTATATATATTACCATATGGAACTTTAGGATTTATGTTTGCATTTATGAATTTTGAGACTAAAACCACTTTTACATCTATAACTATGCATGCATTTCATAATAGTGTTACTTGCATTTTATTATTAATAGTTCATTTTAGCGGTGTATTCTAATGGAAAATGAAGAAAATAATAAAGAAAAAAAATCACATAAATTATTATATATAATTATGTTTATATTAATTTTTTGTTTTTTAGTGGTTGTGTATGCTAAATATTTAGGGACAAAAGGATTAATTGTTAAAGAATATAGGGTTGAAAGTAGTATTTTATCTAGTAATTTTAGTGGACTCAAAATAGTTCATTTTTCAGATTTATTATATAAGTCAACTACTGATAAAGAAGAAGTTAAATTATTAGTAGAAAAAATAAATATTTTAAAACCTGACATAGTAGTTTTTACTGGAGATTTAGTAAATAATAAAATAATAAATGAAAGTGATAAAAATTTTTTAATAGAAAATTTGTCTAAAATTAATGTTAATATATCTAAATATGCTATATATGGGGACTATGACTTTTCATTTAGTTCATATGAAGAGATTATGAATAACTCAGGTTTTAATATATTAAATAATAGTTATGATACTATATATTATAATAATAATGAACCAATGTATATCGTTGGTATTCCATCATCAATTAAAGAAAATACTAATCTTGAAAAGTCATTTGAATTTTATAGTGATGAAAATAGGAAATATATAATAGTTTTGGTTCATGATGGAAAAACAATTAAATATTTAGATGAAAGTCCATATGAAGTAGATATGATATTAGGTGGACACAGTTTAGGTGGATTAATTAAATTACCTTATATAAACAAATTATTTATAAATGATTCTTCATATAAATATTATGAGGAGTTTTATTCAAAAGGACTAACTAAGATTTTTATATCCAGTGGAATAGGTTGTAATAAATATAATTATAGATTATTTAATAAGCCATCATTTAATTTGTATCGTTTAAAAGCACTAACAATGTAGTGCTTTTTACATAATATAAAATAGAGGTGAAGTATATGTATAATAGATATAGGCCTAATTATGGATTTGGTTTTGCAGCACCATTTCTATTGGGAACTTTAGCAGGGGGTGCTATTTCTAATATTTTTAATCCTTATCCAATACCAATTCCAATGCCTTATAATTATTATGGACCATATTATTATAGATAAAAACTACTTAATATTAAGTAGTTTATTTTAAATCAGTCATATATTTTTTTAATTGCTTTGAATCAGGTCCTAGTATAATTTTTAATTGATTATCAATTTCTACAATTCCTTTAGCGCCTAATTTTTGTATTCCTTCTTTATTAACTTTACTAACATCTTTAAGCGTTACTTTTAATCTTGATAAGTTAATTTGAGAATCTAATATATTTTCTTTACCACCTAAATATTGAATTAACTTATTAATTTCAATATTAAAATCCTTTCTTTTTAATTTAATAACTATAAAAGAGATTAAAACAAGAATTAAAATTATAATAATATATTCAATACCCATAAATATTTTCCCTCCTATTTGATAACTTCTTCAACATTTTCTTTGTTTAGAAGATATATATATTCATTAATTTGATTGTTAAATGCATTTATATTATCTTTATCACTCCAATAATCTTCAGGAATAATTTCACTACTTACTATAGAATATTTAGTATCTACTGCTAATAAATTACCATCTTTAATAAAAACTAAGCATGGCATATTTAACCTTTTATTATTAGTATCATCCATATCTAAATAATCATATAAGATATTAACTATTTTTTGGTATTTTAATGAATTATTGTTTCTATCTTCCTTAATATCATTATAGTAAATTTCTTTAATATTATTCTCTTTAGCTATATCATTCAATGCTTTTAAATAATATTGACACCAATTAGAACTAGGACTACAAAATAATATAATACCTGTATTATGAGTCAATATATTAATTATTGAGTCAATGTTTTTAAATTTAAAAACATTATCTTCAGTAAGCAGGCTATATTCACTTAAATGTTTATCTATAGTTATTTCGCTTGGCTTATCTACTTCAAACTTTTCATATATTAATATAGCTCCTATACATGCGATTATTATTATCAAAATAATTTTTATTTTTTTCATATAATCACTTCCTATATATTATTGTATCATTTATATTTAATATTGTAAATTAAAAGACTTTTTAATAAGTCTTTTATACATAAAATTGTCTTAAAATTGATTCATTTTTATGCTTACTATAGTATTCGGTATTAAATGCATCTTTTATTAATATACTAAATTCTTTTTTAGTTTTCTTTGTATTTTTAATTTCATTTGCTAGGGGATTTTTTCTTGATATTGAATTTAATTTTATATAATCAAGTAATGCAATTATACAAGCAATTGTAATTATTGATGATAATATGTTAATAAAATTAGTTGTATTTAATATTAAATAATCAAATATTTTATTAGATATATTATATTTAGGTAGACTAAGTATTATAAAACATAATATTATGCATATATCTAATACAACAGTTTTGATTTTTCCAATTTTTGTTGATTTGATATTACCACCATATCTATATGTAGAATAAACTGTATACATAATTGCAATTTCAATTATAAGTGGTAAAAATAATGAACGATTTTGTATACTTAATAGAATAAAAGCGCTAGCATTTAGTAATTTATCACTCAATGCATCCATTGCACAGCCAAAAAATGTAGAAATTTTAAATGTTCTTGCTAAAAATCCATCAATGAAGTCACTTAAAAATAATATTATTGTCCAAAAAGCAAAAGTACTAGAACCATAATAATAATAAATAAAAGGTAAAGCAAAGGCTCCTAGTAATCTTGTGATTGTAATAGAATTAACAATGACTAATTCAATTTTTTTAATTGTATCTTTCCTCATAGTTTTATTTTATGAAATAATATTTATTTTGTCAATCAATTAAAAAAACACTTTATTAAAAAGTGTTAAATTATTAATATGGTGGAGCTGAGGAGTAGCGAACTCCTGTCCAAAATTCATTTCCATAGGAATTCTACATGTTTAGTTGGTTTGCAATTTCAAATAATAAAGTAGATTGCCAACTTCTTTTATTATTCTAAGTTTATTAATAATTCATTAAAATTCATAAACATAATTTTAATATAGCTCACTATATAACTCTCATTTAATATCCGTGAGTCAAAATATTAATGAAAGCTCCTTATTTACTAATTAAGCAAATACTGGAGAAAAATTATAATCTTTTCCGATTATTTTATTTTTGCATTTAAGTATGCCTACTACATGCATCCTACCAAAACATAATTTTGTCGAATCAATACAGCCCCATGTTTTTATATATTATATCATATTGTATTTAAAAATTCTATAATTTATGATATAATTTTATTGAAATTACCCTGTAGCCAAGTGGAAAGGCTCTGGACTCTGACTCCAGCATGCGTAGGTTCGAACCCTACCAGGGTAACCAAATGCCAAAATAGCTTAATTGGTAGAGCAACTGAATCGTAATCAGTAGGTTGGGGGTTCGATTCCTCTTTTTGGCACCATAGGGAAATCTGTTCGAACTTTTCGAACTTTTGATATAGGAATCAATCAGAAATGATTGATTTTTTCGTTTTTATGAAAAA
>CASFKI010000046.1:0-9491 GCA_949295285.1 uncultured bacterium
AAAATATTACTCTTGTACCAAACTTTATCAATATTCCATTATTAATAGTTATTTTATTATTTATTTTATTTAAAAATAGACATAAAAAATTACCTATCATATTATTTATAATTATATAAATAGATGAACTTAGATCATCAAAATATAAATTATTTATTAATATAATTATCATTAAATCAAATACTATTCCATATGATATCTTAGCAAAAAATGATGATAGCAAAAATAATTTATTACTCTTAATAGATAATATATTTTTAATTGCTACTTTAAGTGAATTGTTGTCTTTATGCCTTAAAAAACTATTATTGTTATAAAAATTTAATATTATTAATGATAATATTGATGATATTAAAGATAATAATAAACAATGATCATAATTAAATGCAAATAACCCTAATAAAAAACCACAAAATATAATTCCAATATCCATTGAAAAATATTCAACTACACTTTTCTTTCTATACATTAAATCACTATTATCCTCAAATGATAATAATGGATAAAAAGATAACGAAAATATAACTTCACATATAATAGACAATATAACACACAATATTATTATAAATATATTATTAGTAATTAATAATATAAATAGTGAATTAATTCTAATATGCATTATTTCTATTATTAGTTTTTTAATTCTTATTTTAGATGATATTAAAGTTATAATAATTATTATTATAGAACTACATATTAAAGCACATGAAATAATATTGCCTACATCAGTTAATAAAAATATATTACTTTTTAACCAAATTCCTCTATAATTATTCCATATACCAATTGAAAAAGACATTAATGCTAAACTAATTATTAATACTTTTTTATTGGAAATATTAAAATATTTTTTAACATTATTCATATTATTATTATGGATAATTAAAATATTTTTATTGACAAATAGTACATATAAATGATAAAATTTCTTTGTAAGGACGTATACCTTAAGAATATGTTACTTACAAAAAGAACCTAATTCCACCAAATTGGGTTCTTTTTTATTTAATAGTTCTAATGATACTATAATTATCAAAATTCATTTTACTTATTATATTTTTAGCAGTATCATAACTCATATTATTAATAATATCATATTCATCATAATATATTTTATTTTCAATCATAATAGATGAACATATATCATATTCAATATCTTCAATATTGTCAAAATGTAGTATAAATCCTTTTAAAAATAATTTTTTCTTTCTTTCAAAATCTTCTTCAGTTATAGATATATTCATTATATCTTTTTTTATTCTATTTATAAATTTATTAGCATCTTTCGTAACAGCACTAATAATTATAACAACATAGTCATCAATAATATTAGAACTACTACCCATACTGATAACTAATCCTTCATTTTTATATTTTTCAAACAATTTACTTGTAGGTGAAAAATTATTTGATAGTATAATATTTAAATAATATTTTAATAAAAAATCTTTTCTAATACCAAATTCTTTTTTATCTATTTTTATAGCATATTTTACTCTATCATCAAGAACATCTTTCTTAATTTCTTCATAATTAACACACACCGTTTTTTTATCTTTTACTTTTATTCTCTTCGGTAAAAAATGATTTTTCACTTTAATATTTTTCATATATTCTTTAATATCAGATAAAATTATATCAACATCAAAATTACCAGTAACAATAATAAAAGTATTATCAGTTGTATAATAATCATTATATATTTTATTTAAATCTTTAGCAGTTATTTTATTGATATCTTCTTTTTCACCAACCACCGTATTTTTAATATAAGAATTATGAAATAAATTTGAAAATAACTTATTAGATATATAGTTATCTATTTGATCTTTATACATATTGATTTCTTCTATTATTATTCCTTTTTCTTCTTCAACATTTTTTTTATTTATATCAATACTATAAAATATGTCAAGTAACAATTTTAAATTTTCTCTTAAATTTATACTACCAAATAAATTATAATTCGTTCCATAATAACTAGTCCAAGCATTAGCAAGGCTTCCTAAATCATTTATCCTTTTTGATATTACTGGATTTTCCGATAATGCCATTACTTTATGTTCTAAAAAATGAGCAGATCCTGGAATTATATTATAAAATTTATTATTAATTTTATATTTATTTATTCTAGCTCCATATTTAACAGATATAGATATATAAAAATTTTTAGTTTTATCAGTTGGATATAAATATACTGAGACGCCATTAGGTAATTTTTCACAATATATTTTTTCATTTACTTTTTTAAATGTCTTTATTTTCATAATTAATATCCCCTTTCAATAAATATATTGTACTTAATGAAATTTTGTCATTTAGCTTTATAATTTCATCGATAGTTACTTTATTAATATTTTCCCTATATGTCTCAATATCTTCACTTTCCATAAATTGATCATAATAACACTTATTAATTTGGCTAGCTGCATCATCATAATAATTATTTAAAAAAGTATTTATAGTTTTTTTAGCTGATGTGAATAACCTTTGTAATGTTTTTTTATCTTTCATTAAATTAACACACTCACTAATAAGTTTAACTGTTTTTTCATAATTATCTTTATCAATACCAGCATATATAGTAAGTGATGGATTATATTTAGAATAATATGAGCCGATAGAATAACAAAGAGAATTATTTTCTCTTACTATATTAAACAATACACTATCATTCATAGTTCCTAAAATAGTATTATAAACTCTAAGAACATGTGACATTTCATGATAGTTCATATCAATTAATCTATAACCCATATATAATTTAGATTGATTATAAGCAAGACAATCCACTATTTCTTCAACCTTATTTTCATATTTATGTTTAATTTGAAATTCTAATATTTTTTTATTCCCATTTAATCCCTTAAATTTATTATTTACTTTTGAAATAATATTATCATCAATATCTCCATATACTATTAAATCGATTCTATACTCTCCACTATTTAATTTATTATAAAATTCATATAAAGATTTTGGAGTAATATTTTCAATATCTTTTTTACTAGGTATTGTACTATATTCGTTTGGCGTATTTTTATACATATGTTTAGCATAATTAACACTAGCATATAAATTAGGATTATCTTTAATTGAATCAATTTCACTAATAGTATCATTTTTAATTATATTAAAATATTCTTCTTTAAAACCATCATTTTCAATATTAGGATTAAATAATACTTCATATAAAAAATCTAATGTTTCATCTATATACTCACTACTTGTATATTTAGGATTTAAAAAATTTACAGCCGCAATTATCTCTTGCATATTACCAGTTAAAGCATATTGCATTTCAACTCTTGCACCATATAAATCTTCACCTTTTTTAGCTATTTTATTTTTAGTATTATACTTCTTAGAAGAATAAACCATATTCTTAGTTAATAAATTACTATTTGCTATATCATTCTTATTAAATTTTTTTACAAAAAATAATATTATGTATATTTTTTTAAATCTATTGGTATTTATTGAATGAAATGTATAATTATTATATTCTATTTTTTTATATTCCATAACTCACATCCCTTTTTAATAATAAAGAAGATAAAACAATCTTCTTTATTATTTTTAACATTTTTTACATTTTTATTATAGATTCTAATGCTAATGATATCATTTCATCAAGTTTTGTTTCACGCGCTTTAGAATCAATTTCTTCATTTGTAATAAAACTATCACTAATAGTTATAAGTGCAGTTGCTTTTTTCATAAATTTTTTAGCATTATAAAATAAAGCATATGCCTCCATTTCAACAGCTTTACATCCAAATTCAATATATTTAGAATGATCTTTATGACTTGAGTAAAATGATTCTGCTGTATGTAATCTACCTTGCTTAACTTTTATATTTTTAATAGCCGCTGTATCTAATATTTTAGCATTTAAATCATAAGAAGAATTAATTATTTCTAAATTTTTATTTCCTTCTTCTTCATCAAATGTAGTTGTAGAATAAGCAGAATCAGCGAGTAAAATATCATATACTTTCAAATCTTCTACATATGAACCTGCTGTTCCTATTCTAATTATGTAATCTACATCATAATCATTAAATAATTCATAACTATATATTCCCATACTACCAATACCCATTCCACTTGAAAATATTGTTACTAATGTATCTTTATATTTTCCTGTAAAAGCAAGTTCTCCCCTAACTTGATTTACTAATTTGACATCAGTTAAATATTTATCAGCTATATATTTAGCTCTATTTGGATCTCCTGGCATAAGTACTCTTGGCGCTATTTCATCTTTTCCCGCTTCTATATGTATTGTTGGCATAAATTATTCCTCCTTATTATTTTCATCTTCTAATTTAACCAAAACATCTCTTGGTTTAGATCCCTTTGCAGGTCCTACGATATTACGTTCTTCAAACATATCCATAATACGTGCTGCTCTATTATAACCAATACTATATTTCCTTTGTATTAAAGAGGCACTTATTTGTCCCATACGTATTGCATAATTTAATATTTCATCATATAAAACATCTTTTTGCTCAGATGATGAATTATGCTCACTCGAAGAACTTACCTCAGATTCTAAATTTTCAAATTTTTCATTATATTTAGGAGCAGTAGATCTATTTTTAATAAATTCAACAACTCTTGCTATTTCATCATCACTAACAAAACTTCCTTGAACTCTAGTTGGAGTATTTTCATCTTGTGGTTTATATAACATGTCTCCTTTTCCAAGTAATTTCTCAGCACCAGTCATATCTAGAATAGTTCTACTATCAATAGATGATGATACTGCAAATGATATACGAGTTGGTATATTCGCTTTAATAACACCAGTAATAACATTAGTACTTGGTCTTTGAGTTGCAACTATTAAATGTATACCAGCGGCTCTTGCAAGTTGGGTAATTCTCATAATACTTTCTTCTACATCTTTGGCAGCAACTAACATTAAATCAGCAAGTTCATCAATTATTACCAGTATATATTCCATTTTTTTAAGACCACAATTTGGATCTTTTTTTAATTTTTTTTCTATATATTCATTATAACCAGTTATATTTTTAGTACCACTATTTTTAAATGTTTCATATCTATCATCCATCTCAACAACAATTTTTTGTAATGCTGCACTAGCTTTTTTAGGATCCGTAACTACAGGAATTAATAAGTGTGGCATGTTATCATATACACTAAATTCAACCTTCTTAGGATCAACAAGTACCATTTTAACTTCATCGGGAGTGGTTCTCATAATAACAGACATAATTATATTATTTATGCAAACACTCTTACCACTACCAGTAGAACCTGCTACTAACATATGAGGAGTTTTATCAATTTCAACACACTTGACCCTACCCATAATATCTCTTCCAAGAGGTGCAGCTAATTTAGAATTTTTATATTTCTGATTTTTTTCTAAATCTTCCATTATCTCACGCATTGATACAGGAATAATATTTTGATTAGGTATTTCAACACCAACGGTATTTTTCCCAGGTATTGGTGCTTCTATTCTTACTTCTTTAGCAGCAAGAGCTAGAGCTATTTCACGAGATATACTTAATACTTTATTAACCTTTGTACCTCTATCTATAGACATTTCATATTGAGTAACTGCAGGTCCGACATGAACTTCTATCACTTTAGCATGCATATTAAAATCTTCAAAAACTCTTTCTAATATTTTAGTATTATTTGCTATATATTCAGTAGTATTACTCTTATTATTTTTATTTTTATTTGGATTTAATAATTGGATTGGTGGCTTAACATAAACATCATTAGAATTGACTTTATTATCTTCTATTACTTTTTCTTCACTCTTTCTTGGTTCTAAATCCTCTACGCTAGTAATAACCACCCTTTTATCTTTAATATCATTATCACTATCAACTTCTTCTTCACTTTCATCTTCATCGCAACTATTCTTAGATTTAAAGAATATTTTTTTAAATAAATTGCATATTCCTCTTACAATATCAGCAATAGTAATATCAAACAACATAATAAATCCAAATATAGTAGCAATAACTATTACAATTAATGATCCCTCAACATCAAAAAAATTTACTAATATCCAAGAAAATAAAGCTCCTATTATACCACCACCTGTGTTCTTAATTAAACTTGATGTATCAAAAGCAGCTTCTATATTGCTAATAGTTGTACTGATTATTTGACTCGTTGATAGCGTATTATCAGTTATATATTTAATATGTGAAAATAACAATATTGCAATAATTATTGAATATACACCTATTAATCTAGCAGAAAAATATTTTGGGTTTCCTCTTGATATTAATATATATATACCTATTCCTAATATAAAAATTAGAAATAAAAAGAACCAAGATCCAAACATAAATATTGCAAACTTTTTAACTAATTCACCAACTATTCCAAAAGAACCAAGACCTGTTATAGATAATAATATCATTATTAAACTAACAACCTCATTGGTATATACAAATCCTTCTTTTTCTTCAGCTTGTTTTTTCTTTTTAGCCATATAAATACACCTAACTTTCCATCTTGTTTAAAATTTTCTTTTGAATTCCTGGTTCAACAATATTAAGAGTATTAATTATAATTGATAAACTCTCCCGATAATTTCCATTATAAAATGCTTTTTTACTTGCATTTAATCCTTCTTCAACTTCTTTATTACTTGATTTATATCTATTTCCATAAACTATAGCCATTTCAGCCATAGCTGCTGTTTTAGTTGTACTACTTGCTGTTTGATATAACTTAAGTGCTAAATCTCTAGCAGTATCAACTCTTAAATTAAGAGTTTTGATAGAAATAGGTTTTTTAGATATTTCTATATTAATATTTTTAACTGCTTCATAAGCTTCTTTTAATTCAATATAAAACTCATCCGGTATTATAGGCAAATCATAATCTTTGATCTTATATTTAGAATTATTAATTATATTTTTAATTTCATATAATTGATCTCTTGCTCTTGCTTCATCTTCTTTTAGACTTCCTAAATTTTTAAGTGTAGTTTCAAGTCTATCCTCTACCTTAGATAATTTAACTGCTACCAATTCACACTCATTACTTAATTTAGAATAAGGAATAATTTTATATAATGTTCTGTCATTTATTTTCTTAAAATCATTTTTAACTTCAGTTAATTCATTATTTATTTCATCAATCACAATAACTTCTTCATCACTTAAATCATAAGTATCTTTTAAATTATCAATCTCAGCATATAAATTCTTAATAATAGAACTTACTTTATATATTCTTTGATTAACATTTATAATTCCTCTTTCATAGTCTCTTTTACCTCTTTTTTCAGCTTCAAAATCACTATAAATGCCTTCAAAATAGTCAAGTAAAGTTTTTAATTCAAAAATAGAATCCTGTAAATTTAGAACATTTAATCTATCCATTATTTCTTCTATTTTTTTATTTGTTTCATTAATATTATAATCAATGTTTAAATATTCAATATTATAACCATCCCTAGTCATCTTAGTAGACATATTTTTAATGTCATTCATTTTTTTTGGAAGAATCATTTTAGACATAAGTACGATTGTTGGAGCTTCATCTATAACAATGCTAATATTAGTAATCATATCATCCAAAACTCTAACTATTTTTCCAAGTTCAGAAAACTCTTTATTCATTATTGCTACTTCAAAAGCACTAAATAATTTATCAATATTTTCAAATTGTAATTCTATTCTATTAGAAACTTCTTGATAATCATTTTTATTTTTATTATATTTAAATACAACTTCTCTATATATACTTTTTAATTTGGTAATAGCATCTCTATTTCTCTCTTCACTTTCGGTTAATTCCCTAATTTCATTTAACAATTTAATTGATTTAGTCTTAACATGATATATATCTTTCTCAGTATTAGCAAGCATTTTATATGCTTCATTATATTTTTTACTTACACAAATAGTTTCTACTTCAACTAACTCATCAGTTAATCTAACTAAATCTTTCTTTTCAATTTTATCAAATCTTACTTTCCAATTTTCAACTTCTTTTTCAAGCTTTTTATTATTAGCAAGTTTATCTGCTTTTGATAATTCAGTTATTAAGGATGCAGATATTATTAGATTTTTTTCAGTAGTTAATTTATCAATAATCTTTAATATGTTTTTTTTCTTTCTTGATTTAATAAAAACAGTTAAAAGGTATAAAAGAAATATTAATAATAAAAACACAATAGTTATAATTGCAGTTGTTTTATCCATAATACCTATCCTCCTCATACATTTTAACATATTTAATATTTTTTTTATAGTATTTTTTTAAATATTATAATTATTTATTATTAAGTTTCTCTAGATAATTTAAGAGGTTTTTCTTTATTTTTTACTTCTTTATTTTCTAATTGTTCAACTATAATATATTTATTATCATCTGATAATTTGCAAGATACTTCTCCACTATAAGGAGCATCACTACTCTCAAGCATAATAATTTTATAAGCCACCTTACAAAAGTCTTCATCCATATTATAAATTCTTCTACCATTTACATCATATATCAATACTTTCTTATAATCTAGTGCTCTTGTTGCACATAAATTTCCCTTTATTATAGGTTTAAATGTAACATCTATTATATTAGGTAATTCCTTATTAGATAATTTCTTCTTTCTTTCTATAATTTCAGTTATTTCTCTTAATAAATATTGTTTATATTTTTTTTCTTTTTTGTACTTACTTAAAATTTTAATATCATCTTCACAATTTAAGTCTAATATTTCACTTTGAAGTTTAACTACTAAAGAATTTAATTCAAAAATTGTCATATTATAATAATCCTCAAACAAATTTATTGTATTATTTCTAAAAATATATTGTAATACTTCTTCGTCTCTTATTTTTATATAGTTTCCCTTCATAGTATTTAGCATTTCACACAATTTAATATAAAGATTAGTACTTAAATCATAATTCATATAAATTAGCCATTTTATATCTTGTTTATTAATAAAATATTCAGAATTATTAATTATTAACATATTTACCTTCCTTTTAACATATAATATCATATTATTAATTGTTAAACAAACAATTAATAATAAAATATTTTTATGTAAGAGTTTTAATATGAATAATAAAAATAATTATGTATATTTAACAAATAAAACTAAAAATCGTATAATTAATTATATACTTACAGGTATTGTATTGCAATATATCTTTTCTTGTTATTACTTTGATAAATACCATATTAACTTAGCTAAATATTGAGATAAAAGAAAATAATTAGTTTTGATATTCATAATTTTAATAAAATAAAACAATTAAAAGTTGAAAAAGATAACAATAATAAAAAGAATATTGAAATTTACTATAGAAATTAATGTTTTTAAAAAAAGTTTATATTAAGTATTGTCAAAGTCAAGTAAATATGATATTATTTATGTGCTTGATTGATTTATGGCGAGATAATTCAGTTGGCTAGAATGTTCGGTTCATACCCGAAATGTCGGGGGTTCAAATCCCTCTCTCGCT
>CASFKI010000047.1:0-3945 GCA_949295285.1 uncultured bacterium
CTCATATATTTTCTATTCATATATTCCTCTTTATTTCTTACTATATATATTATATCTAAAATATCAATATTTAACAATGAATAAAAAAGAAGAAAATTTTTTTATTTTTCTTCTATGTATTGCCCATCTAATGAAAAACTTTTAGTATCTGTTATTTTAACATTTACTATTTTTCCAATTAAAGATTTAGGTCCATTAATATTTACTAATTTCATATTTTCAGTATAACCACATACTTTATTTTTATCTTTATCACTTAATGAAACAACTAGACATTTAACAACTTTATTTTCTAATTGTTTATTTCTTTCATTACTATATTTATTAACTATTTCATTTAAAACATGTAATCTTCTCATTTTTTCTTCTTCACTTACTGTTTGACTCATTAATGCAGCTGGTGTATTTTCTCTTGGTGAAAAAGCGAATGTGAAAGCTCCATCAAATTGACATTTATTAACAACATCTATTGTTTCATTAAAATCTTCTTCTGTTTCCCCTGGAAAACCTACAATTATATCTGTAGTAATACTTGCACCTTTAACTTTTTCTCTAATAGAATTATATAATTTTAAATAATCTTCTTTAGTATATCTTCTATTCATAAGTTTTAATACTTTATTACTACCAGATTGAAGAGGTAAATGTATATATGGCATAATATTTTCTTTGCTCGCAATAACATCTACCATTTCATCAGTAAAATCCCATGGATGAGATGTAACAAATCTAACTCTTGGTATACCTATTTCACTTACATCACTTAATAAATTAGCAAGATTATAATCTTTATATAAATCTTTTCCATATGCATTAACATTTTGTCCTAATAATGTGACTTCTAAATAACCTTTTTTCTTAAGCTCCTTAATTTCATTTAATATATCTTCTTTTTTTCTACTTCTTTGAGTTCCTCTTGTATAAGGTACTATACAATAAGTACAAAACTTATCACAACCATATATAATATCAACCCAAGCAGAATATATACTATCTCTTGATACAGGAATTCCTTCTACTACATCACCTTCACAACTTAAAACTTCTATTTGCCTTTCTTTAGTATCTATTTTATTTTTTATAATTGTAAGTAAATTATCTAAGTTATGAGTTCCACATACAAAATCAACATATTTATATTTATTTAATATTTCATCAACTACAACTTCTTCTTGAGGCATACATCCACATATACCAATTAATAAATCTTTATTAACATTATCTTTTATATGTTTTAAAACTCCTAAATATCCAAATACTTTATCATGAGCATTTTCTCTAATTGCACATGTATTTAAAATTACGATATCTGATTTTTCAGGATCATCTACTTCAATAAATCCACAAGAATTAAGCATACCTTTTATTTTCTCAGAATCATGTTCATTCATTTGGCAACCATAAGTTCTAATAAAATACTTTTTACCTTTTTCAAAATTTAAATCAATATTATATTTTGTATAATTTATATTTCTTTTATTCCTTTTTTTTGCTTCAGTCATATTAGGCATTTTCATATTAATCACTTCCTTTTAATAATATTAAAATCTATCTCTAGAATATTTATACTCATCATCAAAATTACTAACACAATATTTAAAATTATCATTATAAAATTGATTTTTCTTTTTTATTTTTCGCTAAACCAAATATACTTAAAATAGCCAAAAATAATAGTGTAATAACGGCAACTACTCTACCAATTTAAATTTTTCCATCTTTTATTTCATTGTTATATATATATATTTACATTATCACTAAGAATATTTACTGGCATAGATGAACTTTTTATACTCCTACTTTTTAACATATCACTTTCAAAATCACAACTAGCATAAATAATAAAAAACATGTCCGTCTTTATTATATTTATCAATATCAGATATATTATTATCCATATTTAATTGTTTAACTATTTATTTAAGTTCTTTATTTATCTTAATTAAAAGTTCTTTGAGTATTAACCTATATATAAATCAGTATTTAGATCATACAATCTATCATTTATAAATTTAGTTACAAATTAAAAGCAATAAATATTTCTTATTTTGTTTTTTTATTAATATCTTCTACCTCTACATATCTAATAACTACTCCCAAAATATAGTTTACTATCATTCTATTATTTATTCAATAAAAAAATCCCTTTTCTAAGAGATTTCTTCTTCATAATTATATAATCCATGTAATTTTTCTAATATTTCTCTATTTGGTTCTTTTATTTTCCAAGTATTATCTTCTTTTACTAATTCAAAAGTTATTTCATAATCTACAGTATCTTCCATCTTTAACATTTCATCTAATCTATATTTATCAAATAAATTATTATCAAATAAATTATCTAATCCTAAAAATTCATCTTGATGTTCATTTAGATAATTTTCAGAATTATTTTGTGATTTAAATAAATCATATACAGTAATCTTAGTAACTACTTGAGCATTATCCCCATCAATAATTTCATCTTTTATTTCATATTTTAAATCTTTATATTGTCTTTTTAATACTTGTTTATATATAGTTTTATTATCTTCTGATAAATTTTCATCTTCAACAGTAGTATCTAAATTAGATAATACATCATCATTTAAAGAATTATAATTATCTAAGTATTCTTCTACTTTACTAGATGGAGTTTCCATAAGACTACAACCAAATAACATCAATACAAGAAATGAAATTAATATTAACTTTTTCATTTTTTCCTCCTAATAGTAGTTTTAACAAATTTATTTTAAAATATGCATTTTTTTTAAAGATAATAAAATCAATGTTATTCCAACAAATATAATTAAACATTCAAAATGACTAAATATATACTTAATATACTTAATAAATGTATATCCCATCTTTAATAAATTTAAATATATTATAATAAACATTAATGAATAGGATGTCAGTATTATCCCACAAATAAACATAATTATTTTTTTAAACATATTAAATTATATTTTAAAAGTATAATAAATATTATATAATAATTAAGGTGATTTAAATGGAAACAATAAAATATATATTTCTAGCAATAATACAAGGTTTAACGGAAACAATACCCGTCTCATCTAGTGGTCATTTGATGATATTTAAAAATTTAATAAATTTAGATATGGATTATGATACAATTGCTATACTTACTAATTTAGGTTCATTAATAGCAATATTAATAATATTTTATAAAGATATTGTTGATTTAATTAAAAGTTTCTTCAATTACCTATTCAATAAAAATAAAAAAGATAAAGATAATTATAAATATTGTTGGATGATAGTTCTTGGATGTATACCTGCTGGAATAATTGGATTAATAGTTAAAAAATTAGATTTATTTGCTAAAATAGAAAATAATATAAAAATAGTTGGTATTTCTCTTATTATTACATCACTCCTATTATTTATCGTAAGAAACTTTAAAGGTAAAAAAGAAGACGATAAAATTAATGTAAAAGAAGCTCTAATAGTTGGATGTATGCAAATTGCTGGATTATTTCCTGGTATAAGCAGAAGTGGATCAACTATTGTTGGTGGTATGTTTGCGGGATTAAAAAGAGACACGGCTTTTAAATATTCATTTATGTTGTATATTCCAATTAGTATTGCAGCATCTGCTGTAGAATTTATTGATCTAGAGTTTAATAATATATTAATAATTCAATATATACTTTCAATATTAGTCTCTTGTATAGTTACATTACTTGTAACTAAATGGTTTAGAAATGTTGTTAATAATGGTAAACTTATTTACTTTAGTATATATTGCTTAATAGTTGGTTCTTTAGTAATATTATTTTTATAATAATTTATTTAAAATATGAAATAAAAAAACCTGCAGTAAGAAGTGATTTGAAAAAAATCTACACTAAATAAAAAGCGTGTAGATTTTTTATGTGTTAAAATTAGTATGAGGAGGATAAATAATGACAAGGGAATATAGGAATTTTACTAGAG
>CASFKI010000048.1:0-20901 GCA_949295285.1 uncultured bacterium
AAAATTTAATATTTAGTTATTTACATTTGTTATAAAAATAATTGAATTTTATATATTTTTTTATGTTCAATTTAATAATTTTATTGATTTGATTGACTTTTTGCTTTTTGATATATTCTTTTTGAAAGGAGGAAAATATGTTAAATCAACTAGTAATTGCTGGTCGTTTAGTTAGCGATCCTGAAATAATTAATACAGATAATAATAAAAAGAAAACACTTATAACAGTAGCCGTTCCAAGAAGTTACAAAAATTTTGAAGGTGTTTATGATACTGATTTTATTAGATGTACTTTATGGAATGGAATTGCAGAAAATACATGTGAGTATTGTAAGAAAGGGGATATTATTGGAGTAAAAGGAAGGCTTCAAACATCTAAATATGAAAAAGATGGCGAAATGAAATATTCACTGGATGTAATAGCAGAAAAAGTTTCTTTTTTAAGTAGTAGAAAAGTAGATGAATAAATCTACTTTTTTATAAATAATATTATTTTAATACTTTAAAACAAGTTGATAATTTGATACAATATATATAATAGAGTAGGTGTTAAAATGAGAGCAGATAACATTATTAGAAGAAAAGAAAATAAGGAAAAATTATGTTATGATGAAATTAAATATATGGTAAATTCATATGTTAAAGGTAAAATAAATGATAATACTATGAGTCGATTCATATGGGCAATTTATTATAGTGGGCTTAGTTTAAACGAAACATATTATTTAACAGATGTAATGATTAAAAGTGGTGAAACAATAGATTTATCGTCTATAAATAAACCGATTGTTGATAAACATTCAACTGGTGGAGTTGGTGATAAAATAACATTAATTATTTCTCCAATAGTAGCGTGTGCTGGCGTATGTGTCCCTAAAATGAGTGGAAGAGGACTTGGACTAACTGGAGGAACTGTTGATAAATTAGAAAGCATTCCTGGATATAAATTGAATCTTAGTAAAAAAGCTTTTATTGATGCATTAAATAATATTGGTTGTGCAGTTATTAGTCAAAGTGAAAAAATAGCTGTCGCTGATAAAAAGATATATGCTCTTAGAAATCAAATCGGTGCTGTTGATTCTATACCATTAATAGCAAGTTCAATAATGTCAAAGAAGATAGCCAGTGGTAGTGATATAATAATTATAGATTTAAAAGTAGGTAAGGGAGCATTTATGAAGAATGTTAAAGATGCGACTAAACTTGCTAAAACTATGATTAGTATTGGTAAATATTATAAAAAGAAAGTTATATGTATTTTAAGTGATATGAATATACCACTTGGCAAAAATATTGGAAATTCATTAGAAGTAAAAGAAACTATTGATTTTTTCAATGGAAAATATGATAAAAGATTATATGATTTAGCAACTTATATATCTGCCTTGATGATTAGTACCGCTAAAAAAATAAGTTACAAGAAAGCCCATGAACTAGTAGTAAACTTACTAGAAGGTTCTCATGCCAAAAATAAATTTTATTCTTGGATAAAATATCAGGGTGGTGATATAAAAAAACTTAAAAATAAAGCCAAAAAATTAAAAGTCTTATCACCAGCAAGTGGATATATAAATAATATAGACGCTGTTAAATTAGCTCAATTGTTTTTTGATTTAGGAGCAGGAAGAGTATTAAAAACAGATAAAATTGATTATTCTTGTGGTATTGTATTAAATCATCAACTAGGCGATAAAGTGAAAGAAGGAGAATTACTTGCAACTATTTATTACAATAAAAAGATAGATGGTATGAAAGATATATTAATAAGTTCATTTAAAATAGAAAAGAAAAAGAGGAAAAATAAAAAAATTATTATAAAAATTATAAAATAAATTCATTTAAATGAATTTATTTTTTTAATAAGCAAATAATAAAAATATGAAAATATTAATAAAAGTATTTATTTTAATGTTATTATTTATTAGCTGTAAAGTTAAAGCTGAAGAAAAGATTAATTATTTGGAGTCTTTAACTATTGAAAATTATAATATTAATTTTAAAAAAAATGTATATGAATATGATATTACTATTGATGATGAAGATATGTTAAATATTAATTATGAATTAAGTGATGATAATGCATATATTAGTATTGAAGGTAATGGTAATTTTAATAAATCTAATAATATAATTTTAATTAATGTTAATAATGATTATAAGTATAAGATTAATGTGCATAAAACATTAAAAGTATCTGATGTAAAAGAAACTAATGTTGTTGATGAAATAAGTGATTTTAATAAGAATTTATTAAAATTAGTTATAATAACTATATCTTCATCGATAATTACTTATCTAATATATATATTATTTTATAAAAAATAAATCTTGTATTTGTACAAGATTTATTTAACATATTTAATATAGTATTCTTCAAAAGTTATTCCTTCTTGAAATATTTTATTAGCTGCATCTATTCCTACATATCTAAAATGCCATGGTTCAAATTTATAACCTGTAATATAAGTTTTATTTTCAGGATATCGTAATATATATCCGTATTTATAAGAATTATTTTTTAACCATTGATATTCTTTAGTTTCTTCAAAATGGCTACTAGATGAAGATGTATTTATATCAACTGCTAATCCAGTTTGATGTTCTGAATGTCCTGGTCTTGCAGAAAAAGTATCAGCAGATTTTTGACCATTTTCTTTTACATAATTTGTATATAATTCATTTTGTCTATTATAACTTCTATAAAATGATTTACTTTTTAAAATAATGTTATCTTTCTTAGCTGAATCTATCATCTTTTTAAAATAGTCATAAGCAACAATATCTGCTTTCCCACTACCATATTTAGATTCAACAGTCACTAAAGTAGGAATATAATCATTATTCAAATTATTATATTTATTAACTAACATAAGTTCGTTTTTACTAATGTCTGATTTTTGAATATTTGAATAAAAGTCATAATCAATTCCAATTTCTACATCCATTACAACTTTTTCGATATTATAATCATATTTATCTTTATACTTTTGATATCTTTCTATATTATCGATGTTAAAATATGGGCTAGAGATTAATTTAATTAAATCATTATACTTTTTATTGAGTAAATATTTTTTAACATTGGTATCACTAATTTTTTCACTAATAATATTTATTTCATCTATATTATAGTTTAAATTTAATAAATCTTCTTTATAAATATATTCATCTTTTGTTATACCTTTTCCATTAAAATCACTTTCAATTCCTATTGTATTCATTTTATTATATGATAAATATCCTATGTATGAAAAACATAAACATAAAAAAGTTATTCCAATAATATAAAAGTTTTTTTCTTTCACTAAAGCCCACCTCTAATATATTATACTATAATTATAGTAATATTTTAAATGAAATTGTTATTATTTACAAAAAAATTAATTATTTGGATTTATTAATGAAAGTGAAACTTTTTCTTTGCTTTTATCTATATCAATGACATAACATTCAACTATATCACCAACACTTAGTACATCACTTGGATGTTTTATATATTTATTTGTGATTTTAGAAATGTGTACAAGTCCATCGTTGTGTAAGCCAATATCTATAAAAGCACCAAAATCTACCACATTGCGTATGGTTCCTTCAAGTTTCATTCCAATGTTTAAATTATCTATATTAAGAATATCACTTTTTAATATTGGCATTTGATAGTCATCTCTATAATCTCTAGTAGGTTGTTTTAATGATTGGCATATATCATTTAATGTATATAAATCAATATCTAATTCTTTAGATAAATTATTTAAATCAACTTTATCTATAGCATCTATTAATTTTGTATTTCCAATATCATTTATATTAAAGTTTAAATAGTTAAGTAATTTTATTGTTTTATCATAACTTTCAACATGAATATTTGTTTTATCTAATGGATTATCTCCATCAATTATTCTCATAAATCCAATTGATTGTTCAAAAGCTTTATCACTTAATAATTTTTTCTTTTTTAATTCTTCTCTTGAAGTAATTTTTCCAAAATTATCTCTATATTTAAGAATTTTATCTATAGTTGTTTTAGTTAAACCAGAAATATATTTTAATATTGATGCAGATGCAGTATTTATATCAACGCCAACTTTATTAACACATTTGCTAACAGTAAAATCTAACGATTCAGAAAGTTTTTTTTGAGATACATCGTGCTGATATTGACCTACACCTATAGATTTAGGATCAATTTTAACTAATTCATTTAGAGGATCTTGCAGTCTTCTTGCTATTGAAATAGCGCTTCTTTTTTCAACAGTTAAATCTGGATATTCTTTAATAGCAAGAGGGCTTGCACTATAAACACTGGCTCCAGCTTCTGATACAATTGCATATTTGCAATTAGGAATATCTTTTAATACTTCACTTACTAATTTTTCACTTTCTCTACTTGCTGTACCATTTCCTATAGCAACAATATCTACTTTATAAGTATTTATTAAATATTTAATTGTTTCTTTCGCTTTTTCCCATTCGTTTTTAGGCTCATGTGGATATATAACAGATATATTTAATAATTTAGAAGTTGGATCTACTACAGCCAGTTTACAACCAGTCCTATATGCTGGATCAAATCCTAGAACTGTTTTTTCTTTCATAGGTGGTATTAGAAGTAAATTTTCTAGATTTTTTTTGAATACCTCAATAGATTTGTCTTCACTTTGTATAGTTAAATCATTTCTTATTTCTCTTTCTATGCTAGGCTCAATTAATCTTTTATAACCATCTTTAATAGCATCTTTTATATATTTGTTAACTGGACTTTCTTTCTTAATTATTTTATTTTCCAAAAATGAAATTATTTTTTCACTATCAACATCTATAGATACAGATAATATTTTTTCATTTTCACCTCTATTTATAGCAAGTACTCTATGAGGTTTTATATGATTTATATTTTCTCTATAATCATAATACATTTGATAAATTTTAGTCTCATCTTTATCAGTTTTTTTTAATTTAGAATTTAATATTCCATTTTTATAAAAATAATTTCTTATCCATTTACGGTAATATGCATTGTCACTTATCCATTCGGCAATTATATATTTACATCCATTAATAGCATCATCAATAGTTTTAACATTCTCATTTAAATGTTTTTTAATTGTTTCTTCATTAAATGTAGTGGGGAAACTCATAATTATTTTAGCAAGAGGTTCTAAACCATCTTTAATTGCTTGCGTAGCTTTAGTTTTTTTCTTTTCTTTGTATGGTGCATATATATCATCAACTTCAACTAATTTTTTACAATTTAAAATATTATTTTTAATTTCATCAGTTAACAAACTTTTTTCATCAATTAATCTAATAACATCTTCTTTTCTTTTTAGAAGATTATTTTGATAATCGTAATGCTCATTTATAATTCTTATTTCTTCCTCATTTAAATTACCAGTCGCTTCTTTTCTATATCTTGCAATAAATGGAATTGTATTTCCATCGCTTAATAATTTTAAAACACTTTCTATATTTTTAGATGGTGTGTTTAATTCTTGACTTATTTCATTTATTATTTCATTATTCATATTTTTTCTCCTTACTAATAAATAAAAAAACCCTCTAAAGGGTTAATTTTATAAATGGCGGAGACAGAGAGATTCGAACTCTCGCGCCAGTTTCCCGACCTACACCCTTAGCAGGGGCGCCTCTTCGGCCTCTTGAGTATGTCTCCACAACCTGAATTAATAATACATTAAAATTACTTTTAAGTCAAGAAAAAACTTGTAATATTGTCTTTATTTTGTTATACTTGATGTATAGAAAATAAATGAGGAGTTTATTATATGATTAATGATGATGTAAATGAAGAGAAATTAATGAATACAATGAAAATAGAGCCAATTATAGAAAGAACGATGATTGAAGAAGAACCACTTATTACAGTAAAAAAGAAAAGAATTAAAATAACAGATTATTTTTTAATAGGTATGATTAGTGTACTTAGTGTGGTTTTTGTGGTAGTTGTATTTAATGTAGTATAAGCAAGACAATTTGTCTTGTTTTAATTTTGAAAATGTTATATAATCAATGCGTATTGGAGAGTGTAGTTATGACAAATAAAGATTTAGCTAATTTAATATTTCCTAATATTGATAAAACTATAGAAGATTATGAAAAATTATATCCAAGTCGTAATGGAAAGACTGTTACTAGATTTGCGCCTAGTCCGACTGGATATGTTCATATTGGTGGTATTTATCAAGCTATAATTGATTATTTGATTGCTAAGAGAGATAATGGTGTATTTATACTTAGAATAGAAGATACTGATCAAAAAAGAGAAGTTAAAACTGCTGTAGAATTAATCGATAATGCTATTCATTATTATGGCTTAATACCAGATGAATATGAATTATCAGGAAAAATAGTTGGGGAATATGGACCATATGTTCAAAGTGAAAGAAAAGAAATATACCATGCATTTATTAAATATTTAATTGAAATTGGAAGAGCATATCCTTGTTTTTGTGCTAAAGAAGAATTAGAAGAGTTAAGAGTTATGCAAGAGCACAAAAAACAAAGAACTGGTTATTATGGAAAATATGCAAAATGTAGAAATTTATCTATAGAGCAAATGATTGAAAAAATAAAAAAAGGACAACCTTATGTTATTAGATTTAAATCAAATGGTGATTTTGAAGAAAAATTTAAATTTTATGATGAGGTCAAAGGAGATTTGGAACTATCAAAAAATGATGAAGATTTTGTAATAATGAAAAGTGATAATTTGCTTCCAACTTATCATTTTGCACATTTAGTTGATGATCATCTAATGCATACAACTCATGTTGTAAGAGGAGAAGAGTGGTTAAGTAGTGTTCCAAAACATGTTGAATTATTTGAAACTTTTGGTTTTGAACTTCCAAAATATATTCATACACCACTTATTGTTAAAAAAGAAGGAAATAGTATTAGGAAGATAAGTAAAAGAAAAGATCCTGAAGCATCTATGAATTATTATAGTGAACTTGGTTATCCAAAAGAAGCGGTTATTGAATCATTAATGACTATAATAAATTCTAATTATGAACAGTGGCATGAAGAAAATTTTAATAAAGAATTTATTGATTTTGAATATAATCCTTCTAAAATGTCATCAAGTGGTGGGTTATATGATTTAGAAAAATTAAATAAATTGTCTAAAGAATTTATATCTAAAATGACAGCAGAACATTTATATGAAGAATCATACAAGTGGGCTAAAGAATATAGTGAATCTTTAAAAAATATAATAGAAATTGATAAAGAATATTATAAAAATATATTAAATATTGAAAGGGATCAAGAAAAACCTCGTAAAGATATAATTAATTATTCTATGATTGAAAGCTTAATTTGGTATATGTACGATGATATATTTAATAGTAAAGAAAAAGAATATGAATGGAAAAATATTCAAGATAAAATTGAAATTAAAAATATATTAAGTACATATATTAATGAGTATTATGATGAAGATGATGATAAAGATATGTGGTTTGATAAGATTAAATCAATGTGTGAAAAATTAAATTATGCTTCTAATATAAAAGAGTATAAGAAAAATCCTGAATTATACAAAGGAAATGTTGCTGATGTTTCAACAATTTTAAGAGTTGCTTTAACTACTAAATCAAATACACCTGATTTATATTGCATAATGAAATTACTCGGAAGAGATAGAATATTAGAAAGGTATAACTTAATTTTAAATAATTAATGTAAAAAAATTGTTAGTTTATTATATAAAAACAGTTTTTTATTGCTTTTAAATATTACTGTGATATACTATTAATAGAGTAAAGTACATAATAAATAAGTATTGGAGGAAAAAATATGAAAGATGTTAGTATTTTAACTAATAATGGAGTGAATGTTCAACAAAGTTTAGAACTTTTTGGTGATATGGAAATGTATAATGAAACGCTGAATGATTTTTTGGATATGTTACAAGAAAAATTAACTAATTTAGAAAAACATAGAATAGAGAATGATATGCCGAATTATGCAATTGAAGTACATGCTTTAAAAAGTGATGCTAGATATTTGGGATTTTTAACATTGGGAGATATGGCATATGAATCTGAAATGAAAAGTAAGGCAGGAGATAGTTCTTTTGTAAACGAAAACCATGTAAAAATTTTAAAAGAAGTTAAAAGAGTGGTAAATGTAGCTGAAACTTACCTAGGCCGTCCTTTAACAACTAATTTTCCTGGATTAGTTGAAAATAGTATAGATTCACAAACTGCCACAGTTTCACCACAACCAGTAATGCAACAAACTGCTCCACAAGTTGCTACAGTTTCACCACAACCAGTAATGCAACAAACTGCTCCACAAGTTGCTACAGTTTCATCACAACCAGTAATGCAACAAACTGCTCCACAAGTTGCTGCAGTTTCACCACAACCAGTAATGCAACAATCAATTTCACAAGAACCACTTATGCCGGCTCAACAACATACTGTACAGCCACAAATGACAATGGTTGGTGCAAATGAAAGTAGCGAAATTCAATTTTTTCCATCAAATAATACAAATAATATAATGGATCAAAGTTTGTTTAGCATGAATCAAGCAAATGTAATACAACAAACTGCAGTTCCATCAGTAAAACAAGGTATAATTTTAATAATTGATGATTCTAATTTAGTTGCAAATTTTGTTAAGAAAATATTTAGTGATAAATACGAAGTTTTGGTAGCAAATGACGGTGCTAAAGGAATTGAAATTGCGAATGATCCAAACATTAGGCCTAAAATTAAAACATGTTTAGTTGATTTATATATGCCTAATGTTGATGGATTTCAAGTATTAGAAAATTTTAAAGAAAATGGAATATTTGTAAAAACTCCAGTTGCTATTATTAGTGGTGCTGAAGATGTTGAATCAATTGAAAGAGCAAAAGCTTATCCAATTATAGATATATTAGCAAAGCCATTTACAGATAGAGATGTTAAAATGGTTGTTGAAAAATGTTTGGCTGTTTATTTCTAGGAGATTTATTCTCCTTTTTTATATGCATAAAATACTTAAATATTAATATTATTTATTGAGGAGGAAAAATGAATAAGCAAAATTTGTGGTTTTTAACTTTATTTTCTTTAATATTAATATTAGGAGTCTATTACATCACATTACCAAGTGAGATATTTAGTGATAAATATACCCAAAATGCTAGTAAAAACATAGATGTAGATGTTAGTGAGAATAATAAGCTTGTTGCACTTAGAGTGGAAAGAAATGAAGAAATTAGTAATGTTATGAGTGAGTTACAGGATAAAATTATTTCTTCTTCATCTACATCAGAAGAAAAAAATACAGCTTTTGAAGAATTACAAGTTTTAAATCTTGCTAAAGGAAAAGAAACTTATTTAGAAGATAAAATATTAAATAACTATAAAATAAATTCATATGTTGAAATAAATAATGATAATATAAAAGTAACAATATCATCTAATAATCATAATACTCAAATTGCTAATAATATAATGAAAAGTATTCAAGAAGAATTTGAAGATAAAAAAAATATTACCATTAAATTTGAATAGATAGGCTTATTTCTTTCACATGTTATTATAAATATCATAAATTATTTTAGGAACATGATAGAAAGAAGGTGCTTATGTCAGAAAATATACTAACAAATAGAGAAAGAGATGTTTTTTTATTATTAATTGATAATAAATCGACAAAAGAAATAGCTCAAATTTTAAATATCAGTGAAAAAACGGTTAGAAATCATGTGTCAAATGCTATGCAAAAATTAGGATGCAAAGGAAGAGCAGGAGCGGTAGTAGAATTATTAAAATTGGGAGAAATTAAATTATAAAATGACTTTCTGTCATTTTATTTTTTATTATACATATTATTTAATGATGAATATGATTAAAAAATATGCAATTAATAAAATAACAGTTATGACAATGTGTTTTGGAATATTATTATTGTTTTATTTAATACCATTGCCTGATGAGAATATAAATCAAATTGAAAAAGACGAAATAGATAATAAAATGCAATCAAGTGTATATTTATTAGATGATGATAATTATGTTTCTAAAGTTATTTCATATTATGATAAGGTTTCTATTGAGGAAGAAATTAAAAATAAGATTAATATATTAACTTATGGTTTAATAGGACATGATAATTTTTATTCATTAATTCCTAAAAATACAAAATTAAATAATTTAAAAGTTGAAAAAAATAATGTTTATTTAGATTTTAGTAAAGAAATATTAAATGTTTCAAAATATTTAGAGGAAGAAATGATAGAATCTATTGTTTATACTTTAACTGAAATAAATGGTATAGAAAATATATATATCACGGTAAATGATGAAAAATTAGAATATTTGCCTAATAGTAAAAAAAGATTACCATACCCACTAACTAGAGAATATGGTATAAATAAAGAATATGATATTAGTAGTTTTAATGATATAAGCAAAACAACTATAGTTTTTTCTAAGACTGTTGATGATATTTTATATTATGTTCCTGTTACTAAAATTAGTAATGATACAAATGAAAAAATAGATATAATAATAGATGAATTAAAAAGTGGAGTAAATTCACAAGAAAATTTAAATGGATATATTAGTGAAAATGTAATATTAGAAGATTATGAAATATTAGATGATAAAATTAGCTTAGTTTTTAATGATTATATTTTTAATGATATAAATAATAATATTATTTTAGAGGAAGTAAAGTATGCTATTGCTGAGTCAATATTTGAAAATTATAATATTAATGAAGTGGTTTTTAATACGAAAGATAACAAAAATCTATATAATGTGGTGAAAAAGTGAAAAAATGCTTGAAAAATGATATAATTTAGTGTATACTTATCAAGTAATCGGTTGTATGTCTTCGTAGCTCAGCTGGATAGAGCAACGGCCTTCTAAGCCGTCGGTCGCACGTTCGAATCGTGTCGAAGACACCACTTGTAAATTATTTCGAGCATTTCGAATTTTAAATAATAAAATCAATCGTTAAGATTGATTTTTTAAATATTTTAAAAACTTTAATAAGAATTGGTGCAGTATATAAAATAATGTTAATATTAATAATTTAGAAAAAAATTAATACATACAAATGAAAAACTAAATAAAAAATTGACTTTTATATAGAAATATGATATAATCTATGCGATATCGCAGGGATATTTATTTATTAAAAAGGGGGATTAATTATGGAAGGTACAATTATATTAGATGATAAAAAAATAAATGTAATAGTTGATTTTATTAATGAAAATTTTGATAATGATTTAAATATTTTAAAGGTAATTAAAAACTATAGAAACTTATTAATTTTTTTAAAAAATAATTCATATTCTATTAATTTAATAGAAGCTGATGTATTATTTTCAAAATGTCCAATTTTAGCAGATAATATAGCAATATTATCAGAAAATTTAGATGATATTGATGAAAGTGTAGTTAGTTTATTTGAATATTGTGAATTAAATATAACTATGAATAAATCAAAAGATATAGTCAAAAAAACGAATGGTAAAAGAACAGCATATATCGAAAAAAATTATAATCCTGCTAACGAATATTATAATTATGTTGCACAATTTGATGTTTTAACTAAAGAAGAAGAGTATAAATTATTTGAAAGATATAAAAATGGTGATCAAGAAGTTTATGATGAAATTGTTAATAAAAATTTAAAATTGGTTCTTTATGTTGCTAGAAAATTCAGAGGGTTAGAACATGATGATCTAATTCAAGCAGGTAATATTGGGTTACTTAAGGCAATAGATAAGTTTGATTATACTAAAGGATATAAATTTTCTACATATGCTGTTTGGTGGATTAAGCAAGTAATTAATAGAGAACTTTATGATATTAAAAGAAATATAAGATTTCCTGTGCATTTTGCGGAACAATATCAAAAAATAGGAAAAATAAGAGAAAATTACATTAATGAGCATGGACATAATCCTAGTATTGAAGAATTGTCTGATATGTCCGGTTTATCTGTTAAAATTCTAAATGATATAGAAAAATATTCACGTACTACAACAAGTTTAAATGAATTAGTTGGAGAAGATAAAAATACAGAATTAGGAGAACTTATTCCAGATGTAGAAATGGATATTGAAAATGAAGTAATAAATAGTGTAGAGTATAGTGATTTTAGAAAGTTTTTTGAAGAAACAACTGAATTAAGTCCAAGAGAAAAAAAAAGTATTGGAACTTAGATTTGGATTTTATAATAACAAAATATATACATTAGAAGAAGTTGGTAAATACTTTAATGTTACTCGTGAAAGAATAAGACAAATTGAATTAAAAGCTAGGAGGAAATTAAAAAAAGCATATGAAAATAAAGCAAATAATAACAGAAAAGTATTAGTTATTAAATAATGTGGGGATAATATGCTTAATAAATTAGAAAAACAAGATCTTTCAAAAGTAATAAAATTTATTAATAAAAATTTTTCTGATGAAAATACAAAATCATCACAATTAAACAATTATAAAATGCTTATATATTTTATGAAAAAAGTAAATATATCTTTTGATGAATTAGTAGCTGATGAATTGTTATCATCTTCTAATAAAGTAGTTAAAATGGTAGATGTATTATTAAAAATCAAAAATTTTGAAATAGAAGATGAAATATTTGAAATATTTGCTCAAACATATAAAATAAATAATGGTTTTAATTTTGATATTAAAGATCTTAGTTCAGTTAAAATTTATTTAAATGAAATTAGTCAATATAGAAGATTAACTGATGAAGAAGTATCAAAATTAAGTGAAAGAATAAAAGCAGGAGATCAAACTGCAGTTGATGAACTAATTGTTCATAATTTAAAATTAGTTGTATTTTTGGCTAATATATATAGGAAAAAAGGTTATGATTTTGAAGAAGCAATAAGTAACGGAAATGAGGGACTTATTAAGGCAACATATAAATTTGATTCAACAAAAGGATATAAATTTTCTTCATATGCAGTTTGGTGGATTAAAAGATTAATTATTAAAAGTAACCAAGAAACCAAAAGAACAATTAGATATCCAGTTCAAGTTGAAGAGGATAGTAATAAAATAAAATCATTAATTGAAGAATATCAAAAAAATACAGGAAATAATGTTTTAAGTTATGAACAAGTTGCTAAAGAATTGAATTTAACAGTAAACAGGGCTAGTACTTGTATGAATCTTCCAATTACAATTTCTATAAATACTCCATATACTGCATGTGATGGAGATAAAACTACGATAGAAGATATAATTTCTGATGAAAATGTTAATATAGAAGAAAAATTTGTTAGTGAAGAAGTGAAAAGAAAAATTAGGATAGCACTTAAAAATTCTACTTTAGACGAAAGAAGTAAAAAAATAATTCTTATAAAATTTTTTAGTGAAAAAAAATATACTGATGAACAAATTGGTAGACTTTTTAATATTAGTGGTTCTAGAGTACAACAGATAATTAAAAGAAGCCTAGATAGATTAAAAATTAATAAAGATATAAGAGAATTATATTATGGACAAAAAAACTATCAAGATCCAGAATATTTATATTATATTAATTCTAAAGGAAATTTATCTAAAAGAGTGAAACTTTAATTTCATTCTTTTTTCTTGTCATTAATTTACAATATAAATAAAAAATGATAAAATAAAAATATATTAGATAGTGAGGATTATACCATGAGAAGTGTTTATATTCATATTCCGTTTTGTAATAGTATTTGTTCTTATTGTGATTTTTGTAAAGTATTAAATAATAAGCAATGGGTAAGTAATTATTTAAGTGCTCTTGATGATGAAATTAATAAGTACTATGAGGGAGATATAATTAAAACTATATATATAGGTGGAGGTACACCATCATGTTTAGATATAATAAGTTTAACTAAATTATTTCAAATAATTAAAATATTTAAAAAAAGCAATAATTGTGAAATATGCATTGAATGTAATGTAAATGATATAACTCCTGAATTATTAAAATTATTATCATTAAATAATGTTAATAGAATAAGTATTGGTGTTGAAAGTTTTAATAAATATAATTTAAAGTTTTTGAATAGAAAACATGATAGAAAAAGTATTTTTAAGAATATTGAATTATGTAAAAAATATGGATTTAATAATATAAATGTTGATTTAATATATGCACTTCCTACAGAAAATTTATCAGTATTAAAAAAAGATATTGCTTTATTATTGAAATTAAATGTAGAGCATATTAGTACATATTCATTAATTATAGAAAAACACACAATGTTATATAACAAAAATGTTAATAATATTGATGATGATTTAGATTATAAAATGTATAAATATATATGTAAAAAACTTAAGAAAAAAGGTTACAATCATTATGAAGTAAGTAATTTTGCTAAGACAAATAAAGAAAGCAAGCATAATTTGACTTATTGGTCAAATATGGAATATTATGGTTTTGGGCTTGGAAGTCATGGATATATAAATAATGTTAGATATGAAAATACAAAATCATATAATTCATATATAAAAGGAAATTATAGATTAAATGAAGTTTTAATATCTAGCAGAGAAGAAATGGAAAATGAGTTAATATTAGGTTTTAGAAAATTACAAGGGATAAGTATATCACACTTTAAAAAGAAATTTGGTGTTGATATATTTGAAGAATTTAATTTTAATGATGTAATAAAAAATAAATATATAATAAATGAAGATGATATGTTATTTATACCTGAAGATAAAATATATGTAATGAATGAAATATTAAATAAAATTATGTGAGGAAAAAGATGAAAATTTTAAAATTAACAAAGGGGATTAGAAAATATATAATAATTATGACAATATTTTCCATAGTTCAAGTTATTAGCGAGTTATATTTGCCTAATATAATGAGTGATATAGTTGATATAGGAATTTCAAATAGTGATAAAATTTTTATTACAAAACAAACATTATTAATGATTGTTTTTACTTTAAGTGCATTAATTTCTAATATTATTGTTGTTTATGCCACATCAAAATTTTCTAATTATTTTGGATATAATATAAGAGATTCATTATATAGAAAAATAAATAGTTTTAGTAAAAAAGAGATAGATGAATTTGGAGCATCTACATTAATAAATAGAAGTACAAATAATGTTAGTAATATAACATCTACTTTTTCATATGGATTAAGAATAATAATATTTGCGCCCATTATGGCAATAGGTGCGGCATTTATGTGTTATAAAAAAGCTTCAATTTTATCTCCGATAGTTGTGAGCGCACTTATTTTATTATCACTAGGACTTATAATCATATTTTCAATCGTTTATCCTAAATTTGAAATTGCACAAAAGTTAATGGATAAAATAAATGCATCAGCAAGAGAAATTTTATCTGGGTTAAGAATTATTAAATCTTTTAATAAACAAGAATATTTTAAAAAGAGATTTGATAAAGTTAATGAAGAAAATAAAAGATTAAATGTATTTTTAAATAAAATATTATACTTAATACAACCAATGATATTATTAATAATAAATATATCTACAATTTTAATTGTTTATGTATCTATTGGTTTTATTAGTAGTAAACAATTAGAAATTGGTTCTATGATGGCATTTATTCAATATTTAGCAACTATTTTAGTTAGTTTTCTTATGCTTTTAGTAATTATATTAAATATTCCAAGAGTAATGGTATCATTTAAAAGAATAAATGAAATACTAAATGTAACACCATCAATTAAAAACTCTGGAAATATAAAGCTTAAAACATTAGAAAGCATTGAATTTAAAAATGTTTATTTTAGATATGAAAATGCTCATCGCGATATGTTAAAAAATATTAGTTTTAAAATAGTTAAAGGAGAATTCGTCGGAATAATAGGCTCTTCTGGTAGTGGAAAAACGACTATTGCTAATTTATTATTAAGACATATAGATGCTTCTAGTGGAGAGATATTAATAAATGGTATTGATATTAAAGAATATAATATTGAATCATTAAGAAATTTATTTGCTTATACACCTCAAAAAACTTCTTTATTTATTGGTTCAATAAAAGAAAATTTATCATTTGGTAATAAATATAATTTAAGTGATTTAAATGCTGCTGTAGCAAGTGCTCATATTGATGATTTTATTATTAAAAATGAAGAGGGATATGATTATTTAGTTGGACAATCTGCGATTAATTTATCAGGTGGGCAAAAACAGAGAATGTCTATTGCAAGAGCTTTATTAAGTAAAGGTGAATGTTTGTTACTTGATGATTCATTTAGTGCAGTTGATAATATAACTGATAAAAAAATAATGAGAGATATCATAAATGAATATAGAGATAAGATGATTATTCTTATTACTCAAAAAGTAAGCAGTATAAAAGATTGCGATAAAATAATTGTTATTGAGGAAGGAAAAATTGATGATATAGGAACATATAAAGAACTACAAAAGAATAGTGATATATTTAATGAATTTATTGTTTCAGTTAAGAGGGAGGTTTAATATGAAAAAATATAATAAAGAAAAAACTTCTCTAAAAAATATTATTAATAAGTCATATAAAATTATAAAAGATTATAAAAAGTCTTATTTTTTGATAATATTATTTTGTATATTAGCAGCAATTTTTAATTCTTTAGCACCATATTTTTTAGGATTTGCAACAGATAGTTTATATAATTCTTTAAGTAAAGATATATCCTTTGATATTACATATATTACAAAAATTCTTATGATAGTATTATTTTGTTATTTAATGGATGCAATTTGTACTTATTTTAAGAGTTATTTATCTAGTGAATTAGGTCAAAAAATTGGCTACGAATTAAGGAAGAAAATTATATTCAAAGTAAATAAAATAAAATTATCTAAATTAGATACTATGAAAAAAGGAGATATCATTAGCAATATAACTAATGATATTGAAAGACTTACTGATAATTTAACTGGAATAATACCAGATTTAATATATAATATATCTTTAATAATAGGTATATCTATAATGATGTTTGTATTAGATATAACTCTTGGTTTAATAAGTATATTGGTTATTCCTATTACATATATAATTTTATCTTATATAGTCAGTAAAACTCAAAAGTATTTTGAATTAAATCAAAAAGCAATTGGAAGTGTTAATGCTTTTGTTGAAGAAAGTGTTAGTAATAATGATGTAATTAAATCTTTTAATGAAGAAGATTATTTTATTAAGAAATTTAATAAAGTAAGTAAAAAATTAGCAAATTATGGTTTTAAAAGTAGTTTTTATAGTTCATTAGCTGTACCACTTAATAAAGCATTAGGCAATTTTAATTATTTAATTGTTGTTTGTATTGGTGCAATCAGAGTAATAAATGGACAACTTAGATTTGGGGCTATTCAATCATTTATGCAATATTTAAAAGATTTCAATAAGCCAATGAATGTAATATCTCAAGTAACATCTAATTTACAAATGGCTATAGCTACTATTGATAGAATAAGCGAGATATTATCGCTTGAAGAAGAAAATAATGGATATATTGATGATATTACATTTAACTCTTCTATTGAATTTAAAGATGTGAGCTTTGGCTATGTAAAAGGTAAACCAGTATTAAAAAATTTTAATCTTAAAATTAATAAAGGAGAAAGGGTTGCTATCGTAGGTAAAACGGGAACTGGAAAAACAACAATAGTTAATCTACTTATGGGATTTTATGATAATTATGAAGGTCAAATATTAATAGATGGTGTAAGTATTAGAGATTTAGATAAAACTTCATATAGAAAATTAATTAGTATGGTTTTACAAGATGTATGGTTATTTGAGGGAAGTATAAAAGATAATATAATATTTGATACTAAAATATCTGATAATAAATTATCTACGGTATTATATAAGTCAAAGATATCATATATGATAGATGGGCTTCCTGGTGAATTAAATTTTTTAATAAATGAAGAGACTGATAATATATCTTATGGTGAAAAACAACTTCTTACGATTGCTAGAGCATTAGTAACAGATCCACAAATATTAATATTAGATGAAGCTACTAGTAGTGTTGATACTAGAATTGAATATGCAATAAATGCATCAATGAATACATTAATGAATAATAAAACATCTATTGTAATAGCACATAGATTATCAACTATTATTGGAAGTGACAAAATATTAGTACTTAAAAATGGTCAAGTATTGGAAATGGGGACTCATAAAGAATTACTTAAGAACAAAGGCTATTATTATGAGTTATATACTAGTCAGTTTGATCTTAATGAAGAAAAAAATTAAATATTTCTGAATAAGAAATATTTTTTTATAAGAAAAGTAGTGTTTTTATTATTTATGTATAATGATATTAATAGAAAGGAGTGAAAATGAAAGATATTGTATTTAATATTATTAATTTTAAATATAAAAAATTAATATTTCCAATAATTGTAATATTAATTTATGTAGTAGGCATAGTATATTTATTTTATATTTATGGTGAAATAAAGGGTACAAAAATAAATAATAATGAAATTATAGCTACTAGTGATATGCTTAGCATTGTTGCTACTAGTGAAGAGGTAAAAATTGACAATAAAATACATGTTGATGTTAAAGGTAGTGTTAATAAACCAGGCGTATATGAAGTGGATAGTGGAAGTAGAGTAATTGATGTAATTAATATTTCAGGAGGTCTTAAAAAAGAAGCTAATACTAGGTTTATCAATTTATCAAAAGTATTAAATGATGGAGATGTAATAGTTATATATTCAAATAGTGAAATAGAAAAAGCAAGTAAAGAAGAAAAAATAGTTGTAGAAACACCATGTGTATGTGAAAAAATTAAAAATGATGTATGTATAACTGATAATATTGAAGAAGATAATGAAGAAACAAATGAAAATGATAATAAAAATATTATTAATATTAATAGTGCGACTATTGATGAATTGATGTTATTAGATGGAATTGGTGAAGTTAAAGCAAGTGCTATTATTGTATATAGAAATAATAATGGACCATTTAAAACTATTGATGATTTAGCTAATGTAGATGGAATAAGTGAAACGACTATATCAAAAATTAAAGATAATATTACAGTGTAATTATTTTTATTATTTTTTATTAATTATAAATATTATATATATTGTTATATATGTTAATAATTATAAAATTAAAAGTTCTTTTGATATAAATGATAATCAATTTATAGTTACTATTGATAGTGTTAAAATAGATGGAAACAAGTTATCTATAGAATTTAGAGAAAAATTAATAGGAACATATTATTTTGATAAAGAAGAAGACAAAAATAGTTTTAATTATGAAATAGGGGATAAATTAAAAATATATGGAAATCTTAAATTACCTAAGAATAATACAATTCCAAATACTTTTAATTACAAAAAATATTTAAATAGAAAAGGAATAAAATATATTTTAAGTATAGATAAATTTAGTTTAATTTCTAAAAGCAATAATATATTAATTAAATTCAAAAATTATATATATAAAAGAATATCTAATATAGAGCATAATGATTATTTATATGCATTAATACTTGGTAAAACAGATTATATGGACATTGATACATACAATAATTATAGAATAAATGGAGTAACACATTTATTTTCACTATCAGGATTACATGTATCTATGTTTTCAATGATTATACTATGTATATTAAATAAATTAAAAATAAATGAAATATTTTCTTTTATAATTACAACAAGTATATTATTTATATTTTCATTTGTAGCGTCTTTTAGTCCATCAATTTTAAGAGCAAGTATAATTTTTATTTTAAATAATATAAAAAAAATATTCAAATTAAATATAAAAACAAAGTATTTATTATATTTAACATTTGTAATATTAACATTTGTAAATCCTAATTATATATTCAATATGGGATTTATCTTATCTTTTACAATAACATATTTTATTATATTAATTGCCGAAAATTATAAAATTAAAAATAGTTTAATTAACATTATAATAATAAGTTTTATTTCTTTTTTAGCAAGTGCTCCGATAATGATAAATAATTCATATGAAATTAATATAATTGGTTTTCTAAATAATGTAATATTTATACCATATGTGACATATATAGTGTTTCCTTTAACATTAATAAATATGATATTTCCTTTTCTAAATGAATTATTAAATATATTAGTAATTATTATGGAAAAGATATCATTTATTAGTACTAATATATTAAATTTAAATATATATTTTTCTAAGTTAAATGTATTTTTAATTTTTATGTATTATTGCTTATTGATATTAATTATTAAAAAGAAAAATAAATTAATAATACCATTTATATTTTTAATCATTTACGCTTATATTAAACCCAATTTTAATAATGATAATTATATTTATTTTTTAGATGTATCGCAAGGTGATAGTATATTAATATTAAATAAAAATAATGAAAGTTTTTTAATTGATACTGGAGGAAAAGTAAATTATGAAAAAGATGAATGGGAAGTGCAAAGGAAACCATTTAATTTAATGATTTCCACTATAATACCTTTTTTTAGAAGTATTGGCCTTAAGAAAATAGATTATTTAATAATAACTCATGGAGACTATGACCATATGGGAGAAGCAATTAATCTAGTTGAGAATTTTAGAGTAGAGAAAGTTATTTTTAATTGTGGACCATATAATGATTTAGAAAAAGAACTAATCAAAGTATTAGATAGTAAGAAAATAAAGTATTATTACTGTATCAAAGAATTAAATATTGATGATAATAAATTATACTTTTTAAATAATAAAGATTATTGTAATGAAAATGATAATTCATCAGTTATTTATACAGAGTTAAATGGTTATAAATTTATGTTTATGGGTGATGCATCAATTACTACGGAAAAAGAAATATTAGATAAATATAACTTACCAGATATAGATGTATTAAAAGTAGGACATCATGGTTCTAAGACAAGTAGTG